>JALNXG010000033.1 GCA_023230485.1 Melioribacteraceae bacterium
GCTTCTTCCGGCTTATAGAATCGTGTTATTTTTTCTTGTTTCAACTTTACTTCTCCTCCAAAGGGAACACTTTTTATTACAAAGAAACGAAATATATTTTAATCCCTAATAAATGTCAAGATTTCCGCTATGTAAATAAACAAGTTATCTCGTTTTTATTGAGTTACTTTATTCTTATATACTTTAGGGTTTTGTCAATCATGCGCTATTTTCTACTAAAATAAGAAAATTTTATTTTATATAAAGAATATTTATATTTATTTTTTGTATCAAATTTAATAGGAAGGAAAATATAATGACGAAAAAAAGTGATTACTTAAAAGATGTAATTCAGCATTTCGATATTAAAGAACATAATGTTGTGCCTTTAGTTGATGCTATGGAAAAAATGGCTTTCAGTGCCCGCGACTTAAATCGTGCTGCTAAAATTTATGATATGATGCTCAAAGACAAAGAATGCGCCGTTATACTTACACTTGCAGGTAGTATCTTTAGTGCAGGTCTTAAAAAAATTGTTCATGATCTTATTGAAAATAAAATGGTTGACGCTGTTGTATCTACCGGTGCTTTAATGGTTGACCAAGATTTTTTTGAAGCTCTAGGGTTTAAACATTATATCGGAACTCCATTCGTTGATGATAACGTTATGCGTGATCTTCATATAGATAGAATCTATGATACCTTTATAGATGAAGATGAACTTAGAATTTGCGATGATACCACTGAAAAGATTTTTAATAGCTTAGAACCCCGTCCATATTCTTCACGAGAAATCCTATGGCATTTTGGTAAATATCTTGAAGAGAATGGTGGTCCTAAAGTTGACGATTCTGTAATTTATGCCGCATATAAAAATAATGTTCCTCTTTTTGTACCTGCATTTTCTGATTGCTCAGCCGGATTCGGCATCGTTGTTCATCAACATAATAATCCCGATAAACATGTTTCTTTCGATTCAGGAAAAGATTTTCTTGAATTAACTCAAATTAAACTTCACAATAAAGAAACAGGTATTTTTATGATCGGTGGTGGTGTTCCTAAAAACTTCACTCAAGATATAGTTGTTGCAGCTGAAATTTTAACAGATGATGCTCCTATGCATAAATACGCTATTCAAATTACAGTAGCTGACGTTAGAGATGGTGCTCTTTCAAGCTCCACTCTTAAAGAAGCTTCTTCTTGGGGTAAGGTAGAAACAACCTATGAGCAGATGGTCTATTCCGAAGCAACTCTCGCTATGCCATTAATTGCAGGTTATGCTTATCATAAAGGTTCTTGGAAGGAAAGAGAATTTAAGGAACTACAAAAACTCTTTACGAAATAAAAATGATCCGTTTAACCGTTATAATTTGGAATTAGTGATTCTAGTAATAATATAATGAATGGTTAGTTTCTGAGTCTAATAATTATACTTAATACCGGATTTAGAGCAGAAAAGGTCGGATTTTTGCTACTTAAACAAAGCCCCGTTCATAGAACGGGGCTTATTTTTTACAGACTCGTACGTTTAGTTTTTCATAACCAGCTTGAAAGCCCTCGATTTCTCAACCGATTAATATCACTTTAGCATCTGTCTGTTCTGCTAATTTTTTTAACTAAATTACTAGAATCAATTAGCAATGTAATAGTTATTATCATAAAAATATATCGTACTTGTACGAAAAATTTTCACTTTTTGACGATTTATTATTAAAAAACCGGAGTTTACTCCGGTTTTTTAATATAATATTTTGTATATTCTTTGATACCTCTTTTATAGATGCCTCTATCATTTTAATAATTTAACCACTTTAGAGGCAATATTTGTCGCTATTTCATTAGAATCATTTTCTTAGAAATTTGTACTCCTTCTGCTTGCACAGAATAAACATAAATTCCGCTCGCTAGTCCATTACCAAAATTATCTTTACCATCCCACCTCACACTATAAACACCTGATTCCATCTCCTTATTTACTAATGTAGCTACTTCTTTACCGAGTATGTCATATACTTTCATCGATACATTTCCACTGTTTGGTAATGAAAATCTGATTGTAGTTTCAGGATTAAATGGATTTGGATAGTTCTGTTCCAATGCAAAAGTTTCTGGTAACAACTCCAATATTTCTTCTTTTACATCTGTTACACCTGTGCTAACATATGCTTTTATCAAATAGGTATAAATTTTATCATCACCTGCGGTTGAATGATACCAAGTGTTACCTGCAGTTCCATTTGTATAAGTAGCACTTGTATAGCTAATCGCATTAGGTGGAATTGGTGATGCAGTAACCATCACTCTATTTGCTCCTGTGCCATTCCCGTTATATTCTCCCAGAACTGGAAGCATAACTACAAAACTCTTTGAAGCATCTATATTCTTTGATCTTAGATCAACCTTAAACCAATTCGTCCACGGAATCGGATAAGGACTTTCAGGACGAGTAGTTGGATTAATGGAAAAAGTAGCTAATTGACCCTTAGAAACATTGGGTCTAAGAACACCGCTATAATTTGATATAACTCCTCTTATAGTCCCTGTCTGTCTTAAAGCAAGTTTTACAGAATCTAATCTCGCACCTGGAATACCCGGAAATACTACGGCTACGGAATCACCATCAGCTAATGGCAAAACACCTGTCGGCTCTGTATCATCATAAGAGAATGGAAAAACAGTATTCGAAACATCGCCTTCAACATTTAACCCAAATGAAAATGGACCAGGATTGCCTATTGTCGCTGCTCTATTTGTTATTCTCATAACTGCTAAAATTAATTCATTCTGGTTTGAATTAAGTGTAACCTTTTGCCCTTCAATTGCAGGTACATCCTCGATCTCAACATTATTCGGACCTATTTTTATTGCCTTTAACATTAATGCATTAGTACCCATTTTATCGAAAGATACGGTATAACTTTTTGAGCCGACAAAACGATAATATTCTACTCCAAAATTATATACTGAACCTTCTAATCTTCCTGTTTTTGAATTAAGGAAATTGAATTTACGCGGAATAGCTAAGTCATTATATTTACTGCTATATGCATAACCATACTTATTATTTACATTATACTTATTAGCAACGTTTGCAATGAAGAAATCTTGAACTATATCATAAAACCTTCTCGACGACCCCAATCTACTTAAAGCAAGATCCATTGCACCTTCGGCAAATTGTCTTGTCTCAAGGAATTTTTTGAAAAATTCTGCACCAAATTGTTCATATAGATAAAGTGCGAACCGTGCTCCTCTTGAATAATCTGTTAAAACTATACTATTAGCACCATCACTTCTCCAATCTAACAAGTAATGGTTCGGTTCTCCGGCATAGCGATACTGAGAATAAATTGGAAATCCATTTATAAATTCCGCACCGAGTGAAAATGCTTCATTAAAAAAAGTTTCTTGTCTCTGATAATAGTTGTAATGAATCATATGCTGAAATTCATGTGCTAGTGTGGAACTTGCATTTTCCTGGTCTTGCTCTTTTGTTAAGTCCCAAGGATTTGCATCAATATAGAATATCTCTGCCTCATTGCTAGAAGCAAATTGAGCTTTAGTATATTGATCGCCACTGAAAAAATATCCGGCAACAAATCCGCCTGAACCAGTATATCCATCTTTTATATCTAATAAAAGAATAACAATTCTAGGATCATTATCTCTGTCCGGTGGGGCTCCAAATGTTTCTACATCATTCTGATATATACCTTTTCCGTTATTCGCAGGAACTTTATTATCGAATGCTTCAATAAATGCATTTATTGATGATTGATTTACTCTACTGCCCCATTGTGCATCTTCAACAAAGATATAGCAATTCTGACCTATGCCTCTGCATGTTGCAGGAACTTTATAATATGAATCATCTGTATGATTAATTGCGAACCATTCTTTTTGGCTTCCAACTGCAAAACCCCATCCATCTGCATTCGTACTGCTCTGAATTTTATTCAATTCAGGATGTTTTAATAAATTCGCCTCGATTGCATCGATTAATTTATCTAATTTAAAATTTACATCAACTTTGTATTTATTTTCAGTCGATTGATAACCATTTTCTGAAGTTAGATTTACGTTTAATTTCTGCGCTGATATAGATACAGTAAATAGAAATATAATTGCTATAAATATTCTACTTTTCATTTAATCCCCTTTTCATTGTCTAATTTCTCTGCTTGTTCTACAACTAAAATTTTACCGTCAGGTCCATCTCTAAAAGTACCCAATGTAACTGCATATTTTACACCCTGATTATTAAGCAGTTCCGAAACAATCTCTTCACTTCCTTCAATAATAAAGATAGTTCCGTCATCTAATTTAAGTGCAGGTTTAGTGAATGGATCATTACCAATTACAACGACCATTCCTTTCAATGTTTCTTTATCTCCGCAATTGCATGAACATCCTGTACTAACAAATACTATAACAGAGAGGAATATAAGAGCAAGAATAATTTTTCTCATATTGAGTCCTGATTTTTATAAGGTAAGATAATTTTTTGAAATATAATATGTAAAGTATAATTTTATCCCTTAACTATCAAAAATGATAATCAATTGTAATAAATTTTAGTTTGATGAATTGTTACTTGGTGCAACATCAAATAGTGAGAATACATTATCTTCAGTTCCCAGTAAGTCTTGTAAAGTCAAATGGACTAAAACATTATCAACAGAATCCTGAATAATTTTCCATAAAGAACGAACCGAGCACTCGGTAGTGTTCGTGCATATCTCATTCATTCCGGTATGACTTTGGCAAAAAGAATCATCATATAATCTCCCGCCGAGCACATTGAGTACATCTATTATTCTTATTTTTTCGGGAGAAGCCGAAAGAGTATATCCTCCTAATTGCCCTCTCTCACTATCAAGGAAACCACCTAATCTTAAAACGCGTAATATTTTCCCAACATTATGCTGAGAAATCCCTTCGTAGTTGCTTATTTCAGGAATGGTAAGCGATTTCTTCACTTTGAAATACTTACCAATCCTGATTAAACACCTTAAACCATATTCTTCTTGTGCACTAAATTTCATTCTTCATTCAATGGAATTTTTGATCCGCATGAAATAAAATATTCTAGTTTAGCATATTTTTCCGGCGAAATTGAAGGTCCAACACCCTTGCAAAATTTGTCATATTCAGCTACCAAGTCTGCAGAAATCTCTTCAGCACTTCTTCCCTCTATCCCATATCTAGGCATTAGGAAAATCGGTTCGCCATCTTTGAATAATGCTATAAACGGCGAAGATGGAGCAACACCCGTAAGATATTTTTCGCGAAATAAATCTAATGAATCTCTATCCTGACCTGCGAATATTGTAGCCAATTTATCTGGAATAATTGCGTTTTGTAATGATAATGCAACCCCCGGTCGAGCAGAGCCAGCCGCACAACCACATACTGAATTGATCAGAACCAAAACTGTTTCATTACTTTTTGGTGCTAAGATATCCGATACCATTTGCGGTGTAGTTAATTCCTTAAACCCAACATATAATAACTCGTCACGCATCGGCTGTACTGCCTCCGGATCATATATTGGTGGTTTTATATTTATATTGTACATTTTTTTTCCTTTCTAATGTTTTATAAAAATCCTAATTCGAGTTTGGCTTCTTCGCTCATCATATCCATATTCCATGTCGGTTCGAAAACCAAATCTATATACACATCCTTAATATCTTTTACAGTTTTCACCTTTGATTTTACTTCTGCGGGGAGACTTTCTGCCACCGGACATGCAGGCGAAGTTAATGTCATTTTTATATATGTGTTCCCTTCATCATCTATTTTAATTTCATATATTAAACCTAATTCATAAATATCAACCGGTATCTCAGGATCAAAGACTGTTTTAAGACGATATATTATATCCTGTTCAATTTTCCCTTTATCTATCATTTCAGCTTTCCTTATACAAACATTCTTTTTACTTTTAGTAAACTCTGAACTAATTTATCCACTTCCTCTTTCGTATTATAAAATGCGAAAGAAGCTCTTGCTGTCGCTGGCAATTTAAATCTATCCATTAATGGCTGGGTACAATGATGACCGGTTCTTATTGCAATTCCATCTGTATCGATTATTGTCCCTATATCATAAGGATGTATCCCTTCGATTACGAAGGAAATTACAGATGCTTTCTTCTTTGCATTACCAATTATTTTAAGTCCATCAATTTCATTCAATGAATTTGTAGCATATTCTAAAAGTTCATTCTCATATCTAGTTAGCTCATCTCTATCAAATTGATTAATGTAATCGATTGCAGTGCCGAACCCGATTGAGCCTGCAATATTTGGTGTACCCGCTTCAAATTTATGTGGAATATCATCATAGGTAGTTTTCTCAAATGTAACAGTTCGGATCATATCGCCTCCGCCTTGATATGGCGGCAGCATCTCTAACATCTCGGTCTTACCGTATAAAACCCCTATTCCCGTAGGTCCAAATGCCTTATGACCCGATAATGCATAAAAATCACAATCTAAATCTTGCACATCTATTTTCATGTGTGGAGCGGATTGTGCACCATCGATAAATACCGGAATGTTTCTTCGATGCGCTAAAGTAATTATCTCTTTTACAGGATTGATTGTTCCTAATGCATTAGATATATGAACAACCGAAATGAATTTTGTTCTATCATTAAGCATTAATTTAAATGCTTCCATATCTAATTCACCATCATCGGTAATTGGTATTACTTTTAATTTTATTTTATCATGCTCAACTAAAAATTGCCAAGGGACAATATTGGCGTGATGTTCCATATGAGAGATAATTACTTCATCGCCCTCTCTGAAATAATTTGCTCTTGATAAGGATGCCGCCACTAAATTGATTGCCTCCGTTGTCCCTTTAACAAAAATTAATTCTGAAGAACTTAGTGCATTCAAAAACTCTTTCCCTTTTAAACGTGCGTTTTCATACGATTCAGTAGCAATCTCACTCAAGAAATAAAGTCCTCTATGTATATTCGCATTCTCAAATGAATAATATTTATTGATGCTGTCTATTACGCATTGCGGTTTTTGGGATGTCGCAGCATTATCTAAATAAACTAACTGCTTCCCATTAACTGTGCGCTTCAATATCGGAAAATCATTTCGAATCTCATCGAGATTAAATCTTCGCGCTTCTATTATTGCCGATGCTTGCTTAATCAAAATTCATCCGGTTTAATTATTTTTTACTTCCACTCTATTTAAATGCTCGAATACTAAGTGGTTTATCTGTTCCCTTAATTCATCAATCTTAATTTTTTCAATTACATCTGCAGCAAATGCGCGAATCAACATTGATTTTGCAATATCCTTAGGAATGCCTCTTGACTTAATATAAAATTCGGAATTTTCATCAAGCTGTCCCACCGCTGCACCATGGCTACATTTTACATCATCAGCAAAAATCTCAAGCTGTGGTTTGGTATCAATTATTGCATTCTTAGATAATAAAACAGCTTTATTCGATTGGTATGCATTCGTCTTTTGTGCATCACGCCTTACCATTATTTTTCCGTTGAATACTCCGCGAGATTTACCATCAAGAATTCCTTTATATAATTCGTTACTCATACAATTCGGTTTTGCATGATCTACAAATGTATGATTATCAACATGCTGCTCCTTATGTGCTAAATACAATCCATAAAAATGACTTTCGATATTTTCGTCATTCAAACAAGTATTAATGTCATTCCTTGTTATACTTCCACCAAACGTAAAATTGTAATGATTGAATAAACTATTAGCTTCCTGATATGCTTGAACTTTTTCTACATGGTAAGAATTTTCTTCTTCAAGCTGAATTTTATAAAAATCAACTATTGAATTTTTACCTGCATAAACTTCTGTTACGATATTTGTTAAATATTCTTTTCCTTTTATACCATGATAATTGGCGATGATAGTTGCTTGCGAATTTTCTTCGGCGATTATTAGATTCTTAGGTACCGATAAAACATTTTCGTTGCTATCACCATTTAAGTAAAGTATCTGAATTGGCTTATCAACTACTTTCCCCTTAGGTACAAATACCACCAACCCATTAGTAGAAAGTGTATTATTTAATTCGTTAAATCCATTATCAATAGCGGAATATTTATTTAAATGATTTGCAAGAATTTCAGAATTATTTTTTTGAAAATTAGTGAGACTATCTACTATTATTCCACTTTCTAATCCGGTCAAATCTGATAATTCATTTACAAAAATTCCATTAATAAATACTACTTTGTAATAATCAAAATCTTTGAAAAAATAATCATTCAATGGTAAGGAAAGATAATTTTCATAACCTAAAGAGGTGCCTAAAACATAATTGTTTTTGAGTATTGGAGCTACATTTGTGTATTTCCAATCCTCATTTTTCATTGTAGGCAGATTAAAATCACTAAGCTCAATCACATTTAATAAATCATTTCCCATTAGACATTCTCTTCAATTAGTTCATCATTTTTTATCCAATCATATCCCTTTTCTTCTAGTTCAAGAGCTAATTCTTTCCCACCCGATTTGATTATTCTCCCTTGTGAAAGCACGTGTACATAATCAGGAACTATATAATTAAGCAGTCTTTGATAGTGAGTTACCAATAGCACAGCATTATCTTTATTCTTAAATACATTTACTCCGCTAGAAACAATCTTCAAAGCATCGATATCTAATCCTGAATCAGTTTCATCAAGAAGAGCTAATTTAGGTTGTAGCATAAGCATTTGAAGAATCTCGTTTCTTTTCTTCTCTCCACCAGAAAATCCCACATTCACGGAACGGCTAATAAACTGTGGGTCCATTCCGAGCACACCTGATTTTTCTTTTAAAAGTTCTAGAAATTCTTTTGGAGTTGCTTCTGGTTTTCCATGATATTTTCTTACTTCATTTAATGCAGTTTTTAGAAACGTAGCATTACTAATTCCCGGAATTTCAATTGGATATTGAAATGCTAGAAATATACCTTCTCTTGCTCTATCTTCAGGTGCTAATTCCACTAAATCTTTTCCTTCAAAATAAATTTCGCCGCTTGTTACTTCATATCCGCCATTACCTGCTAGTACATTCGCAAGAGTGCTTTTTCCTGATCCGTTCGGTCCCATTATAGCATGAACTTCACCCGCTTTAATTTCCAGATTAATCCCTTTTAATATTTCCTTACCTTCAACGTTCGCTTTTAGATTTTTTATTACTAACATTTTTTCCTCTTATTTTTCAATTTTTTTTTAATTAACCGACTGAACTTTCCAGACTGATTGCCAATAATTTTTGAGCTTCAACGGCAAACTCCATCGGAAGGTTATTAAATACTTCTTTACAGAATCCATTTACTATCATATTTACAGCATCTTCGGATGATATTCCTCTTTGATTCAAATAGAATATTTGATCCTCGCCAACTTTAGAAGTAGTTGCTTCATGCTCTACTCTTGCTGTATTGTTTTCAATCTCAATATATGGAAATGTATGCGCTCCACATTTTTCTCCCATTAACATCGAATCGCATTGCGTAAAGTTCCTTGCATTATCGGCTTTCTTACCAACTTTTACTAAACCTCTATATGAATTATTGCTCTTCCCTGCCGAGATTCCTTTTGAAATAATTGTGCTCGAAGTGTTCTTTCCTAGATGAATCATCTTACTTCCGGTATCTGCCTGCTGATAATTATTTGTTACCGCTACTGAGTAAAATTCTCCAACCGAATAATCACCCTGCAAAATACAACTAGGGTATTTCCATGTTACAGCAGAACCTGTTTCCACTTGTGTCCATGAAACCTTTGAATGATTTCCACGACATGCAGCTCTCTTAGTTACAAAATTATATATGCCGCCTTTCCCTTCGCTATTTCCCGGATACCAGTTCTGCACTGTTGAATATTTTATCTCAGCATTTTCCAATATCACTAGTTCGACTACCGCAGCATGCAATTGATTTGTATCTCGTATGGGAGCTGTGCATCCTTCTAAGTAACTAACGTAAGAATTATCTTCTGCAATAATTAATGTTCTTTCAAACTGTCCGGTCTCTTCATTATTAATTCTGAAATATGTCGATAATTCCATTGGACATCTCACACCTTTTGGTATGTATACAAAAGACCCATCACTAAAAACCGCAGCATTAAGCGCAGCATAATAATTATCTGTATAAGGGACAACCGAACCAAGATATTTTTTCACTAATTCAGGATGTTCTTTTAATGCGTCCGAAACTGAAGAAAAAATTACTCCTTTTTCTTTTAAAGTTTCTTTGAAGGTTGTTGCCACAGATACCGAGTCGAAAACTGCATCCACTGCCACACCGGAAAGAATTTTCTGCTCCTCTAATGGAATTCCTAATTTCTCAAATGTTTTTAATAATTCAGGATCCACTTCATCTAAACTCTCTAATTGCGGTTTCCTCTTTGGTGCTGAATAATATATAATATCCTGAAAATCGATCTTTGGATATGTTACATTAGGCCATTCTGGCTCTTCCATCTTTTGCCAATGCCTAAAAGCTTTGAGTCTCCATTCTGTCATCCATTCTGGTTCTTCTTTTTTCATCGAAATGAAACGGACTATCTCTTCATTTAATCCCTTTGGAGCTGTATCTGATTCTATATCTGTTATAAATCCCCATTTGTACTCATTTTTCGTTACATCATTGAGCAACTGCATATCTTCTGATACTTCATCTTTCTCTTTAAGACTATCGGTCTTAATTTCTTCCATAGCTTCCCTTTTCTTTTTTATATATGTAAAATTATTGAATCTTGATAAAAAAGTCAAGATTATAACCGTAATTCTATATTAATCTATTAGATTGATAAATTATCTCGTTCTATTGCCAAGTATCTCAAATAAAATCACACCTGTGGCAACGGAGACATTTAAGGAATCAAAATTCCCAGGCATATCAATTCTTATTAAATGATCGCAATTTTCGGCTACAAGTCTTCTAATCCCTTTTTCTTCATTTCCCATTATTAGTGCAATAGGAGATTTATAATCTACCGTTCTGTAATCTTTAGAATCTTTGCCAAGAGTAGAACCTACAACCCAAAACCCACTTTTTTTAAGTTTTTCAATTGCGTTGACAAGATTTGAGACTTTTGCAATTTTAAGATGTGATACAGCACCGGCTGATGTTTTTTCTACTGTCTCATTTATTGGTGCACTATTATTTATAGTTGTAATTACACCATCAACTCCCGCACATGCCGCACTCCTAAGAATCGCTCCAAGATTATGTGTATCCTGAATAGAATCTAGCATTACAATCAACGGATTTTTTTTTTCTTTAGATGAGTTAATTAAATCTTCAACTTCATAATATCTATTTTCTGCCGCGATGGCATAAACACCTTGTGTAGTTGGGTTTGAAGAAGACGCCTGGAATTTTTGTAAACTAGCTTGACTAACTTTTATACCCAGTTTCTTTGCTTCGGCAAATATCTTATCTATTACTTCTCCACGTTGACCAAATGCAACATAAATTTGCTCTATCTCTTTCCCTGAAAGAATTGCCTCAAGAACCGGCTTACGACCATAAATTTTTTGCATCTTTAATTAACTTCCCTAAATGAAAACTCTTTCTTTGCTATTTCAAAATCACAGAAAAAACGATTATTTTTCTTCTTTGGAATTGATTTTTCTTTTAGAACTAATTCCTTATTCAATACATTTGCATAAAAATGAGCCGAATTTATCGCTCCATCTTTTTTTAATACATTTATCTTAAAATCACCGTTGAGTTCATCAAATTTTATTTCTGTTCTTGCCGGCATTACCCGCGGAATTATATTTGTTTTTGCTTTTAATCCCATTAATACAATATAAAACTCGCCATTTTCTTTAAAAGTTTCTACTGAAATTTCGTAAGCAAAACTTGTAAATTCAGTTATGGTTTCTATTGCAAAAATTAAGAATTGTTTTTTAAGGATAGGTTCGTATCTAAAAAATCCCTTTACTAAATAATCTTTTTTATCGGGCTTCTTTGTTGGAATGGTGTCCAAAGCAGATATCCCCTTCTTTTCTCTTGCCCTTGGTAATCTCGGAATATCTGTTGGCTTCTTTAGAGGCATTCTATTCTCTTATTTTCTTTATCAAACCTTGCATATCAGAAGTCTTAAATAAGAATTGATTACCCTCCGACATATCCTTTAATAAATAATCACCACTTTTATATTCATCCCCTCCAATAAAAAGAGTGAATCGTGAATTATATTTATTGGCTTCTCTCATCTGCGCTTTAATGCTTCGCATAAGATAATCGGAATCTACTCTTAATCCATTACGCCTTAATTCAAGCATTGCTTTAAAGGTATCGTTTCTTAGTTCCGAATCAAGTAATATCATATATACATCAAGCGGTTCTTCTTTTATTTCAAAAACATTTTCATTTTTACAAGCTAGTAATAATCTTTCTATACCTGCAGCAAAACCTACACCCGGAACCGGTTTGCCCCCAAGTTGTTCAATTAGTCCATCGTATCTGCCGCCTCCGCATAATGCACTTTGCGAACCAACACTCCCGCTTACAATTTCAAAAGTTGTATGACAGTAATAATCCAGACCGCGAACTAATTTCGGATCAACTTCAAAAGGAACATTTGAATTTTCCAAAACCTTTTTTACTGTATTAAAATGTTGAAGACTCGCATCATCTAAATACTCAATTAATAAAGGAGCATCTTTCATTATTGACTGATCTCTATCATCTTTACTATCAAATATCCGTAAAATATTTATATCAAATCTTTTTCTGCTCTCTTCGGAAAGATTATTAAAATGTGGATTCAAATACTCTTTAAGTTTTGCCTTATATATTTCGCGCGATTCAGTAACTCCGAGTGAATTTATTTTCACTTTTAGATTAGTCAATCCGAGCTTAGCAAAAATATCATATGCAATTATTATCATCTCTGCATCAAGAAGCGGACTTTGACTTCCGAGCACTTCAGCTCCAAACTGATGAAACTGTCTGAACCTCCCTGCTTGCGGTCTTTCCTGCCTAAACATTGGAGATATATAATATAATTTATTTAGGCTTTGCTTCTTGTCTAATGAATGCTCTATAAAAGCACGGGCAACCGATGCCGTCATCTCTGGTTTTAATGTAAGACTTACTCCGCTTCTATCGATAAATGAATACATTTCCTTACTTACTATATCTGTCGCATCCCCTATTCCGCGTGAAAAAAGTGATGTCTCTTCAAATATTGGTGTACGAATCTCTTTATAATTGTAAAAACTCATTATTCCATTTACAAGTTTCTCTAATTCTCGCCATCTAAAACTATCCTCTGATAGGATGTCATTTGTTCCCGTTATCGCTTTAATCATCAGTTCACTATACCATTTCGAAATATTGTTTTTCTTCATCATCAAATATTTTGTATATCTCGTCCGCGGTTTTTGCTTTCGATAAATTCTCGCGAAATTCATCTTTATTCATCATTCGCGAAATTCTGCTAAGTAATTTGATGTGTGGTCCTACTAGATTTTCTTTGCCTATAAGTAAGAAAACCAAATTAACCGGATTACTATCTAGAGCATCGAAGTCAATTGGCTTTTCAAATTTTCCGAATGCAGCAACAATTTCATTCACTCCATTTGTTTTTGCATGAGGAATTGCAAATCCTTTGCCTACCCCCGTAGACATTATTTTTTCTCTTTCGATAACGGCAGATCTCATCTGCTCAACGTCTTTTACTTTCTCATCACCGATGAAAAGATTAATTAACTCGTTTATTGCTTCTTCTTTTTCTTTGCTTTGCATCGAAGCAATTATTTTATCCGGTTTTAGTATATCACAAATTTTCATTCTTCTTCTTACTATTTGATTTTAAATGTAGTCTAAATTTAAGAAAGACTGATAGTTTTATCAATCTTATTATATTTTATTTTGGTTTTGATCTAAATGAAGTATCGATGTGAATTTGGTGCTCTGATCTATATGGAAGCTAATTTTTTACTCCATTGTGCAACCGGAGTTCGTAAATACTACTTATTCATCAAAAATAGAAATTAGCTATTTTGGAAATACCTGTTTTTTTTATTTCTTCATTTACAACTTGATATCTCTTTTGATTAGGTAAGCTTCCTCTATTTACAAAACGATTCGGGATTTCTTCACTTGTAATGTGAGATTCTCTTCTTATAATTTTTTCTGACCCCGAAGTATGTTCCCCAATCGGGAAAATCATTGGTGAATTTTTGCTATTTGTAGAATGCCCCATATCAGAAAAATGACCATTGTTCCTAGAATGTGTTGCTCTTACTTTGATTTTAGGTGCAGGGTTCACTTGCTCCCTTAATAATGGATTCTCCACTCGTTTTGATTTTGAGAAAACCCACGATACTATTACAACTGTCATCAATAAAGAAAAGCCACCAATTAATACAGTATATACGATATCCAATAATTCCATATTAGCTCTTTCGATTAATTTATTTACTAATTACTCACAAAAACGATACCAACAATTAGCACCTATTTGGCTCAAAAAGTGATGCCGAAATTCTATCAAACGTCTCTTTTCGAGAAATTGACTTAATTTAATACAACAATGTACTAAAGCAATCTACTTATTACAAGGCACTTTCATTAATTACTTACTCAATCTAATAAAATAATTTGTAATAAAATGTGATTTAAAATAGATATTTGATTTTGACTTGTATAATTTTGGTAATGATAATAAACGATAGTTTCTCCGATATAATCGGCTCTCTAAAATACCATCATGAATTTTATAGTTCTAATCTTAAAAACGAAAGGGATATATTAATTTGGCTTCCCCCTTCGTATGAGGCAAGCTCTAAAAGATATCCCGTTGTCTATATGCATGATGGTCAAAATTTATTTGATCCTCGCACTTCATATTCAGGAATAGCTTGGGATGTTGATAAGACGGCTACCCAATTAATTCGTGAGAAAAAAATCGAAGAAATTATTGTTGTTGGAATCTCTAATTCAAAAGACCGAATAGAAGAATATAATCTTTATTCATCTAAAGGGATTAAATATTCTTCTTTTCTTATCAATGAACTAAAAAGGTTTATCGATGAAAATTATCGCACAAAAGAGGACCCTTTGAATACTTGCACTATCGGTTCCTCTATGGGTGGTTTATTTTCATTCCAGTTGATTATGAAATATCCTTATGTTTTTGGAAAAGCTGCCTGTTTATCTAATTCATTTTGGATTAATAGAAATAGGGTGTTCACAGAACCAAAGGAAAAATTTTTAGATAATTTAAAGATCTATATTGATTGTGGGACAAGCGAAAATGAACTCATTTTTGATAATATGAAGATGGCTTTAATTTTAAGAAATAGTGGAATGGAGTGCGGTCGTAATCTATATTATCATTTTGAAAAAGGGGCAGAACACTCCGAATCTTATTGGGCTAAACGTCTTCATCGCCCTCTCACTTTTTTTTTCGGAAGTTCTAAAGAATAAATCGGAGCGGTTTTAATTATTAATTAATTTCTCTTTAGCGTAGAAAGAGGACAACTATTCCGGCAACTGCAATAAATGCACCTGCTATCGACATGGTCGAAAGTTTTTCTTTATAATAATATTTTACCATTGGAAGCATTATTATAGGTACAGTCGCCATTAATGTAGACGCAATACCAACCTTTGCGTAAGTAATTGAAATCAAACTAAAAGTGATTCCGAGAAATGGACCAATTATAGAACCGATAATTGTAAAAACTAAAGCAGGTTTATTCGCTCGAAATTTTTCGATAGGTTTGACAAACTTTTTGGTCAGTAATGTTAGCGGATAAAGAATAATTAATGCAGAAACTATCCTAAAAAATGCGGCAACGAATCCATTGACATCCCCTTCATTAAATGCTTTCTTTGCTAATATCAAACCTCCAGCCTGACCAAGTGCACCAATCAATCCAAAAACAATTCCTGAATAATCTACTTTGTAAGGTGAAGACGGTACTTCTTGTCTTTGGAAAACGACCATCCCAATACCGGCAGCAGTTACGAACATCCCTAATATTCCAAGAGTGGAAATAGTTTCTCCTAAGAAGAAATAAGCGAGTATTGCCGCCATTGCCGGAGATGAAGACATAAGCAGCATACTGAGGCGTGCCCCAATATGCTGATATGCTTTAAATAAATATGTATCCCCTAATACAAGACCAATTATTCCACTTGCGAATAGATAAAATATTTGACTGCTTGATAAACTAATATCCAAACCAAATATTAAAATCGTAATTGTAAGATAAACGACAGCAAAAATTAATCGAGTGACATTAACATAAAAAGAACCAATCCGAATAGAAGCTTCAGAAAAGGCAATCGCTGTACCTGACCATAATACTGCCGTTAGAATTGCTGCAAATTCACCTACAAATGGCATATAATCCTATAAATTGAAATACATTTTATACTCAAATGGATGCGGCATCGTACCAATGGCTTTTATCTCTTCATGCTTCGTTTTCTGCCATTGACTTAATAATTCATCTGTGAAAATTCCTCCTCTTTCAAGAAATTCAAAATCATCATTCAACGCATCCAATGCTTCATCCAAATTCCGGGGTAGAAATTTTATTTTTCCTTCAAACGAAGGATCCATAATATTCATATCGTAAGGACCATATCCTTCCTTTACAGGATCGATTTTATTAATCACACCATCTATTCCGGCTAAGAGCATTGCCGACATACAGAGATATGGATTAATTGTAGCATCTGGTGGACGATATTCAAATCTTGTTTCGTCAGGATTGGAAACGTACTTTGGTATTCGTATAGCCGATGCTCTGTTTCCCATTCCATAAGTCAATGCTACCGGAGCTTCAAATCCTGGGACTAACCTTTTATACGAATTCGTGCTAGGATTTGTAAATGCCGCTAATGCAGGCGCATGCTTAAGCATACCACCTATAAAAAATCTACCAAGCTCATTTACATTTCCATATTCACCTTTTTTATAAAATGCATTCTTACCATTTTTTGTTAGGTACATATGTAAATGCAATCCATTACCTGCCTGTTGATACATTGGCTTTGGCATAAAGGTTATAAAAAGGTTTTTCTCTCTCGCATAATTAAAAAGTACATACTTCGCCGTAACAATATTATCACCTGTTTGAAGAAGACTACTGAAATTTGTTTCGATTTCCTGCTGTCCTCTTTCGCCAACTTCATGATGATGATATTTTACACTGATTCCGGCTTTCTTTAATAATTTGCATGCCTCATCTCTAAAATCGTCATATATATCAAATGGATTAGCAGCATGATATGCTTTTTTATAAAACTCTTCGGCATGCTCTACATTATAATATGAAGATGCAGTCCTTGTATCATAATCCACTTTTGAAAAAATATAAAATTCAAATTCCGGTCCCCATAGTGAAGTATCACATCCGGTAACTTCTTTTAATAATTTCTCGGCTTGTGCAGCAATATATCTGCCGTCCTGCGAAAATCGAGACCTCTTTTCGTCAGTCAATACAATATTAGAATAAAAACTTAATGTTGATGATTCTCTAAATAGATCGACCGTCCCGGTAGTTAAATCGGGAATCAAAATCATATCACTATTTTCTACTTTTCTAAATCCATAGCTTGAACCATCAAAACCGACACCTTCAGAAATAAGTTTCTTAAATATTCCCGGATAGGTAGGAAGCGATATATGGTGTAATCTTCCTGTTAAGTCGATGCACTTTAGATCAATAAATTCGACATTATTTGTTTTGATATACTTTTCTAATTCCTGAATTGTGTTCGGAATCATGCATACCTCTTTTTAATGAATAGGAAAAAAAGAGCACCATAAGGTGCCCTTTTTTACAGTTAATTTATATTACTTTATTGCTTAATCAACTTTACAATTAATTGCTGAAAGTCCTAAGAATGCTGCGTCTAGACCAAGTTCTTCTTCAATTCTTAATAACTGATTGTATTTCGCAATTCTATCAGTTCTACTTGCAGAACCTGTTTTAATTTGGCCTGCATTTGTAGCAACTGCAATATCAGCAATTGTAGTGTCTTCTGTTTCACCTGAACGGTGGCTGATTACTGATTTATAACCTGCATTCTTAGCCATTTCAATTGCATCTAATGTCTCTGTTAATGTACCAATCTGATTTACTTTAATTAAAATCGCATTAGCTGTTCCGGTTTCAATTCCTTTAGCTAAAAACTTAGTATTAGTTACGAAAAGATCATCGCCTACTAACTGAGTTTTATTGCCAACTTTATCAGTCAATAATTTCCAGCCTGCCCAGTCAAATTCACTCATACCATCTTCAAGTGAAATAATTGGGTAGTTCTTAATCCAATTAGCCCAATAATCAACCATCTTCTCAGGAGCTAAATATGATTTATCAGATTTGAAGAAATAATATTCTTTCTTCTCATTATCCCACATTTCACTTGCCGCAGGGTCTAATGCAATAAATATATCTTTACCTGCTTTATATCCTGCTTTTTCAATAGCTTGGAGAATTACTTCAAGTGCTTCTTCATTAGATTTTAGATTTGGCGCAAAACCACCCTCATCACCAACTGCTGTATTATAACCTTTTTTCTTTAATACTGACTTAAGTGCATGAAAAGTTTCTGTGCCCATTCTTAATGCTTCTGAAAATGAAGGAGCACCTGCCGGCATTACCATAAATTCTTGGAAATCAACATTATTATCAGCATGCTTTCCACCATTCAAAATATTCATCATCGGAACTGGCAATGTTTTCGCATTTATTCCTCCAATATATTTGTAAAGTGGCATTCCATAAGCTTCTGCTGATGCTTTTGCACATGCTAATGATACGCCTAAGATTGCATTAGCACCTAATTCGGATTTATTCGGCGTTCCATCTAATTCAATTAATAAGTTATCGATAGCAACTTGTTCGGTAGCATCAAAATCTTCTAATTCTTCTGCAATTCTATTATTTACGTTATCAACTGCTTTTTGGCATCCTTTACCATTATAGCGTGCTGCATCTTCATCATGTAATTCGCATGCTTCAAATTCTCCTGTGGATGCTCCGCTTGGTACTGCCGCTCTTCCAACTGTTCCACCTTCTAAGGTTACTTCTACTTCTACTGTTGGATTTCCTCTCGAGTCAAGTATCTCTCTTGCCCATACATCTACTATTGTAGTCATTTACTACTCCATTTTTAATTGTATTCAATAAGGGAAATTATAAAAAAAGACATCGAAATTCAATTTAAAGAATTGTTAATTACTATTTCTCTTTCTTAACCGGTATAGGAGTGCAAATAGTAGATTTTTTTTATATTACAGTTTATATTTTTATAAATATGCCCACGTAGCTCAGCAGGATAGAGCAGCAGTTTCCTAAACTGTTTGTCGGAGGTTCGAATCCTCTCGTGGGTACTAACAATTTAGTTCGAGGATAAAATGACTCATATCATGTCCACCATAGTATTTGCTTTAGTTGATTTAGTTTGTTTTCTGCAAGGAAGTGTTTTGCTTCTTTATGGTCTGCTTAATTTTAGCTATAAAGTGGAAGTTGTTAGAGGTGAAAATTATTATGCTCTTGAAGCTCAACAAGCTCCAGTAGCTATCGGCGGATATTATTACTTCCCCGAAGCTTACGTTAAAATTATATTAATTGGCTTAGCCCTTCTTATTACCGGATTCCTTATGAGAAGCTGGAGAAAGAGTTTCTAATCTTGAAGGTTGTACTCCAACCCGATCCTTTTTAGAAGATTTTTAAATCTTTCTGTATTATGAATCTTTTTATAAATCAGCGACCAAAGAAAAAGTAAACCACCACTTTTTTCAATGAATGCCTTTTCGAGGTAAATAAAAACATTATCCCAATCTTCTATTCCCGCATACAAAACCGCGAAATCCATATTCATAGATGTTTCAGGTTCTAAAAGCTCTCTCTCTTTCGTCTTTTTAATTATTTCGATAACTTTTTCTTTTAAACCTAATTTAGCACAGATATATCCATATGTAGTAAGTCCCTTTAAAGGATGCCCTAATTGATTAATTACTTTTTCAAATATCTGAAGTGCTTTTTCCAAATCACCTTGATAATAATAATTCCATCCAATTCCATAAAGAGCATTTCTGAATGAAGGATCTAATTCCAAGGTTTTCTGATAGTAATAATTAGCATCTTCAAAATTACCGTTATACATTAAGGTATCGGCATAATTATCAAGTATAACAGGTGATAGAGGGTCAAGCGTAGCGGCTTTCTCTGCAAAATTCTTTGCTTCCTCCAATCGATGCATTCCGCTCAAATACATTGAATAATTTAGAAACGCTGTCGCATAACCGGGATTAATTTCTAATGCCTTCAATAATGATTCTTCCGATCCCTTAAAATCCCATTCATAAAATAATTTCACCATCCCAATGGCAACATGGCAATCTTCTAAAGTCTTATCCATATCTAGAGCTTTATAAGCTAGGTCTTTCGCACGCGGATATGCAATATCCGGCTTCATAATACCTATCGCACCTAGATAAGTATAACAGCCCGAGAGACGTGCGTACGATAAAGGGAACTCCGGCTCTATCTGGATTACCTGATTGAACATATCTATTGCTTTAAAAGTCATCTCAGGTGTGAATTTATTCCAATAATATAACCCTTTGAGATAAACTGAATAGGCATTTATATTACTTGTATATTTTTTTACTAACGGCTGTGAAAGTTCATTAGTAGTTAATTTCTCTCTGAGTATATTCGCAATCCTCTTCGATATTTCATCTTGAACTGCAAATATGTCTTCTAATTCCCGATCAAATGATTCAGACCATATATGATATCCATCAATGGTATTTATTAGCTGTGCTGTTATTCTTACTCTATTACCTACTTTACGTACGCTCCCCTCTAATACCGAACTAACAGCGAGTTGCTTCCCTATCTCTCTTATATCTATATTCTTCCCTTTAAAGGCAAAAGCAGAAGTTCTGGATGTAACCTGCAACCCTGCAACCTTTGAAAGAGCATTCAATAAATCTTCAGTTATTCCATCACTAAAAAATTCATTTTCTTTATCACTACTCATATTTACGAATGGAAGTACTGCAATACTTTTAAAGGATGTTTTAGTTTTTAATTTCAATTCATCCTGTTTTGGAGTTGCCAATCCTTTATTCATAAGAGAGAAAATTTCGATTGGTCTTCTGACATTTTTTAATTCAAAAAAACCTTGCGATATGGTTTGAAATTCAGGATGGTTTTTAATTTCATCATGAATTTTATCAGAGATTAAAACTCCTCCGGCAATTCCAAGAGATTCAATTCGAGATGCAATATTCACTCCATCTCCAAAAACACCATCGTCTTCATAAACCACATCACCAATATGTATTCCTATTCTGACCGGAATCTTCGGTGCAGTTTGAAATGAATTTTGTATATCGATAGAACAACGCACAGCTTCTATCGCACTTCCAAATATACTTAAAGTGCCATCTCCATAGTATTGAAGTATTCTTCCTTGATATTGAGGAATGGTATTTTCTAAAATTTTTCGATGCTTCTCTCTTAAAAAAATAGCTTTTTCTTCATCTTCCTGCATTAAAGCTGTATAACCAACCATATCAGTGAACATAATTGCAGCTAATAATCTAATATTTCCATCAACCATATATTCTTTTCAATTTTTACTTAACATGGAAAATTACTTTGTGGGTAATTAAAAGGCAAACATCGGGAGGGTTTAAAATAAAAATAGCCGCAGACTTATTCAGAATGCGGCTACCAATCTTAAAATAGATCAATTATTCTTCAATATGGGCTAACCAATAGCCACCGATTCCGGTAAGCTGTGTATCTCCCCACACTTCAGCTTTTAATACAAATCCATCACGTGAAACACCTGATGCAGATATCGAGTATCTGATCTTTGTATCTTTTGCTGCATCTAATAATGTGGTCGAAAGAACAACTTTTGGTTTTTTATCGAAAGGTTTATTAAAGTTGATTTCATATTCAACAACTCTTTTACCTTCATTTTTATCTAAGGTAAACCCTTTTGATTCCTGATTAAAGAAAAATGACCCACTCTGCGTTTGAGCCAATACTTGTGAAAAGTATCCAACTGCAAAAAACAACGCGATTGTTAATACTAATTTTCTCATTTGCCCTCCTTATTTAGTTATTGAAATATATCTTGTCTTTTTTGTACTTAAATTTCATAATTCCCAAACCCATTGTCAAATATAATCTTTTTTTTTATAATTAAATTTGATTTTAATCAAAGGCCTAATTCTTCTTTAAATAATCTTAATGTCTCTTCAATCTTCCTCGGTTTATATCCTAACTCAATCTGGGCTTTGAGCGTGATTAACCCCGATTTTAGTGGACGCGGTGCAGGTTGATTTAATTCTTTAGTTGTGATTGGATTTATTAGACTTTTATCTAATCCAAAATAATCAGCAATTCGTAGCGTAAATTCATACCGGTTTAATACTTCATCTCCGCCAATATTATACACTCCCTCCTTTTTCAATTCGAATAAACTATTGATAGCAATAGCAATGTCATCGATATAAGTGGGATTATTATATTGATCTATAACTATATTAATTGGTTTTCCACATTTAAGAGAATCAATTACCCATTTAACAAAATCGGGTCTGCCATACTTTGCGGGACCATATAGAACATTAGTTCTAATTATCGCCGCACGAACACCCGAAATTTTTATAGAGTTCTCGCTCGCCATTTTAGTCCTGCCATAGTACCCAACCGGAGATGGTATATCAATCTCAGAATATGGTCCCTCTTTCCCATCAAATACGTAATCGGTAGAGATGTGAATTAACTGTGCATCGATAGTCCATGAATACAATGCTAAATATTCTACTCCGCTTACATTAATTTTCCAAGCAAGCTCTTTTTCTGTCTCGGCTCTATCAACATTGGTATATGCCGCTGCATTTATTACCACATCTGGGAAAAAGTCTAGAATTATTTTTTTAACACTATTCTTATCCGTCATATCCATCTGTTTATATTCTACATCGGATTCAAAATAGTTCGCCTCCGCAGAAACGCATAATAATTCTATCTCTTTTTGATTTTTATAAAATTGGGCAATTCTCTGCCCCAACATTCCCGTTGCGCCTACAATTAAAATTCTTTGTTTTATTAAAATTTCAACAGATGTCATATCTTAATTTAATTCTTATATTTATTTTCCAAATAAAAAACAGTTATTTTGTTTTATGTAATAATTGAATTTACGAAAAAAATAGAGAATTGGTGAAATGAAAATAGGAATTACTTGTTATCCAACTTATGGCGGAAGTGGTGTTGTCGCTACCGAATTAGGTATTGCTTTAGCTGCTCAAGGTCATGAAGTTCATTTCATTAGCTATGCTCTCCCGCATCGCCTCAATCGTTTCGTAGAGAAAATCTATTTCCATGAAGTGGAAGTAAGTAACTATCCTCTCTTTGAACACTCCCTTTATGCATTGGCATTAACAAGCAAAATGGTGGAAGTAATTGAATATGAAAATTTGGATTTGATGCATGTTCATTACGCCATCCCTCACGCAATGAGTGCCTACCTAGCTAAAAAGGTAATTCAAAAATCAGGAAAAGATATAAAGTTTATTACAACCTTACATGGTACTGATATTACTTTAGTGGGGCTCGAACCGTCATTTATGCCCCTAGTGAAATTTAGTATTGAAGAAAGCGATGGCGTTACAACTGTCTCTCGTTATCTAAAAGAAAAAACGCTTACGAATTATAACATCGATAAAGAGATCGAAGTAATTTATAATTTTATTGATACTGATAGTTATAAAAAAACTGATAACGAATTATTACGTTCTCACGTTGCACCAAATGGTGAGAAAATATTAATTCATACATCTAATTTCCGTCCTGTAAAAAGAGTTACAGATACAATTCGTATTCTTGAAAAAGTAAAAAATACTATACCTGCAAAATTAGTTTTGATAGGCGATGGACCTGATAGAAGCGAATGCGAACGTCTTGCCCGTGAACTCGGTCTACAGAAAGATGTTATTTTCCTAGGCAAGCAGGATGGATTAGCTGAATTATTAAGCGCAGCCGATCTTTTCTTAATGCCTTCTCAATCTGAAAGTTTCGGTCTCTCAGCACTTGAAGCAATGGCATGCGGACTGCCGGTTGTTAGTTCATCTGTCGGCGGTCTTCCTGAATTAGTTATTCATAATGAGACCGGTTTTATTGCAGAAATTGGAGATGTTGATAGAATGGCTAAATATAGTATTGATTTATTATCGAACGAAAAGAAATACAAAAATTTCTCTGCTAATTCACGTAAACGATCAGTTGAAAGTTTTGATAAAAAACTTATCCTCCCAAAATATATAGAATATTATGAGAAAGTATTAGGCAGATAAAAATATTTATAACAAATAAACAGTAAGATTTTTCTTACTGTTTATTTTGCACTACTTTTTAACTATCAACTTAAACAACATGTATGCTTATTTCCGAATACAAAATAATTTTCTATTCCTATAATGACATTCTATAACTATACAACAATTATTGTATTTATTTCACCGTTTGTCTTCCGATACTGTGATAAGTAAACCCTAATTCACCCATTCTGCCTGGTTCATATATATTACGCCCATCAAATAAAACCGGATTCTTCAAAAATGATTTTACTTTTTCATAATCAGGATTTCTAAACTCATTCCATTCAGTGAGAACAAGAAGTGCCTCACTATCTTTCAATGCCTCATACTGATCCTCACAATATGTAACCGTGTCTTTAAGATATAATTTAGAATTTTCCATTGCAGCAGGATCATAAACAGAAACTTCTGCACCGGCTTTGAGTAATTCTTCAATAATTATTACAGCAGGTGCCTCTCTCATATCATCAGTATTGGGCTTAAATGCTAATCCCCATACAGCAAATTTTTTACCTGTAAGTTCTCCGAAATGTTCTTTAACTTTTTTTACAATTACATGCTTCTGTGCTTTATTAATCTTATCCACCGTTACCAATATGCTCATAGTCGAATCATGTTCAGAAGAAGTTTTTATTAATGCATTTACATCTTTAGGGAAGCACGATCCTCCGTATCCAATACCAGGGAATAAAAATCGTTTCCCTATTCTTGTATCCGAACCCATCCCTCTTCTTACTAAATCAACATTCGCTCCCGCTCTCTCACAGAAATTAGCTAATTCATTCATAAATGTAATACGCATTGCCAAATATGAGTTAGATGCATACTTTGTTACTTCCGAACTTTCCGGATCCATTTCTAATATCGGGTTCCCCTGCCTTACAAACGGTTCATAAAGCTCTCGCATTTTTTGAAATACTTCTCTTGTCTTTGCTCCAATTACTATTCTATCCGGTTTCATAAAATCTTCTACTGCATATCCCTCTTTCAAAAATTCAGGATTTGAGACTACTTCAAAATTTTTCAAACCTTGCTTCTTTAATATCTCCGTTACCTTTTGCGAAGTCCCCACAGGTACAGTGCTTTTGTTTACGATAATCTTAAAATCTTTATCGCCATGGGTTTTTAATATCTCTCCGATTTTCTCGGTTGTATTCATTACATGCGAAAGATCAGCCGATCCATCTTCGGATTGCGGAGTTGGGAGACTAAGAAAAATAAATTCGGAATTTGAAATAGCATATTCCAAATCGTCTGTGAATACAAGCCGTTTCTTAACGATGTTTCTTAAAAATAAAATCTCCAATCCCGGTTCGTAAATGGTTACAATCCCCTCGTTCATCTTTGCAAGCTTTTCTTTATTGTTATCAACGCATATTACATTATTGCCCATTTCGGCAAAGCATGTTGCACTTACTAATCCGACATAGCCGGAGCCAATTACTGATAGATTCACTAAGCCCTCCTTAAATGAATAAATCCTTTTGTTTATCTAATGTTACTGCTATTTTATCTTTCTCGGAAACAATTGGTTCACTCGTTGACCAATTTATACCAATCTTCGGATCGCTATATAATATAGCCCTTTCATGCTCCTTGCTATACGTCCCACTGCATTTGTAGTGAAAAATTGTATCTTCTTCCAATACTTCAAATCCATGAGCGAATCCCGGTGGAATCCATAATTGCATCTTGTTTTTGCTCGATAATTCAACCGCAAAATATCTTCCAAATGTAGGAGAATTTTTTCTTATATCCACAGCTACATCCAAAACTCTCCCAGTAATTACTTGACAAAACTTCCCTTGCGGTTTCGGCTCGATTTGATAATGCAATCCTCTAATAGTCCCTTTCGCAGATTTAGAAAAATTATCCTGAACGAAATTAATCTCCAATCCTTCATTAATAAATTTTTGTTTGTTATACGATTCAAAGAAGAAGCCGCGGCTATCTTCATATACATCAGGTGTAATTAATAAGATATCTTTTATTTCTGTTTTTTCGATTTTCATATTCTAATATTTTTTATTTTTTTGCCAATTAAATGCGGATGAAAGAACTTCATCTAAACCGATCTTAGGTTCCCATCCAAGAATAGATTTTGATTTTTTATTATCTGCTACTAGTACATCAGGATCGCCCGCTCTCCTCTCTGCTATTTCATAAGGGATATCGAGACCCGTAACTTTTCTTGCTGAATCGATTATCTCTTTTACGGAATATCCTGTTCCGGTACCAAGATTTATAATAGTCGATTCACCGCTATTAAAAAGATATTCCAATCCTTTCAAATGTGCATCTGCTAAATCATTAACATGGATATAATCTCTAATACAAGTTCCATCTGGAGTTTTGTAATCATCTCCAAATACTTTTACCGATTTTCTTTTCCCTAATGCTGCATCTAAAACTATCGGAATAAGATGTGGTTCGGGCTCATGACTTTCACCAATCATTCCATCAAAATCGCAGCCTGCCGCATTGAAATATCTCAAACAAACCGATTTCAATCCATAAGCATTATCAAAATCTTTTAGCACCATCTCTATTGCATTTTTCGTATTTGCATAAGGATTAATCGGTTTTACACTTTCTTCTTCAGAGATAGGCACTTTTACCGGATTGCCATATAACGAACAAGTAGAAGAAAAAACAAATTTCTTTATTCCCGCCTCATTGACTGCCTTTATTAAATTAATACTTCCGATTACGTTATTTTGATAATAGATCGCAGGGTTCTCAACCGACTCACCCACATAAGCGAACGCAGCAAAATGAACAATCGCATCAGCCTTTGATTCCTTTATTGCATCACTTAATTCTTCGTAGTTAAGTAAATCTACTCGATATAATTTTACATCCTCGGGAACTGCTTCTTCATGTCCTCTGCTTAGATTATCCAATACCGCAACATCAATTCCTTTAGAAATAAGATATTTTACAAAGTGGCTGCCTATATATCCAGCACCACCTGTTACCAAAATTTTCAATTTTTCCCTCAAAAAATTCTATTCAATAAAAATACAAAAAAGATTAAGATTTATTAACTTAATAATCTAATTCGGAGCAAAATTGTATGGAACATAAACATTCGGGTAGATTAGTATTTATCGATCTTCTTAAAGGGTTAGTCCTCTTGATGATGATAGAGACTCATGTATTTAATCCTCTTTTACAACCCGAATATAAAGAAGCAACATGGTTTGTATTTTTAACTTTTATTAATGGTCTCGTCGCTCCATCATTTCTTTTTGCTTCTGGTTTTACGTTTATTCTTTCCACGAGCAAAACCTTCGATTCCAAATTTGATAAAACTATTTTTTTGACAAAATTAAAAAGAATTGGCGTAATTTTTTTGTTGGGATATGTTTTACGTCTCCCTCAAATGAATCTATCAGACCTAATTAATAAATCGACTGATTTACAAATGAGAATATTTCTCTCTGTTGATATTCTCCAATGTATTGCTGTCGGACTTTTTATATTCGTTATCTCTTCCGTAATATTCAATAAAGAAAAATCAAATCTGATATTTCTAATTATTGCTACCTTCATTGTAATACTTATTAGCCCTATTATGTGGCTAATTCATTTTGATAATTTTATGCCTTCTGCAATAGCTAACTATTTTAATCGGCTTAATGGCTCTCTCTTTCCTCTTTTTCCTTGGATTGCATTTATTTTTTCGGGTGGAATTGCCGCTCACTATTTTTTAATTCTTAAAAAATCGGGAAAAACCGAAAACTATTTTAACAATTTATTTATTACCGGAATTTTATTTTTTGTAATCGGTTTTTTTGTCTATAATAATTTGAAAGGGGTTGTTTTCGGTACTGTGATTCCTCATCCATTTTTCTTTATTGAAAGACTCGGAATCATTTTATTTCTATTATATTTTATGAATCTTATTTCTAAGTTCATTGATCTTAGTAATTCATTTTTAGTAAAGGTTAGTAAAGAATCTCTTATCGTTTATTTCCTTCATTTAGAATTAATTTATCTCGGATTCTTTAATGGAGAAAGTTTGGCAACTGTTTATAAAGATCAATTTAATTTGTTCGAAGCAAGCGGGGTTGCATTAATAATAATGTTGCTAATGATTGCTGCAGCTTATATTTGGAACTATGTAAAGATGCATCATAAGCAATATGCAACTTATACCGGTTACATATTGCTTATTGTAGGAATTACTTATTTTATTCTGGGTTAATTGAAAATTCTTCGTCTTCTTTCTTTAAGACTACTTCTCCTTCATAATCTTTAACTGCAAGATAAAATTCTTCCGGTAGAGGTTGCGATTTTTTTGTTCTTATATTTATATGAACAAATACTCCGCCACCTTCTGCGATTACCTCTCTCGTTTTACTATTCTCAACTATATGTACAAAATGGAAACTCTTATTCGCGATTAAAGTTACTTTTGTATATATAGTTAATTCATCTCCGAAATGTGCAGGTTGTAAGTAATTGCATTCATTGCGTGCCATTATGAAAAATGATTCACCTTCCAATATCTCTTTGAACTTATAAAGATGTTTTAGAGTCTCTGTATAACTAATTCGTGCATCTTCAAAATAAGTGAAATAGATGGCATTATTAACTATACCCATTAAATCGACTTCATGAAAGCGGACTGTCTCTTTTATTTTATGTTTAAATTCACTTTTTTCCATTTAACTCCATTATAATACTTTGGCTAAAATATTCTTTGCTTCTTCTATTTCTTCAAATGAAATATCTTGATGAGCTACTATTCTAACATTTCCCGGACTTCCGGCACTAACTATTAATCCATATTCTTTACATTCATCAATTACCTGACCGACCGATTTTTCGGTAGGGGCTAACATTAAAATATTTGTCTGAACAGTTTTCATATCGATCTTGCATTTTCCATGATTAACTAAAAATTCTGCAATCGATTTTATTTTTTTGTGGTCATCCTTTAGTTTCGGAATATTATTTTCGAGCGCATAAAGTCCAGCAGCAGCAAGGATTCCGACCTGCCTCATTCCTCCGCCCCAAGATTTTCTTACTCTAAATGCTTCATCAATAAACTCTTTATCACCTGCTATAATTGAACCGACCGGTGCACCAAGCCCTTTTGATAAACAACAAGAAATAGAATCAAAATGCGAAGCGTATTCTTTTACTGAAATTCCCGTCTCCACTGATGCATTCCATATTCTTGCACCATCAAGATGCATATACAATCCATGCTTTTTTGCAACTTCTTCTATACCGATAATATTTTCCATTGGGATAATTGTCCCGCCGCCTCTATTATGTGTATTTTCCATTTCCACTACTCGTGTACGAGCCATATAATATGCGCTTAAAGGACGAATTAATGGTTCCACATCTTCGGCTTTAAATACCCCATGATCACCATTTATAAAACTTAACTGTAATCCGCTAAGTTTTGCCGGCGATCCCGATTCATATTGAAATATATGCGCATCTATATCGCATATAACTTCATCTCCCGGCTGTGTTAGAACATTCAAACATAGTTGATTCCCCATCACACCACTTGATACATATAAAGCGGCTTCTTTACCTAATAATTCTGCCGCATATTCCTGTAATCTGTTTACAGAAGGATCTTCCTGATATACATCATCTCCCACTTCTGCTTCGTACATAGCTTTTCTCATCTCTAAAGATGGTTTTGTTACTGTGTCGCTTCTTAAATCAATTATTTTTTTCATCTTCTTTATATAGGTTTATTTGGAAAAATTTCTTTAGTAAAAATAAAATAAATATTGCTATCGATATTCCGGTTACAAAATTAGGGATTATTAATGGAAAATTTGTGTAGAATGTTTTATGATAATTAAAAATTATATCTCCTACTAGTATATCTTTTGAAAATAATTTTGTTTCGGAAATAATGTTTCCGTTCGGATCTATAATGTTACTAACACCGCCATTAGCAGCCATTACAACATATTTCCTATTTTCAATTGCTCTTAAACGGTTTATTTCTTTATGCTGAAAAGGTCCGCTTGAATATCCATACCAACTATCATTAGTAACTACCGTTATAAGTCCAGCTCCCTTCTGAACAAATTCTGCAACAAAATCAGGATAGATTGATTCGATACAAATCACTCCACCAATTTTATTCTTACCATAGTTAAAAACTTTTATGCTGTCCCCTGTATTCCAACTCGAAATTCCGACCTGCCATTTGATTAAATCCCCAATTAGGGGAATCTCCTCTACAAACGGTACTTTCTCACCAAATGGTACTAATTTTATTTTTCCATATTTCTGAATTTCAAAACTATCAGGACTGAAACCAAGTATTGAATTAAACGAAGTATATTTTGCTCCCGATACTTTTGTTTCCTTTGCATCTTCAGGAGCTTCTTCTCCTTTAAAATAAAAATTTATATCGGGCATTCCCGTAAGTAAAAATACTTTGTTTTTATTAACGAAGTTGTGAATCTGATTTACTTCAAAATCATAATTACCTGAAAGCAAATAAACAGGTAATGCTGATTCCGGGAATACAATTATTTTAGCTCCCAGATCAACTGCCTTTTGTGAAAGTCCTAGATAAAGATCAATCTGCTCCTGTAAATCTCCACCACTCCATTTCTGCCACGGATTAAGATTCGGCTGAATTAATCCAACCCTAATTTTATCACCTGAATCATAATCATAATTATTTTTTATAATCCCATAAACTATTGGCAATAAAAATAAAATACCTATCAAGGTAATAAGTCTATAATTTATTCTTCCCTTCTCGAAATAGCCAATGACCAATAAATAAACGAAAAGATTAATAAATAAGATTAATAGTGATAATCCATATGCACCAATTATATCAGCTATTTGAATAAAACTATTGAATGATGTAATAGAATTTGAAAGTGTAAGCCAAGGGAATCGAAGATCAGTTAAAGTAAATAGATATTCAAAAAACACCCAGAAAAATGGAAATAAAAACAGTGCCCCTTTTTTACCAATTGTTTTTAATGCATAATGATGAAGGAACACAGGAATTAAATAAAGTGCAGGATTAACGAATAGTAATAATCCCCCCGATATCATTAAGAAAGTATCGGCTTCTTTAGTCCAGCTCCCCACCCAATAAATCGTAATTAAATTAAAAACAAAAAACGCGAGGTAGGAAATGCGAACTCTTTTTATTAATTCATCTGTATTATTTAGTAAATAGAGATAAGGTACGAAGGCAATAAAAATCAAATAGGGGAATGGAATGGGTGGATATGATATTCCTATCATAAATCCGCTAATCACGGATAATAAAATAATCCATTTTTTATTTAGTTTGGGTAGGTTCACTTTCTTTCTTTTTCTTTTTAATGAGAAAACGGTATATAACTATCAACATTATTATTCCTAGTACAACATAAGCAATATTGGAATAAGTCTTTAAATAGGAATCTATTTTATCTATATTCTGCCCTAATTTCATTCCAAGGAATACCAATAAAATATACCATAGTAAAGAACTTAGGGATGCCAATAAAAATGTCGGGAACATTCTCAATTGATGCAACCCTGAAAAAAAACTTACAACCGCTCTGGTACCCGGAAGGAAACGATTTACTATAATTATTTTATACCCATATCTATTAAACCACTTATCAGCTTTTTGTAATAATTCCTGCGTAATAAATTTAATCTTGTTAGCACGAATTAATTTTAAACCAAGATAATCGCCTATAAAATACATCACAATAAAACCGAGTGAACTGCCTATACTTGTTACCAACAAAAGTGGAATAAACCCGGCGGGTGAATGCGCTAATATTGTTGAACCAATTACTACAACTATATCACTCGGGGATGGAGGAAATAAATTTTCTATAAAAGCGAAAGCAAATAATATTAAATATACGATTACTACATTTTGAGAATTAAGAAATACAACTATCTGTTCGAGCATTATTTTTCTTTCTTATAAATTAATACTGTTGCGAATGCTTCAGCGCCCTCTTCCCTACCAATAAAACCCATACGCTCCGATGTCGTTGCTTTAATCGATATATCATGCTTATCAATTGAAAGTATCTCCGAAATAACTTTTTGAATCTGTGGAATATAAGGGGCAATCTTTGGTAACTCCATTACAATTGTAGCATCTATATTGCCGATTAGATAGTCATGTGAAATTATTAATTCATTAACTTTTTTAAGAAGAATTTTGCTATCGATATTTTTATATGTTTCATCGGTATTAGGGAAATGCTTACCTATATCGCCCAGAGCTAAAGCGCCAAGCAGCGCATCACATAAAGCATGTAGTAATATATCTGCATCGGAATGACCATTGAATCCTTTTGAATGTGGAATTTCCACTCCGCCAAGAAATAATTTTCTTCCGAGTACAAATTGATGAACATCGTATCCCGATCCAATTCTAAAAGGAAAACTCATTTGCGAATTTCAAACCCCGTAAATTCTTTTGTTGGTTCTGCCCATTTAATTGAATGATTTTTTACATGTGCATGCATAGGACCTACTTTCATCTCTTCTAAATATTCGTGTATTAATTGTTTTGGTCCTTCTACTACCACAAATATATCCCCTGTGTAAAGATTTTTAACAAACCCCTTTAATTCAAATTTTTGTGCATTCCTAAGAGCAAAATATCTAAAACCAACTCCCTGTACGAGTCCCTCGAGCACAATTTCAGCTCTGATTGGATCGTTCTCTTTTAGATTTACGAATACTGTCATATACTTCTGTTGTAATTAATCCTGTAAAGATTAATACGCTCCCTATTAGTCCAAAGTTACTAATTTTTTCATTCAGTAGAAAGGAAGCAAATAATCCTGCGAATACCGGCTCAAATGAATAAATAATCCCCGCCTTTGTGGGCGTTACTTCTTTCTGATATTTTATCTGCATTCCGATATTAAATAATGTCGCTAATAATGCCGTGTATAACAATGCAGTTACAACATCAAAATTTATATTTATATATAGTAATTCAATATTTGTTGCATCTAAAACAAAGGAAGTTATTAAGCTTAGGATAGCCGTTGTAGTTAATTGAATAAAAAATAATGACCAGAATTTATGGATTGAAGAATAGATATCAATTAAAACTACATGCAAAGCAAATACTATTGCTGCTGCTAAGGTGAGCTGATCTCCGAAATTAAAATCACGTCCGACTTCCTCAAAGAAAGTAGTAATTGAATTACCACCCGTCGATAAAAATATTATTCCAATAAATACAATTATAGTCCCTATAATTGCTCCAACTGATGGGTATCTTTTTTTTATAAATATCGCAAAGATTGGAATGAAGACTACTAATGTGCCGGTAAGAAATCCTGATTTTGTTGCAGAGGTGAAACGGAGTCCATATGTCTGCCCGAAGAAACCGAGATATAAAAAGAACCCAAGTATGATGCCATGCCACAATGCTTTTTTATCTATTTTCTTTTCAAAATGAATGACTAGAGGAAGTAAAACAGAAGCAGCAATCGAAAATCGTATACCTACATAGAGCATAGATGAGATATCATTAAGAGCATTTTTGGTAAGTATAAATGTTCCACCCCAAATAATTGTCATAACGAATAATATCGCTTCGGCTTTTAATTCTTTGAGACGATTAATCATTATTGGGTATATATCCGAAATTTTTTAATTGATATGGATTAGAACGCCATTTCTCTTTTACTTTTACAAAGAGTTCAAGGTAGACTTCTCTCTCAAGAAATTTTTCGATTTCTTCTCTCGATTTTCTCCCTAATTTTTTTATACTCTCCCCTTTATTACCAATAATAATCGGCTTTTGCGAATCCCTCTCTATTATTATCGAAGCAGAGATATAATCTTTGGCATTTTCTCTCTCCTTAAATTCTTCAATCACTACTTCTGTACTATATGGGATTTCATCTCTATACATTTCAAAAATCTTTTCACGGATAATTTCACTTACATAAAACCGTTCATTCTCATCAGTCAATTGATCATCAGGATAATATTTCGGATGCTCCGGTAAGTACTCTAAAATTTTTTCCATAACAGAATTAATATTAAATCCTGCAGTCGCTGAGATAGCAATCACATCATCAAAAAGTGAATTCTTTTTATTAACGTCAATAAGATTCTGAACTCGTATATCATTACTAATATCGATTTTATTAATGATTAGAATCTTTTTGAGGTCATTATTCAATAAGTTCTTAATCGTTTCATTCTCAAAAATCCTTGCATCATCTTCTGTAATATCAATCATAAAAAGGAGTATATCAGAATCCTTCGCTGAATAAAGAATATAATCGAGCATCCTTTCTTGAAGTAAATATTCGGGATTTAATATTCCGGGAGTATCATAAAAAACAACTTGATGATCCGGTTCGCTTATTATACCTAATATTCTTTTTCGTGTCGTCTGTGGTTTATTAGAAATAATAGATAGCTTCTGCCCAAGAAGAGCATTTAATAAAGTCGATTTGCCTGCATTTGGTTTACCAACTATCGAAACGAATCCTGCTTTTACACACATTTTGCGTCCATGATACTCATTGATTTTAATAAAGAAAGGCAATATAAAGAATTGGCAGGTTAAAAATATTCTTGCTTATGAAAAATGCTCGATTTTGTTTTTTATCTGTTTGTGTGAGTCAATTAGTATATAGGCACTAATCAATAATAATAATGTAAGTACTATTCCTATATAATAAATATCTTTACTTGAGAATATCGCAGAAAGAAATCCAATTGAATTATCAATTATCTTATTTTCTTTTGGAATTAATTTAGAAGCTTCATTTATTGTTTCTGTAATTGCGGTTGATTCCCCTCTGGATAGAGAGGCAGCATAACCTACTAAACCTAAAATTCCAATAGAAAAAAATGTAACAACCGAATAAAATAAATAAGGAACTTTCTTTCTTATTGTTTTTGTTGATCGATTAATTACATCCATTATCTTGGAAGTAATACCCTCGGGAGCTGAAATTATTTCAATCTCTTTTAATGTATTCTCAACAATCTTCATCGAACGTAATTCATCTGAAATTTCCGGCTTCTCTAAAATTAATTGATTTAATTCATTGAGTTCATTCGAGTCCAACTCGTTATCTATATATTTATTGAGCAATTCATCTTTTGGGTGTATCATAAATATTCCTTGTGATAATTATGTTTTATCAATAAGTCTTTAAGAACAATACGTGATCTATGTAATAATACTTTTGTATTTACTAATGAGATATCGAGAACTTTACTTATCTCATTAAGCGATAATCCATCTATGTAAAATAATATAATTACTAATGCATTTCTAATGGGAAGTTTATCAACTATATTAAGTAAATATTCAGTTCTGTTTTCCGTAGAGGCATAAACATTTAAATCAATCTCTCCAATATCAAAAGTTTCATCGATTGAAATCATTTCTTGTTCAAGTTTTCTTTTCTTTGAAGCATGTATTGAAAGCCCTGTATTAAAAACTATCTTATAGAACCAAGTCGAGAATTGAGCCTCTTTCCTGAATGAACTAATATTATTGAATGCTTTTAGGAAACTATCCTGAAGAGCTTCTTCGGCATCCATCTCATTCTTAAGTATGCGCTTAAGTAAATTGAATCCCTTATCCTTGTACCGATCGATAAGGAGAGAATAATCTCCCTTATTGCCTCTAAGTACAGATTCTATTATTTCATTATCAGTTAAATGTTTCATCACTACTTTTGACTAAAATTAATAAATAAAGGTTACATAAAGATTTTTGTAACCTTTTGTATCTCTAACATAGTCAAATAAGTAGAACAAATAAATAAATTAAATGGAGGCAGCTATGCCGGGCGAATTAATACCTATTATAATGTTTTTGGTAGTTGGATTAGTTTTAATCATGTTTTTTTACTTCCGCTCCAAAGAAAGAACATTAATGTTAGAAAAAGGTCTTACAGCTGAACAGATGTTAGAATTTTATAAAACTAAACCAGTTCCTTATCTTGGATTAAAATTTGGAATTATAACTATATTCTTCGGTATTGGTCTTGGTGTTGGATTATTAATGGAAGGTTATACAAGTGAAGAAGCATGGATTCCTTTCTTATTAATAACCTTATCGGGACTTGGTTTTGTTATTGCTCATTTTGCAGTTAGAGAATTAGAAAAGAAAGACAAAAAAGAGAATTTATTATAAAAAAATTGCCGCCCAAATTGGGCGGCTTTAAATTATGCTAATTCGTTCTCTTCGAGCCATCTTTGTGCATCAAGTGCCGCCATACATCCTGTACCCGCAGCGGTTACTGCTTGTCGGTAAGTCTTATCAGCCACATCACCCGCAGCGAATACACCTTCAATACTCGTATGTGTAGTCCCGGGTTTTACGTTTAAGTATCCGGTTTGATCCATTTCCAAAATTCCATCAAATAAAGAGGTATTCGGCTGATGACCAATTGCAATAAATACGCCATCAATCGGCATTTCTGTTAATGAGCCATCCTGTGTATTCTGAAGAATTACTCCCGTTACACTCTTTCTGCCCATCTCTTCTTTGCCAAGAACTTCTTTTATAACTGAATTAAGTGCATACTTAATTTTCGGATTCTTAGCTGCTCGATCAACCATAATTTTAGAACCTCTAAATTCTTCACGGCGATGAACTATCGTTACTTCAGAAGCGAATTTTGTAAGGTAAGTTGCCTCCTCAAGAGCGGTATCTCCTCCGCCGACTACTAAAATTTTTAAATTCTTAAAAAAGAAACCATCACAAGTAGCACATGCCGAAACACCAAATCCCATATATTTTTTTTCACTTTCGATATTTAGCAATTTTGCCGATGCACCTGTCGATATAATAACAGAATCAGCTGTGTGAGTTTCTTTATCTGTTTTTACTGTGAAGGGTCGTTTGTTAAAATCGACTTCTGTTACATTTGTAAAGAAACTTTTTGCTCCGAACCTGAGCGCTTGTTTTCTCATTACATCCATTAATTCTGGTCCTTGAATACCATGTTCAAAACCGGGAAAGTTTTCTACTTCCGTAGTTATTGTAAGCTGTCCGCCCGGTTGATTGCCTTCAAATATTATTGGTTCTAAATTCGCTCTCGATGCATAAATAGCAGCTGTCAATCCTGCCGGTCCAGATCCGATTATAATTACTTTGTGATGATTATCTGCCATAAATTCTTTCCTTATCTCAATACGTTAAATTAATTTTCTTTAATAATTAATTAGATTCAAAAATAACAAAATGGATTCTTAATAAATACTTCATCTAATTAAAAATAAAAATATCCTTCAACCTCATCAAAAATATTATACCTGATTGAGTTTATAAAATTCAATGTAATTTTAGAACCTGTGCTTTGATTGCTAAACTTTTTCCTCTATTAACACCACTAACTTTTAAGATATTCAGCATTTCTTTTTAATCCCAAAAGCTTACTCCGCTTTATAGGACTAACCTCAAACCTCTTTTTAAACTCCTCTTTTTCCATATTGAGAATCTTTTCAATTTCAAGCTCTTTATTACCCGATGAATGAAATTTTAGTTCAGAAGTGATTAGTGAAAACTTCTTATTCCAAGGACAAACATCCTGACAAATATCACAGCCGAAAATCCAATTTTCAAATTTACCTTTAAATTCTTTTGGAATTTCACCTTTGTTCTCAATTGTTAAATAAGAGATACATTTGCGAGCATCGATATGATATGGCTTAAGAGCATCGGTAGGACATGCATCAATACACGCTGAGCAAGTTCCGCAGAAATCCGGTAATGGAATTGAGTAATCAAACTTTTTGTTATTAATAATATTCGCTATAAAGAAAAAACTTCCTGAATCTTTGTTTATTACATTTGTATTTTTTCCCTGCCAGCCAAGCCCTGATTTTACAGCCCAAACCTTATCCATTACAGGTCCCGTATCGACATAAAAAACAGCTTCAAACCCTGAATCAATCTCTTTCAATTCATCGATCATCTCTTCGAGCCGTTCCCACATAATAAAATGGTAGTCAGTTCCCCATGCATAACGTGAAACTTTTCCAAATTCTTGTTTCTCTTCGTTTTGCTTTTCGTGCACCTCACCTGAATTATAAAACATACCGAGCGAAATAACACTCTCTGCCGAAGCGAGAATTTCTTTGACATTTTCTTTCTTTTCGAGATTCCGTTCCATATAACCCATCCCCGCATGATTACCCTCTTCGAGCCACTCTTTTAATCTGGAGGTTTCTTTTGTCAGCAGCGTAACCGGACTGAACCCCACTAATCCAAAACCATATTTTAATGCATGCTCTGAAATTAGTTTATTATTAATCATGGCAGGGATTACCAGCTTAATTCTTTTTTTGTAACATTCACGAATACAAAACCATTTTCGATTTTAACAGGATAAGTTTTTAATCCCCTTCTATCAGGAGCTACGTTGCCTGTGGTAAGATCGAATTTCCAGCCATGAAGTGGGCATACCACACCATGATCTTCAATAAACCCTTCATGAATCTTACGTGCTTGCTGATGAGGACAAGTATTATTGAGAGCATAGACTTCTCCATCCACCTTGAAAATAGCAATCTCTTCATCATCGAGATACACCCTCTTCCCCACACCCTCTTTCAATTCCGCCACCTTACAGGCTTTTATAAAATTTTCAGTTTCCATCAACTCTCTGTATAATTCTTATAAAACATATCTACTTACTTAATTTTAGTATTACATAATACTATTCAACTGAATCAATGATCTTTCCTAAAGTAAACCCTTTCTCGGTCTGTTTGATCGTTCCTATCGCTATATTTTCATCATGCTCAAAATAGATTTTCCATTCCTCTTCTATCGCATTTTTATATAATGCTTTCTTCTCTTCAATTGTCTTTATTGGTTGAATATCATACCCCATAACAAACGGTAGATGAATATGCGAAGCAAAAGGAAGAAGGTCTCCGCAATATACAAGCGTTTGTGAGCTATCACTAATTTTCACCATCTGCTGAGCGATTGTATGCCCATCTATTAACATAAACTCAATATCGTCATCGAAAGATTTTTCACCATCAATTAAATTTAGCACACCTTCTTCATAAAGCGGCATAAATCTATTTAAATGAAAACTTCCACGATCGCGGTCTGATGGATTCAATGCCCATTCAAAATGTTTTTTCTGAACATGGTACTTTGCATTAGAAAATGCAGGTATCCATTTTTCATTTTCAAATTTTGTAGAACCACCTGTGTGATCGAAATGTAAATGAGTCAATATTACATCTGTGATTTCATCAGGTGAAATTTTCAAAGATGATAATGATTTCTCCAACATACCCGTTTCATTTTCATAATCGTAGATTTTCTTGAACTTACCATCCCAACCTGTACCCACACCAGTATCGATAAGAATTTTTTTTGAACCACTCTCTAATAGTAGACACCGGGCAGCAAGGACAGTTCTATTCTGCTCATCAGAGCTATTTGTGCGTTCCCAAAGTGGTTTTGGGATTATACCGAACATCGCTCCACCATCGAGTTTAAATGTTCCGGTGTCTATTTTGTGAAGTTTATATTTGCCTATTTGCATAATCAATTCTACATTTGTGAATAAATTTGAGGAATTATGAAACTCTTCCGTCTAGCAAATCTAATATTATTTATTTTACTAATCTACTCTTGCTCATCAATTGAGCAAAAGCAAGTACACGATAAGCCAACTGAACTATCGGTAATGACGTTTAATATTCGACTCGGAACAGTTGATGATGGAAAAAATAATTGGAATAATCGTAAGCTAATGGTAGCAGAAGTTATTAGTGAATCATTTCCTGACATCCTCTGTCTTCAAGAAGCTTTCAAATTTCAGATTGATGAGATTATGTCATTACATCCCAACTATGCTTTAATAGGAGTAGGAAGGGATGACGGTATAGATCAAGGGGAATATTCCTGCGTTCTATATTCGAGGGACCGATTCATAGTCGATTCAACTGGTAATTTTTGGCTTTCCGATACTCCCGAAACACCCGGCTCGATGACTTGGGGTAATGTTTTCCCAAGGATCTGTACTTGGGCTAAACTTTTTGATAAATTTAATAATAAAGAATTTTTTGTTTTTAATACTCATTTAGACCATCAAATCCAGTTAGCTAGAGAGAATGGAGTAAAATTAATTTTGGAAAGAATGAAAATAGTTGCACCGGAATTACCGATAATCCTAACCGGAGATTTTAATAGTGATGAAACAAATCCCGCTATTAAATTAGTTCTAAATAATAATTTTACTGATTCGTATCGTGCATTGAATAAACGTACTGACCGTGAGGGTACTTTTAATGATTTTAAAGGAATTGAAAATGAAGAACGGATTGACTTCATCTTTGTAAATAGATTTTTCACACCGATTAAATCAGAGATAATAAGATATAACCGTAATGGACTTTATCCTTCAGACCATTTCCCGGTAATTAGTCGTTTTAAATAATTACTTCGATAATAGGATATTAGTAAATAACCGCAGCAAAAAGATGGTGAATTTGCTTTTCCCTTATTGTCCTAAATATTTAGATAAAAAAAATGGCTGCTAAATGGCAGCCATTTTCATTAAAATTATCTTCCTAAACTATCGAGATGATCTTTTCTCTTTAATAGAGTTTCTTCATCTTCAACATGGTTTGGATCTGGTACACAGCAATCA
>JALNXG010000034.1 GCA_023230485.1 Melioribacteraceae bacterium
GACGAATAATCATAAAATAAAAAATTGCGAATATAGCACCAAACATAATAAGTGTGCTAACCATACTTCCGCCACCGCCTTGACCTGATGGAGGTGCCATTGCTAATAATAGATCCATTTTTTTCTCCTAAATTGAATTTATGTTATACATTAATTTATTAATAATTTCCTTCTTCCACTCGGAAAAAGTACCTTCTTTAATTTTTTCTCTCGCCTGCCGAACTAAATTTAAGTAAAAAGTAAGATTATGTATAGATGCAAGTTCGTAAGCTAATATCTCTTTCGCATTAAATAGATGCCGCAAATATGACTTTGTAAAATTTTGACACGTGTAGCACGAGCAATTTGGATCAAGCGGAGTGAAATCCTCCTTATAACCCGCATTCCTCATCGATACAACTCCGAGCGAAGTGAAAAGATACGCATTGCGTGCATTGCGTGTTGGCATCACACAATCAAACATATCAACACCCCTTTCAATCGCTTCAAGAATATTCTCCGGTCGCCCGACACCCATTAAATATCGTGGCTTCTCCACCGGCATTAAATCAGTCGTGAAATCAACTAATTCATACATCTGCTCCATCGGCTCACCAACTGCCAGTCCGCCAATCGCATAAGCATCGAAATCGAGATTAACTAAATTCTCTGCCGATTTCTCCCTTAAATCCTTATAAACGCTTCCCTGTATAATACCAAATAAATATTGTTTATGCCCATAAAGCGGTTCCGAATTTTCAAAAGCTTCTTTGTTTAAAACAGCCCATCGGCTAGTAAGTTCCTGCGATTTTTTCGCATAATCATATTCGCATGGGAATGGAGTACATTCATCAAGCGGCATCATAAAATCTGAACCGATACTCCTCTGTATTTGGATCACTTTTTCAGGTGAGAAGAAATGTTTCGAGCCATCTAGATGACTTTTAAATTCTACGCCGTCATGTTTTAGCTTTCTTAGTTCCGAAAGAGAAAAAACCTGAAATCCTCCGCTATCAGTTAAAATCGGTCGATCCCATCCCATAAATTTATGAAGTCCACCCGCTTTTTCTAATATTTCCGTTCCGGGTCGAAGATATAAATGATATGTATTGCCGAGAATGATTTGTGCTTTTACTTCTTCTTTGAGTGCTTTGGGCGTTACTGCCTTTACTGTCCCCTGAGTGCCAACCGGCATAAAGATTGGAGTTTCTATTTCACCATGTGAAGTTGTTATTTTACCGAGACGTGCCTTAGAATTTGTATCTGTTTTTAGTAATTGAAAATCCAATTATACCTATCATTTTTTATTTTATCGTAACCATAAAGATAAAGTAATTAATGGAATACTCAAAGCCGATATTCCCTTTAGCCCTTACTTCCATATTGTGGTAAATGTTGCAAATAATGCTTATTTTTGAATCATTATTCAAAATAATTTTAAGCTTTGTAATGAAAAAATCCATTCTCTTTTTATTCCTATTTATATTTTCTTCCATTATGTTCTCTCAATCGCTTAAGGGTAAATTAGTTGATCATGAAAACCATATACTTTCAAATTTATCTTTAACCCTTTTCATCGATAACAGAACTTATCAAACAGTTAGTGCCACTGATGGTACTTTCATATTTGATAATATCCTTAGTATCGAATACGAAACTATTCCCTCAGGATATATAATCTCGAATAATTATCCCAACCCATTTAATCCTTTAACAAGAATTATGGTTACTCTCCCTTCAAACGGGAATGTAAAAATTTCTACATACAATCTATTGGGTGAAAAAGTTATTTCAGATGTTTCTATGGAATTAACGAGCGGCTCTCATTCAATCGATTTGGAATTTGATGGATTACCTAATGGTGTTTATTTTGCAAATGTTTCGATTGATGATAAATTAAGTGTCGTAAAAAAACTGATGCTACTTTATGGGAGTCAACATCTTTTCCCAATTGGGAATTCGGCTGATACAAGAAATATACATGTCAATAAAAATACCGAGACAATAAAAATTGATAGTTTAATTGTATCGAGCAAGATTATCGGGAAAAAGGTTTTAATTAATTTACCTTCTATCATCGGTAATTCGCTTGACTTGGGAGATGTAGTTATTGAAAGATTTTGCCCCGGGTTGCCGACAATCTTATATGAAGGGAAAACATATAATACTATTCAGATCGGCGAACAATTCTGGTTGAAAGAAAATTTGGATATCGGAAGAATGATTTTGGGCGATAGTAATCCATCAAATAATGGAGTTATTGAGAAATATAGCTACGATAACGATACTAATTATTCCAATATTTATGGTGGACTTTATCAATGGGACGAAGCAATGAAATATTCTCCTAATGAGGGATCGAAAGGGATTTGTCCCGATGGCTGGCATATTCCTACTAAATCAGAATTTGAAAAATTGATCGAAACTGTGGATAGTAATAGCAATTATCTAAAAGCATTTTCAGAAAATGACAATTCCAATTTGAGTGGATTCAGTGCTTTAATCGCCGGACATAGAAACCCTGACGGATTATTCCGAATGCTCGAAAGTAATACATCCTTTTGGCTCTCCTCGGAATTTTTCACTGGAGATGCTTTCTATGCCTACATACGAAAAAATAATAATGAAATTAATATCGATTTTTGTGTAAAAGATTATGCGTTCAGTATCAGATGTCTAAAGGATTAGGTCTTCTCTACATCATCAAAATGTTTATCTATCTCTTTTTGCAATTCGATAGTCTTTGAAATCGCCGTAACGATTTTGCAATATGTCCTCACTTCGTCTGCGGTGAGCGATCTCCCTTTCCTGTCCTTTAACCATTTTTCACATACTTGATATCCACCGATTCGATACTGCCAAACTTCTTCGCTTATTCCATCAAAATATTGATTTTCATTAATCCATATTTTGCCGGTTTTGTCGAACTCCTCTTCATAACGCAATTTTTCTACTTTATTGCTATTACCTTTTTCAATAGGAAACTGAGCAATAGGGTTATCTAATTCACTCGATTTAAGTAAATGTAATTCAGCAAGTTTCTTACCAAGCGTCCCAAGTTGAATAAATAGTTTATATCCTTTTGTAAATGGAATCCGAGGAAAATCAATCTTCAAAAATTCTACATATTTTGTGCGATAAGTATTACTGTATAGAATCGCATAGATATAATAAAATAATTCTTCCGGAGTTACTTCTTTTTGATATGTCATATTGAGTTCAGCAAATAATTCCGGATTAATATTCGGCTGTTTCGCCTCATAATCAATCGCTGGTTCAAACATCATCATCTGCGAAGCAAGTGAACTCTTTTTCCTTTTCTGCTCAGGATAAATATAAAGAGGGAATACTAATTCACCTCCACGCCGAAATAAATTAAAATCAACTAAGTTTTCTGAGACAAATACAATATCATATGTATCACCTCCAATAACCCCAAATTGTCGTCCGATACATAGTGCAGAATTTTCCTTGAGCATATGCTTCATAGTTTCGTAAATCGGTCTTTCAATAATCCATTTTGTATAAACTATTTTTCGTAAGTCAAAAGGTCTATAAAGAATATTTTTAAAGTATTTATCCCAAACTTCCCCTGAAAGCTGATTCCTAAATTTGCTTAGTTTGAATGTGGATGAATCTTTTAGTTTATAAATAATTCTTATCTCATCATCTGTTATTTTTAGATCTGTAAAATCTTTCACTCTTCTTTTTAATTTGTCAAGCTCGAAATCTATAGCAAAACTATCTCTTGCCGTAACCAATCCAACATTATTTATAGGAAATATCTCTTGAACAGACGGATATTCATTATAGCCTTTGCTATACCTTTCGTCTCTGGAAATTAGAAAATAATAAGGAGTTTTGGGTTTTAGCTTCTTCCACCTTACATTTTCAATAGTATGTTTATTGAGCCAATTATATTTCGCTTCTCTTAATCCATAAATCTCTTGATGAAAAATCGATTTTGTTTTCGACTTCTTATGCTTAATAAAAAATGCTATCGCAACACCCTGCTGAATATCAAAAACATTTTCGTCCTTACTTCCATCAGGAGCTTTTTCTTTCTTTAGATTATTGCCATGCAAATCCAATATATAAATCTCATCAAAACTATTCATCAATGACTGCCGCATACCACGAAATGTTGGATTATCGAGATAACTGTGGTTGGTAATAAATCCTACGACACCTTCACCGGCTTCATCTATTTTCCATTGAGCAAAACGAATGAACTTCACATAATCATCCTGCAGCCAATGTTTCTTTTCTTTGAAATGCTCCCCATCAACATATTTATACGATTCAATTTTTTCAGTTATCCACTCTCCCTTATTTGATGAGATACCCGAATAAGGCGGATTGCCGAGCACTACAAGTATCGGAACTTGCTTCTTCACTTTTCCCGCTTCGTGGCTCTCTTGCGAAAGTGATGACATTCCCGGGAATCTCGATTCATCAAGCTCCTTCATTTCGAGTGTATTCGTCAAGTAATATTTTACTCTCTCATCATCTTCCATTCTGTAACCAAGCTCTTCCAAAAGGAACGACATCTTCATATGACCGATAGCATACGGTGCCATCATCAATTCAAATGAATAATAGTTTTGAAGTATCTGTTCCTTAAGAAATGTTTTTACTGCACCTCTACCATATTTACCCTCAAATTCCTCAACCGCTGTTTCAATAGCTTTTGCTAAAAAGCTAAGTGTTCCACCTGCAGGATCAAGTAAAGTAACATCCTTCGAGGCAAGTCCATCTCCGATATCAAATTTTTCTTTGAGTATTTGATGAAGGGAACGCACGATAAATGATACCACAGGTTCAGGAGTGTAATAAACTCCCCTTTTCTCTCTCGTTTTAGGATCATAAATCGAAAGGAATGTTTCATAAAAATGTAAAACCGGGTCGCTTCCTTTTCCTTCGTGATAATATTGATCGAGTATTTTTTTTGCATCAGCCGCACTTAGCACTTCGGCTATATCATCAATTATTACTTCCATCTGTTGAGGTAAGTCCTCTAACGAAATAAATTTAAAAACATCCCTTAAAATTCCGATTGATTTCGGTATGTATGAAAAGGCAAGTTTCCTATTGAAATCTTTTTCTGCACGCAAACGTGCAGCGAATAATCCATAAGTAATTGTTTGTGAATAAATATCGGCAAATTCATCTTCATTTATTCCGGCAATTAAAAACTCTTTGAAAGCATCATAAAAACCGTGAATCGATTTTGTGCCTTGCTTCAATTCCTCACTTACAATTTCATCTTTTAAAAATCGTGTTCTTTTTGCAAGTTCAACAGCGAGCGTCTTAGCAGTATAAGTTCTCGGAAGAGAAAAATCTAAAAATCTTTCGAGGAGTTCAAATAAGTTAACTTCATTTTCGATTGGAGGAGATGTAGATAGTTTTTTTATGATGAATGGTCGTGCAATAGAAATCTGATCAATCATTTCCCCATTTCTATATAACCGGAATTCAGTAAAGTTTGTTAAAATAACATTTGGGAAAGTTGAGAGGTATCTTTCTAACTGTGGTGTTTCTTCTATTCTATCGAGGTCAGTTCCTAAATCTTTAGCTTCGATATAACCAATTATTTTTTGCTTGCCATCCCAAATCCTAAAATCGGGATTACCAGCTTCTGTTTTCTTAGGCAGGATTGTTACATCAATTTTCTTTCTCCTAACTGCTTCAGAAAATTGAGTAATAAAATCAGCAAGATGCTTGTAGTATGATTCTTCCCTCGCATCCCCTTTCTGATATGTCTTGAATAAATTAGATAAATAATTTTTTGTCATAATATTAATATAACTAACTAAATTTATTAAGGAATTTTTATCTTTTTGAATATCCCTGTGATTTTTCCAAAGCCATATTCAATCTTATTATTTACTATCTCCATTGCCTCGGAAATTCCTTTTTTTAACTTACTATCTTCACCGGAATTATTGCCATTTAATTTACTTGCAAGTTCCATTACATATGCCATCGGGTTAACAGCAAATTTTGCAAAATTCTCTTTTTTCTCCGTTGAAAAATTTTTAAGAGCAGTTTTAATCTTCTCCCTTACATCTCCCGTTATTAATTTAGCTGTATCGTAAACTACTTTGAATGATGGTCGTAAATCTTTATCACTGCTTATATAAACCTTATAACAATAGTATTCTGCTATAAATGAAATTCTTGTTACGAGCATCGCATTAACAAATCCATCACCAATTGAACCCATTATTTTATCTATAAAAGGAATGCTCTTAATTCCGTCAGTTGCAAGACTTGCAAATATTTCATCAGTCGCATATTCTACTCCCTCAGAACCTCCGATTGCCATTGCAGTATATACTTTTCGCCCGATGCCAAATAAATCTTTATTTGAAACCCTGCCATTATATGTAATAAATATTTCTTTAACTAAATTTATGCTTGCCGATAAAATTATAATTGCATCAAGAAATCCGTTCTGCGAAACTGCTGTACTATAAAATACTTTTGATATATAACGCTGGCGTAAAGCCATTACCTTAGCTTGCAAAATTAAGATCGAATCTTTGTATTTATCTTCATTTGTTTTCGAGCAGTTAAAATCATATTCAGATAATAGTTTATTCTTTTGGAATTGTTTGAGTCTTTTTAAATAGATTGCTTCAATTTCATCTAAATTCTTTGTCGGAGAAAAACTTCTTGGAATCATTAATGTCTTAAACGAAGGAATTATTACAAAATAGATTAGCACGAGAGCAACAAAAATTAAAAAAGCATATCCCCAATATTCATCAATAGACCTCAAATCATTATATAACGATATGAACTCTCTAACAATAATTACTGAAATCGCAATTGAAAAGAGAAAAAATATTTTCCTTATTAACTGCATACTAACTCCGGATTAGAATTTATTTAAGAAGATATTCATCTCTTCCAACTTAAAATAACTGTCTATGAAGGTCAAGATTTATTTATAAAAAAAGCAGTATAGATAATTTCTATACTGCTTCATAACAATCTTGTAACCTATTAGTAAGAATTAAGACTTACTTCACTTCCTGTAACTCTTCTTTCTCTATCGGTTTACCTTCACTTTGCCATGCTGTAAATCCGCCTGTAAGGTTTATAACATTCTTGATTCCCACCGATAACAACAAACTTACACCAATACTCGACCTATCACCACCGGCACAATTCAATACTATCTCTTTCTCATCTTCCAATAAATCTTTTTTATCAAGAAGCGAACCGAGATGAATATTTTTAGCTCCGGGTATATGTCCCGCCGCAAATTCTGTCGCACCTCTTACATCAATTACCGTTACTTCTTCCGAAAGTATTTTCCTTTCTAATTCAGCAACCGTCAATTGATTAACCGTTTCTAATTCGTGACAATCGTCTGCGTAACTATCCATATTTGAAATATAACCATGAATATTATCTAACCCAATCCGAATCAATGATTTTGTAAGCTCTTCGATATTATTGTCATTCGCAACAAGTATAAATGGATTTTCATAATCTAATAACCATCCTGCCCAAGTAGAAAATGCTGCATTATCCTGAATGTTAATCGATTTACAAATATGCCCACCTGCATAAGATAATTTATCTCTTGTATCGACTAATCGTATTTCCTGATCAAGTGCAGACTTAAATTGTGGCAATGTCAATCGTGCAGGATGAGGCAATCCGCCTAATATTTCAGGACCTGTTTTATTCAATTTCTTCATCATTGCAAAATATTTCGGAGGTTCGGGCTGACCGTCTAATAATACTTTTATAAATTTTTCTTCATCATCTATATTTAATGCCCAATTTGTGATTTTTTCGTATCCAACTGTCGAAGAAGGAACTGCACCAAGTGCTTTGCCACACGCAGATCCTGCTCCATGAGCGGGCCAGACTTGAACATGATCAGGTAATGACTTAAACTTTTTCAGCGATTGAAACATCTCTCGAGCACCAATCTCTTGCGTACCAATATATCCCGCTGCTTTCTCCAATAAATCGGGGCGACCAACATCGCCTACAAATACAAAGTCCCCTGAAAAAATCATAACTGGTGCACTGCTTCGTGCTGTATCTGTTAATAAGAAACTGATATGTTCCGGTGTATGACCAGGTGTATGAATCACTTCAAAAAGAAGATTGCCCACTTTAAACGAATGCCCTTCCTTGAGTGCAATATGATCAAATTGATATTGCCAATCTGGACCTCCCTCATCCGATAGCATTACTTGAGCAGATGTTGCTGCCGCTAATTCTCTCGTTCCACTTAAGAAATCGGCATGAATATGTGTCTCTGTTATATGCGTAATTTTTAATTTTTCTTTTTCGGCAATTTCTAAATAGATATCGATATCCCTACGAGGATCTATTACTATCGCCTCGCCCGATGCTTGACATCCTATTATATAGCTTGCCTGCGCTAATCCTGTTTCATATATGTGTTTAAAAAACATTTTTTCCTCTTAATTTATTATTCAACTTCGCCATTCCAACGGATGATTCCATCGGCAAGATTATATACTTTTTCAAATCCCATTTGAAGCATCTGCTTTGCCGCATGATGACTTCTGCTGCCGCTTCGGCAATACATATAATAACTTTTTGACCTATCTAATTTATCAAGCTCCTTCACAAATACAGGGCTCATTATATCTAATAAAATTGAATTTGGTATCCTTTGCTCTTCATTTTCAGCCAAAGTCCTTACATCTATAAGTACAGCATCTTTATCATTTTTCATTTGTTCATTAAATGTATCTGAATCGAGATTTATTACTTGCGTTCTATTTCCAAATACCGAAGATAATAATGACATATTTTTACTCCTTAAATTAATTTAAATTCTTTAGCTAAAATAAATACGCTCATGATAAGAACAAACCACCCGAATGCGGGTTTGAGCTGAGCTCCTTTTATAAACTTACTTAAAAAACTTCCCAAATAAATTCCTGCTATCGCTATTGCCGAAAGACTAAATAAGAATATCCAATTAAACTGAATACCTAATAATAAGTCCGATGCAAATCCGGTCAATGAATTAAGAGATATAATTAATAGTGATGTCCCTACCGCTGATTTCATCGGAATTTTTAGAAAGATTACCAATGCCGGAATGATTAAAAATCCACCTCCTGCTCCTACCGTTCCTGTTACAAATCCCACTATTAATCCCGATACGAATAACTTTTTCCCATCTTTCCTCTGATTATCTTCTATATCTAAACTTTTATCTGTAATCATCTTGAATGCAGAGAATAGCATAAGAACTGAGAAAAATATCATTATCATAAAATTTTTAGTTATCGAAAAACTGCCTACATCTAATATCGTACTTGGTACTAGTGGCATCAATAATGAGCGGGTAATTAATACCGAAATAAATGCCGGAATCGCAAATGCTATTGCTGATTTTATCTTTATTAATCCCTTTAGATAATAATTATACGCACCAAATAAACTCGTAAGTCCCACTATAAATAATGAATAAGATGTTGCATTAATAGGAGTTAAACGAAATAAATATACGAGTAAAGGAACTGTTAATATCGATCCCCCTGCTCCAATTAATCCGAGCGAAACCCCGATTAATAATGTTAATATGTATCCTAATATTTCTATATTATTCACTTTATTTTATATTCTATATGATGTCCGATTTGAGAAAAGGTTTCAAGGAAAGATGTATGAGATTAATTTAAATAATATTCATGGCACTGAGAGGGTATTACGCTTATACTTTTACATCAAACACTTAATCCATTTCGTCTTTAGTGCTAAAGGTAACGAGTGCCACCGTCTCCTTTAAATAAACTATTTTATAACCTCTTATTTATTTATAAATTTTATTTCGATTTATTAGAATAGTAATTTTTTATTCCGCTCATTAATAATTCTGCATTACTTTTAAGTAATGAATAGTTATTTTCATCAATTGCCTTTTTATCAATCAAAGCAGAACCGACACCAACAGCACAAGCACCTGCACGAAGCCAATCAGCAGGATTTGTTAAATTAACTCCACCGGTAGGCATCATCCTTAAATGTGGCATCGGTGCTTTAACTCCCTTGAAAAAATTAATTCCAAGAACATCTGCAGGAAATACTTTTATTATATCAGCCCCTAATTCATAAGCCAAATTAATTTCTGTTGGAGTAAAACATCCCGGCATTACAGCTATATGATTCTCTTGTGCTTTTTTTATAATCTCTTCTTTTAATATTGGACTAACAACATATTTAGCCCCTGCATCAATAGCTTCTTGTGCCATCTTTCCATTTAATACCGAACCCACTCCAACTGTTACAGATTCACCAAATTCACTGCAAACTTTTTTAATCATTTCAATTGCATTCGGTACTGTCATAGTAATCTCAATCGAATTTACTCCACCCAAATGAATCGCTTCTACTACTTTAATTAATTTATTCGAGTCTTCGAGTCTTATCACTGCAACTGCACAATTTGAAATTATTTTCTCTACTATTTCTTGCTTATCCATTTATTTAAACTCCGAGTTATATGCGTCAGAATATTTTTTAATTATTTTATTTATCCAATTCCCTTCGATATTTTTTTATATTCCAATAATAGAAGTGATATTAAAGATTTTCTTAAATTCATTCCAATTTTACTTCCTTCATACATCGATGCTTATTTTAGGATCTTTTTTCCATAAGAAAGAGAAAACATAATCGATCTTTTTACTCTTCGGATGCCAGCGTCATCCTTACCATCTCTATCTTTGTTTCATCTGACTTAATTATATGGAAAGTAAATTTATCCACCTTTATATTCTCTCCCCTTTGCGGTATCTTGCCCGTTATCGAAGAAATTAATCCGGCAATTGTCTCATATTCGCCATATGGTAATTCCAAATCATAATATTCATTTATAAAATCTATCTCCACTTTCCCGCTTAAAATATAAGTCGTGTCATTAAGTTTTCTTATAATTTTCTCTTCCACATCATACTCATCACCAATCTCACCGAACATCTCTTCAATAAGATCCTCAACTGTAATTATCCCAGAAGTGCCTCCAAATTCATCCACTACCACAGCGAACGAAAAATTATCCTTTAGAAATTGATTCAACATTTCGGAGCTTTTCTTTGTCTCCGGTACATACACAACCTTCCTTATTATCGAAGCAATATCTTTGGGCGATTGGAACATATCCTTTGAAAATATTATCCCCTTTATATTATCAAGATTATCTTCATAAACAGGAATTTTTGAATAACCGGAATCGATAAATAGATTCAATGCTTCTTCAATTTCTGCCGTTATCTCAACACCAACAATCTGAGTACGAGCAGTCATCGCTTCATTTACTTTCTGATTCTTATTCTCAATAATTTTATTGATTACATCAGATTCATCCTCCTTTAATTCCGATATACCTGGCATCTCCTGAATTATTTCATGAAATTCTGCATTTAAATTAATAGGTGTACCGAAGTAAAGATTCGATTGAGGTACTTGTATTGCATTGAATTTTCCCAATACTTTTACGAGAAGAATAATTATCGGCTTTATTGGTTTTACTAATAGATAGTATTGGCTTAGGTCAAAATCGATTGATGTTTTCTTTCCATAATTGAATACCGCAATCATAAAAAGAAATAATATTGCTAATAGTATATAAGAGATTACTATATGGAGGGGATTTATCACAAACAAAATAATTACGGCAAAAGAAAATAATATTGATACTATCATTCCCAAAAGAGAAAAAGCATAGACCTCTTTATTAAATTTTGATAAAAAAGAAAAATAATTTTTATTTTCTTCTGTCTCATCAAAATGATGAGAATTAAATCTCACTGCCGTACTTTCTACAATATAGAAATAATATGAAGACAGAAGCGATATCAATAAATAAACTGTAATTTTAATCATATAACGAAATTAAAAAACGGCATTCTCCTCATAGATGCCAAAATGGACTTTCATCTGAGAGACCATCTCTCCCATTGTAACATAATTTTCTGCCGCATTTATTAATGAAGGCATAATATTTATATCATTTTCTATTGCAAAAGTGATCTCTTTCAAACATTGCTCAACTTTATCATTATCACGCTCCAATTTCAATTGACTCAATTCATCAATCTGTTTCTTCTCCACTTCTGGTGAGATAGTTAAAATCGGAATATCAACTTTTTCATTCTCTTCAATAAATTCATTCACTCCCACAATATATTTTTCTTTCCGCTCTAATTCTTTTTGATATCGATAAGCAGCATTAGAAATCTCTTTCTGAAAATATCCTGCTTCAATAGCCGGAATCACTCCGCCAAACATTTCGATCTCTTTAAATATCTTATTCGCTTTTTCTTCCATCGTATTGGTTAAAGACTCAATAAAATAAGAACCGCCGAGCGGATCGACTGTATTTGTAACACCCGTTTCATAAGCAATTAGCTGCTGAGTGCGAACCGCAATTTTAACTGCCTTCTCGCTCGGGAGTGCAAGAGTTTCATCCATCGAATTTGTATGAAGCGACTGCGTGCCTCCCATTACTGCCGCAAGTGCTTGGAATGCCGTCCTTACAATATTATTCTCCGGCTGCTGCGCTGTTAATGTACATCCCGCCGTCTGTGTATGGAATCGCAGCCACCATGAACGTGGATTTTTTGCGCCATATTTTTCTTTCATTGTTTTTGCATAAATCCTTCTAGCCGCTCTATACTTTGCTATCTCTTCAAAAAAATCAAGATGCGAGTTGAAGAAGAATGAAATCCTCGGAGCAAATGAATCTACATCCAATCCCCTTTCGATGCAAGCTTCTATATATGCAAATCCATCCGCTAATGTATAAGCTAATTCCTGAACCGCCGTTGAACCTGCTTCACGAATATGATAACCACTTACCGATACAGGATTCCATTGCGGAATCTCATTAGTACAGTATTCTATCATATCTGTGATTATTCTCATCGATGGTTTCGGTGGGTAAATAAATTCTTTCTGCGCTATATACTCTTTCAAAATATCATTTTGTAAAGTACCTCGTAATTTATCAAAAGGTACTCCCTGTTTTTTTGCCACTGCCAGATAGAATGCAAAAATAATTGCTGCCGGTGAATTGATCGTCATTGATGTTGATACTTCGCCAAGCGGTATTCCTTCAAAAAGCGTTTCAAAATCTTTTAATGAAGATATCGAAACTCCGCACATGCCCACTTCCCCTTTACTTATTGGTGCATCTGCATCATATCCCATTAATGTAGGAAGATCAAACGCCACCGATAAACCGGTCTGCCCATGTGCTAATAAATATTTGAACCGCTGATTCGTATCTTCAGGCGATCCAAATCCGGAGAACTGTCTTATCGTCCATGCTTTTCCCCGATAACCTGTCGGATGTATTCCACGAGTAAATGGATATTCACCCGGATAATTTATATCCTCCAAAAAACGCTCATTATCTATCGATAATGGATCGTATAGTACGTCGATTTTTTCACCCGATACGGTGCTGTATTTATTTCCTGTATCTGAACTCTTATCTATTTTATTTTTGTATTTCTGTTTCTCTTCTTCTAACCGATTCTTGGACATAATCTGCTCCTTTCAAAAGGGTTTATTTAAGTTCTTCCGAATCTCTTATCTAATTCCTCTAATGGCAATTTAATTACTATCGGTCTGCCATGAGGACAAACATACGGCATAGTACATGCAAAAAGTTGATCAACCAATAGACGCATCTCTTTATCATCTAATTTTGAGCCCGCTTTTACTGCCGCTTTGCATGAAAATGATTTCGCTATGTTATCTGTTACTTCCAAATGTTTTTCAATCTGGTTTTTTCTAAATTCTCTTAATATTTCTAAAAATGTATCATTCTCGCTTCCGATTGTAACATCACCCGGCACTCCAACAATCTGAATAATATTCTTATTCAAATATTTTATTTCAAATCCGAGCTTCGTAAGGTATGGTGAAATCTCTTTCGAGAGTGCTATATCTGCAGGATCAAGTTCTAAACTCTGCGGGAATAATAACTGCTGAGAGAATGGTATATTTGCTTCAAATGCCTTTATTGCTTTCTCATACAAAATTCTTTCGTGCGCCACATGTGCATCTATTATCATCAGTCCGCTTTTTATCTGAGTCAAAATATATTTATTATGCAATAATACTATAAATGGCTCGGATGTATTTTCATCATTCGCATTATTCGATTCATGATAAATTTCAGTTACTGCTGTATTCGCATTATCGAATGGAGATACAATAGATGGATCAGTATTTGCTGATTTGATATCCTTATTTAAGTTATCAAATAAACGATCTATATCATCTCCTGAATAAATCGAACTCCTTTTTGGAATGCTATTCGAAGTGAGTGAAGGACGATCAGAGAAATCATTTCTTTCAGATTTTCTAAAATCGATAAATTTTAATTTGTCAAGATTACTATCCACAGATTCTGATAACGAAACCGATGGTACAATATCATAAACTTTTAGAGCACCTTTAATTACGGCTTGTACAAACAGATAAATCTCTTTTTCGTTTTCAAATTTCACTTCCAATTTTGAGGGATGTACATTCACGTCAATCTTTCTCGGATCGATAGTTAAGTTAAGTACAAAAAAAGGATAATCCCCTTTATCTAGTATATGCTCGAACGATGAATAAACCGCATGAGCTACGACCTTACTCTGGACATATCTATTATTGAGAAAAAAGAATTGCTCCCCTTTATTTTTTCGGAGATATGCCGGCTTGCCGATGAATCCATGTATCGATATATATTCGGTTGTCTCTTTCACTTCAAAAATTAGATCAGTTATATTTTCACCGAATATTTTTTGAAGGCGTGATTCTTTTGATCCCCTCGGATAATCGAATAAAAGATCATCATCAAGAAAAAATTTGAATGATATTTTTGGATAGCAAAGAGCAAGTCGCTTAAATGTTTCTATTATATGTTTTAATTCTGTCGAATTACTTTTAAGAAAATTCCTTCTTGCAGGTGTATTATAAAAAAGATTTTTTACCGAAATGGATGTCCCCTTCGATACATTTCCTTTCTCTTTTATAATTGTATTTGTCTCATCGAATTTTATAATCGTTCCAAGTTCATCCGATTCTCTTCGTGTCTGAATTTCTAATATCGCTACCGAGGCAATTGAGCTAAGTGCTTCGCCTCTAAATCCTAATGTATTGATAGAATCGAGGTCTTCTACTGTTTGGATTTTGCTCGTTGCATGTCTCTGAACTGATAGAATCGCATCTTCATCCGACATCCCTTCGCCATCATCAATTACCTGTATTAAATTCTTACCCGAGTTCTTTATTACTACTTCAATCGATGTAGCATTAGCATCAATTGAGTTTTCCATTAATTCTTTTACAACTGATTCAGGTCGGTTTACAACTTCACCCGCTGCAATTTTATTTGAAATATATTCAGGCAGTATCTTAATTTTTTGCACTTTTACACTTTTCTCTTATAATCATAAATAACAAAATTTTTTCTTCTGTCTTCTTTTTCTAATACCCATTTATTCAAATCTATTTCAGGGAAAAATCGATCCCCTTCAAACGCAAAATCCATAATTGAAATGACGATTCTATCAGCAATCTCCATCGCTAATTTATAAACAGATTCCCCGCCGATTATAAACAATTTCTTATAATCCTTATCATTACAGTAAGATATAGCATTTCCCATTGAATTAAAATATAAAAATCCGGTAGCATCATCTTTATGGGATTTCGAAGTGAGTACTAAGTTTTCTCTCCCTGATAATGGATTATTAATCTCCTTCATAGTAACCGAACCCATAATCACAGGGTAATCTATTGTGGTCTTTATAAAGTGAGTTAATTCTTCTTTACAATACCATGGCTGTGCACCATTCTTACCAATAGCACCATTGGATGCGGCGGCTGTAATAATTATTATTTCCAAGGGATAGATATATTTATTTTTTCTAATTTTTGTTCAAATTCCATTCGCTCTAAATTCTGTTTTAATGATCCGTCATCTTTTCTTCCAAGCCATTCATAGCTTTCCGCTTTTAAAACTGCACCTGTAAAATCACCCGAATTAATATAGCGCAATAACTCCAATTCAAGTCCTGAAAAAGATAATGCATTCAACTGATAATCTTCAAATGCACCCCATGCAATCGGGACCCATTTCTTTACGATCTCATTCGCAATCGTTTCCGAATATTTCCGAATCTCCAACTGTGCATTCGTCTCTAATCTTAAACGAAGAAAATGTAAAAGATTATGAAGATCAATTTTCCAATATGCTTCGGTATATGTCGAAAGCGGTAAATCTTTTCTCGCCTGCTCTCTCGCCACTCCGGCATTGATTCTATTATTATAAACTTTTTTGGAAAGTTCGTGCAAATCTTTTTCTTGATTAGAAAATTCTATACCGACAATCTCATCAATATAACCTTCACTTCCTTGACGGTTAGATATTGATTGATTACGCCATTCATTCGCTCCGGTCATCTGCGCTGAATCGATTGCAAGCGAATAACGTGTTGAGTATTCATTTACGTTAGCCGTACGATGCCTAATCCATTGCCTCCAGCAATCCATCGGGACTCTTATATGAAGCTTTATCTCGCACATCTCAAGTGGAGTGGTATGATGATGACGGAGAAGATAACGAATTAATCCCTTATCCTCTCTGATTTTTTTCGTTCCGCTTCCATATGATACTCTCGCCGCCTGAACTATCGATTGATCAGATCCCATATAATCCACTACTCTCACGAATCCATCATCTAAAACTTTGAATGGCTCTCCAAGTATTGCATCTAATTCAGGAACCCTGATCGATTCCAATTTTTCAAATTTTTGTTCCATCTATTTTCCCCTAAACATTTCTATTGAAGATAACATTTTATCGATCGATTTCTCTATCCCCTCTTTCCAATTCGAGATCGATCCCTCTATTGAATTAAAAAACTTACTCATTTCTATAACGGTTATTCCCTCGCTCGAAGCAATATTTTCTGCTATGCCACAGATTAATACGATTTCTTTATTTTGCTTAGTTGCAGAATCAATTATAATTCCTACTGCCTTTTCAAACTCATTTTGATTATCTACTTTTCCTTCCCCGGTAATTACTAAGTCAGATTCTGAAATTGCCCTTTCCAAATATAAATAATCATTAATAAAAGATTTAGCATCAATTTTAACTGCATTAAAAAATAATTGGAATGCCGCCGCTATTCCACCACCCGCCCCTACAAGATCATCTCTCTGAATCCCATACGATTCATATATTTTTAATAATTTTATAAATGATTCATCTAAAGCCCTTGCTTCATTTATTGTTGCACCTTTTTGAGGTCCATAAATTAATGAAGCACCTTTTTCACCGGTTAGTGGATTGATGCTATCTACCACTATCTCAAACTTTATATCATTCGGAATTTCAGGTAAAACAATATTAGCCGTTCCTTCAAATTTTTCCGGTAACGGATTCAATTGATTACCCAAGGTATCCAATAATAATAAACCAAAAACAGAAAGCATCCCGATACCGAAATCATTTACTCCCGTACCGCCAATACCAATTACAATTTTATCAAAATCTAACTCTCCAAATTTCTTCTTATTAATTAATTCGAGAATGAGTAATCCCATTGGATAAGATGACATCTTCATTATTTCTCTTTCGGCTTTCGGCACTAAACTTATACCTATCGTCTTTGCAGATTCAATATATACTATCTTTTCATTCACACTGTATGCGACTTCAACTGTTATTTGTGAATTAAGAAGTGTATTCGGTATAGTAAATTTTAGGAATTGAATATCCTTCGATAATGCTATTACACTTAAGAATCCATCACCCCCATCGGAGAGCGGAAGTAATTGATAACTATATTTATCAAGATTAGATGAAAGTTTTTCTTTTAAGGTTTTTGCAATGAGCAAAGATACTTCGGAAGAATCTGCACATTCTTTGAAGGAATTTGGTGCTATTAAAATTCTTTTAGAGTTTCGCAAAAGCTTCTATTAATTTTTTCTTAGTAGCAAGTAAGTCTTGTGAAATTACTTTCACTTCGCCAAGGACAGGCATAAAATTAGAATCCCCATTCCACCTCGGTACTATATGGAAATGGATATGATCTGCAATTCCCGCACCCGCAGCACTTCCCAAATTAGCACCATAATTAAATCCATGCGGATTCATTATTTGCTTTAATGCCGCAATTGAATGTTTAGTTACATTATTTACTTCCATTAGTTCTTCCGGAGTAAAGGTAAGGAATTCTGATGTATGTCTTTTAGGTACAATCAATAAATGACCGCTATTATAAGGGTAAAGATTTAGCATCACGAGTGTATGCTCAAAATTTTTGATAAGCAGAGAATTATCTGAAGTAATATCTTCACTAATTGCATTGCAGAAGATACAGTTGTTTTCAGTTTTTTCTGATTTGAATGAATCTATATAGGCAGAGCGCCAAGGTGACCAGAGTTTTTCCATAATATAAATGGGCGGCATTTAATTGCCGCCCTTTTTAATTTATTCTTCAGCTTCTTTTGATTTTTGATATTCGTCAATAATTTTCTGTTGAACGTCTTTCGGTACTTCTTCGTAATGCGAGAATTGCGTTGAGTGTGTTCCGCGTGCTTGTGTTAATGAACGCAATTGAGTAGAATATCTGTATAATTCAGAGAGAGGTACTTTTGCTTTAATAATCTGATAATTCTCATCCGAATCCATTCCTAATATCTTACCCCTTCTTCCTGATACATCACCCATTACATCACCCATGAACTCTTTCGGTATCTTTACATCGATATCATAAATCGGTTCTAATATGATTGGTTTTGCATCCTGGAATCCTTTTCTGAATGCCATTGTAGCAGCTATCTTAAAGGATACTTCATCTGAATCCACATCATGATAACTACCGAAAAATAGAGTAACCTTTACATCTATTACTTTACTTCCTGTAAGTACACCCTTTGCCATAATTTCTGTAAGACCCTTTTCTACTGCCGGAATAAATCTACCCGGAACTACTCCGCCTACAATCGCATCTACAAATTCATAACCTGTGCCTCTTGGCTGTGGTTCTAATTTTAATACAACGTGTCCATACTGCCCGCGTCCACCAGATTGTTTTTTATGTTTGTATTCAGCATTCTCACAAACTGCTTTAATTGTTTCTCTATATGGAATTCTTGGTTCGATTAATTCAACATCCACACCATATCGGTCTTTTAACATCTTTACTGCTAATAATAATTGTAATTCACCCTGACCTGAAACTACTGTTTGACCTAATTCAGGTTCAAATCTAACGTTAAGAGTTGTATCTTCTTCATGCGCTGTATGTAATCCAGACGAAATTTTATCTTCATCACCTTTTGATTTCGGTTTAATTGCAGCACGATATACCGGATTAGGAAATGCTAATTCAGGTAATAATACATTCAGTGATTTTGAACAAAGTGTATCAGCTGTATGACTATCTTTTAATTTTACTACCGCACCGATATCCCCTGCACTTAATGAACTTACGTCTGTTCTATTCTTTCCATTTAGCACAAATAACTGACCAAGTCTTTCGGTTTTATCTTTGCGAGTATTTAGAATATCGAGACCCGGATGTAATGAACCTGAATAAACTTTGAAAATAGAAAGCTCACCCACATGCTGTTCCGAAAGCGATTTGAAAATTAATAATGCAGGTTCGCCATTTGGATCACATTTAATTTCAACTTCTGCATCTGTATCCTTATTAATAGCAATTGCTGCAGTTCGATCGGAAGGAGCCGGTAAGTAATTTACCGTGAAATCTAAAAATGAATTTAATCCTACACCTTTCGATGCCGAGAATGCAAATGCCGGTATTAATCCAAGATTAATAATTGCTTTCTTTAATCCGCCTTTTAATTCTTCATCATTTAGAGTGCCTTCTTCAAAGAATCTATTCATTAACGCTTCATCAGATTCGGCAATCTTTTCAATAAGTTCTTCACGGAGTTTATCTGCTTGCTCTTTTAGATCCGCTGGAATATCAGATTCAGTTGCTTTTTTTGTCCCCGGTTCGCCATAAGTAACTAATTTCATTTTTAGTAAATCTACAACTGAATCAAAAGCTAAACCTTCTTTTGCAGGAAACGTTACAGGTATAATATCATTACTTAATAATTCTTTTGCTTGCTCTAAAGTCTCGAAATATTTTGAATGTTCACTATCGCACTTATTAATAATAACAGCAGATGGCAGTGCCTTTTCTTTTATAAATCCCCATGTCTGTTCGGTTGATACTTCAATTCCTTCGGCACTTTTAATTACAGATATTGCAGTATCAACAACATGTAACCCTGCAATTACCTGACCTATAAAATCTGGAAAGCCGGGTGTATCAATGATATTTACTTTAGTGTTGTTCCATTCTAAGTGAAGCGGTGCAAGAGAAATAGAGATTTGGCGCTCTACTTCGTTCGGATTGTAATCTGCTACTGTGTTGCCTTCTTCGATTCTGCCGATACGATTAATTTCGCCGGCTTGAAATAATAAATTTTCAGCGATTGAAGTCTTACCACTGCTGCCATGTCCTACAAACGCAATGTTGCGGATATTCTCAGGATTATACTCTTTCAACGTTAAATCTCCTTACAAATACACTTATTAAATAAATTGATTACTTGTTTTTATATCGACTCCAGAAAGTTGTGATGCCCTTATACAAAGCTCTCATATTTGTAATTAGATCGCCTGCCGGAAAATCCTGACTTTGGAGAAATGAAAATGGGACAAAATGTGTAATCTTATCACGTACCTTCTCGATTGTATTCTCTATTTCATCCCAATAATATTCTGCCCCGGTTACTATCTTGTTTGATTTATCAAGTACATCATTCAAATTCTCTAATACCGGTAATGCCGTATCAACTAATTTGCTGATATCTTCTTGCATCTTTTCTATTCTATCTACTACCTTTTTGAGGTAGTAGATAGTGAAGATACACAATGCCGAAGCAGATAATGCTAATATTATTAAAAATATATCAAGCACATTCATAGCGTTTATGCTTTCTCTGATTTATATGCATCTACGCCTGCTTTAACTGCTGTTTTTAGTCTTTCGCTCTCTTTTTCTATTTTACTTTTGCTCGAATCTACGAATATACCCGCTTTCCCTTTCGCATCTGTTAAGATATCTTCTGCTTCTGATATTAAAGCATCTACCTTAACTTTTGTTTCTGCAACTAATCTATCAGACTTTTTTTTTCCGTCATTGATTAATTGTGTGGCTTTGTCCTTGGCTTGTTCTATATATTCTTCTGCGTCATCCAATAAATCTTTCGATTTTGATTTAATATCCGAGCGAAATTCTTTACCGGACTTCGGAGCATAAAGAAGAGCTATAACTGAACCAAGGGCTGCACCGGTTAATAAACCGATAAATAATCCTTTTGCTACACCATTTTCTTCTCTCATAATAACCTCCATTTGTATTTATAAATGTTTTATTAAAATAATACTGTAATGCTCTAAAATCAAGGATAACCGTGTCTAAATATGTTTATTCCTATTTCATATTTTTGACGATTTCCTTGGCAAAGGCGGAGCATTTTACTTCTTTTGCACCTTTGAGCAATCGAGCAAAATCATAAGTTACTACTTTTGATTTGATCGTTTTGGTGATTGCTTTCTCAATCATTGCTGCTGCTTCTTTCCATCCCAGATATTCAAGAAGCATTACTCCCGATAGTATTACCGAACCGGGATTAATCTTATCTAAACCTGCATACTTTGGTGCTGTTCCATGTGTGGCTTCAAATACTGCATAATGGTAACTCATATTCGCTCCCGGCGCAATCCCGAGTCCGCCAACCTGCGCTGCACATGCATCGGAGAGATAATCTCCATTTAAATTTGGTGTTGCTAATACATCATATTCCTCAGGCCTTAATAGCACCTGCTGAAACATTGAATCTGCAATTCTGTCTTTTATCAAGATTTTACCTTCCGGCATCTTGCCGTTGAAGCTCTTCCACAACTCATCTTCCGAAATTGTTTCATTAGCAAAGAATTTTTTTGCAGTCTCGTATCCCCATTCCTTAAAAGCACCCTCTGTAAATTTCATAATGTTGCCTTTATGTACTAAGGTAACACTCTTTTTCTTATTCTCAATCGCAAATTCAATTGCTTTCTTTACCAATCTCTCTGTACCGAATTTGCTTATCGGTTTAATCCCTACACCCGAAGTGGTGCGAATATTTTTGTCGAATTTCTTATTTATATATTTTATTAAGCTAACTGCTTCTTTTGATTCTGCTTTAAATTCTATACCCATATATACGTCTTCGGTATTCTCCCTAAAAATAACAACATCTAAATCCTGCGGACGTTTTACAGGACTCGGAGTGCCTGAATAATATTTCACAGGTCTAACGCATGCGTAAAGATCAAGCTCTAAACGAAGCGCTACGTTAAGACTTCTAATGCCCCCGCCAACCGGTGTCGTAAGTGGACCTTTTATGGCAACAACAAATTCTTTAATCGCATCAATCGTTTCCTGTGGAAGCCATTGATTCTTTCCATAAACTTTTACCGCTTTCTCACCTGCATATACTTCCATCCAAACTAATTTTCTCTCTCCCTTATATGCTTTTTTTACTGCTGCATCAAAAACTAATTTAGAAGCATTCCAGATATCCGGACCGGTTCCATCACCTTCAATAAATGGAATTATCGGCTGATCAGGAATTACTAAGTTATCACCTTGAATAGTTATTCTTTCACCCTCTGTTGGAAGTTTGATTTTTTTATAACGCGGCATTGTTACTCCGATTTTTATAGTTTAGTTATATTTGAATTTCAATTTAATAATTTACTTTAAGAATTGTTGTAAAGATTCATATAGTTTTGGTAGTGGTAATCCGACCACATTATAATAGCACCCATTGATTCTTTTTACGAATACTGCACCGAAATCATCCTGGATTCCATAGGCTCCGGCTTTATCCATCGGACTTCCGGTTTTAATATAATCAATAATTTCTTTCTCTGATAATTTCTTGAATGTAACTTTAGTCTTCTCGTAAGATACGAATTTCTTTTTTGTTATGGTATTATATAATGCGAATCCCGTATATACAAAGTGAGAATTGCCGCTTAATTTAGCAAGGATCTGCTCGGCATCTTTTTTATTCTTAGGCTTACCGATAATCTCTTTATTAAGCACTACGATAGTATCCGCAGTAATAATAATTCCTTTCTTGATCGATTCAATTGCCGGAGAGAGTTTATGTTCTGCTAATCTTTTTACTGTCTTAATTGGATGTTCGCTATCTAAAATCTCTTCTTCAAGCTCAAAACTGACTTGCTTAAATTTAAGACCGGCTTGCTCTAAAAGTTTTTTTCTTCTTGGAGATTTTGAAGCCAGATATATTGGTATAGAAGTTTTTACCATTTGGATAAAATAAAGAAGGGCTATCTAAAAAGTGCTTTTATCGAACCCCAAGTTCTTTTTACACTCGATACATTATGATGAACTGTTACTTCACCTGAATATGAGACTGAATTATCGTTATCAACTATCTTAAGACGATATACATAAAGTAAGTCAGTTGCCTTAAACGCGGAGGCATCTGTATATTCATAATTCCTGTCAGCCCGCGTTTCTACTGTTGCAATTTCTACAAAACCACCGCTTACTGTTTTTCTTTCTACAACATAAAATTTAAGGTTGGTTTCATTCAAAGTCTGCCAATTAAGTACAACGTTCCCGCTTACACTGCGTGCAGTAAATTTCAATAACTCCGCACCCGCAAAATTAATTGCTGCGAAAAGTAAAACGAAAAGAGAGATTTGAATAGCGTACTTTTTCATACGAGTAATATATCTTATACCGCAAATAATGTCAAGTAATTTATTATTAAAAAATAATAACTTCCTTATTAGTACTAGATTTAGATATCGGATTAGATATTGGGTTAATTTCTTCCATTAGAAAATATCAATAAAAAATAACTATATTAACCCTTTATACGATAAGAATATTTTAATGATTTATAATTTTACTCAAATATTATTTCTTCTTGCTTCTTTTATTGGCGCAATCGGATTGATTATAACTGTTTATTTGCGTTCTGAAAAAGCAGTTACTTCGCAGCTATTTATAATTACTTTAATATTAGTAATCGCTTATCTGATATCACATACGGTTCATTTTGTTTTTATGCCTACAAGTAACCTGACCGCTCTTGATATTTCTTGCCATTCATTATTACTTATGATTTTGGTATCACTTACCTTTTTTTCATGGAACTATCCACAACCAAAAGAGTTCGGTTTATTGCGAGGTCTTCTTATTTTTATTCCCTCTTTGACTCTCCTAATTCTATTATGGAGCGATAAACTTATTAATGAATCCCATTCTCATATTCATAATTTTTCCGTTTCTTTTTCTTCGCTATATCCTTTTTTCCTTCTATGGTATATTTTATTAGTCATCTATAATGTTATAATCATAATTGGTAAAATAAGAAACCACCCCAAACCAATCGAACGAAATCAAATTTTAGTTTATCTCTTTGGCTTGATAATTACAAATATTGCTACTTTCGTCTTCGGTCTGTTTTTGCCTTGGGTACTCGGTTTTTATTACCTCGTCGAAATTAGTCCAATCGCATTCCTATTTGGTTTTATTTCATTTACATCTTTTGCCATAGCAAGATATAATATGTTCCCGAATACCATTAAAAAGGTATTGAGTTTCAGTCTAAATAAAAAAATAATTTTCTCGGCTTTAATCGTAGTTCCTATTATTATCCTAGTAATCCAAATTCCATTAGGTAGAATTGTTTTCAATATTAATTCTAATCAGGAAATGATTAGATTTTTCATTATCAGTATTTTTATCGGGCTATTAGTAAGCATCAGCATGTCATTTATTATATCGCGTTTAATTGCTAATCCCGTCTCACTCCTTACGCATAAAGTTCTTCAATTTGAAGAAGGAGACTATTCAACTCGCTCAGATATCCAATCTAATGATGAAATTGGTGAACTCTCGAATGCATTTAATAAACTGGCATTTACTCTTAGCAGTAATATCTCTGAATTAAAATTAAGGGAAGAAAGAATTTCGGTACTTCTTAATGCATTTGAAAAATCTTTAGCGGCAATTGCTATTGTCGATTCTGATTTTTTTGTAACTGAAGCTAATAATCAATTTTATAATATGATAGGATTAAATGAATCATTAGATGAGAAAAAATCGATCGAATTTCTTCAATTCAGATATTCACTGCCCCTCTTTAATTCGATAATTGAAAAAGTAAACAAGGAATCGATCTATATAAATGAAGTAGAGATTAAATCGTTTGATAATCAAAAAAATAAATTCGTTTTGCTTTCCGTTACAAAAATTTCCACAACCGAATCAATTCCAAAAGGATATCTATTCATAGAGATCGATATCACCGAAAGAAAAAAACTTGAATCGGAAATTATTCGTTCAGAAAAATTAGCTTCACTCGGTAAAATGTCCGCTACAATAGCGCATGAAATAAAAACACCCTTAACTTCCATTAAAATGAATATCGATATGATCTCTAAATCAAATGACTTAGAACCGGAAGATAAAGAATCAATTGAAATAATAAGTAAAGAAGTTAATCGCCTTAATAAATTAGTTAAGGAAGTGCTGCAAATTTCACGCACCGCTCCCCTCTCTTTAGATAAAATAAGTTTGCATAATTTTATTGGTGAAGTTATAAGCCAAGCTAATTCTAATGAGTCGAATAAGTTAATTCACTTTTCTAATAATTCTAATAATTCAGAAATATTTATCGACCCGGATAAATTCAAACAAGTTTTTCTTAACTTATTTCAAAATTCTATCGAAGCTATTCAAAACGAGGGGATGATCGCGATCACTAATTTTAACGATAGTGAATTTATCTATATTAGAATAGTTGATAATGGTAAAGGTATAACTAATGTTGATCATATATTCGACCCTTTCTATACAAATAAAGCATCCGGGACAGGATTAGGTCTATCCATTTCTGCAAGAATCATCGAACAGCATAATGGTGAATTGGAACTTATCTCTTCAAAACCGGGTGAAACTATTTTTCAAATTAAACTACCAATAGAAAATGGAAAACATACTAGTAATTGATGACGACGAATCAATCCGGAAAACTCTTTTAAATTATTTGAAACGGTTGGGATACGCCACTCTTTCTGCTGAAGATGGATTAATAGGTTATGAATTAATCCTTAAGCATCAGCCCGACCTAATAATATCTGATATTAGGATGCCGCATCTTACCGGATTGGAACTCCTAAAAAAACTTAAAGACTTAGAAATTGCTGCTAAGGTTATAATTATTACTGCTCACGATGAAATGCAAACTACAATCGATGCAATGCAGAATGGTGCGTATGATTATTTAGAGAAACCGCTCGATATTGATCGTCTTAAAGTTACTATTGAGCGTGCATTAGAATCTAAAATGCTCTCCGAAAGAATCGATTCTTTAATAGGCGAAGCTGCGAAAGATTTTTCTCCTAATCGTAAAATAATTGGTAAATCTAAATTAATGATTGATGTTTATAAAATTATCGGACAGGTATCTTCGAGTAAAGTAACTGTTCTACTCCAAGGCGAAAGCGGTACGGGTAAAGAAATTGTTGCTAAATCAATTCATTATAGCGGTATAACTAAAAATGATCCGTTTGTCGCTGTTAATTGTACAGCCATTACAGAATCACTTCTTGAAAGTGAATTATTCGGACATGAGAAAGGAGCATTTACCGGTGCGGATCGCACTAAGAAAGGTAAATTTGAACTCGCCGCAAATGGTACCATCTTTTTAGATGAAATTTCGGAAATGTCGCAGCACCTTCAAGTAAAACTTCTTAGAGTTCTTCAAGAAAAAGAATTCGAACGGGTCGGAGGAGAAACTATTATACCGATGAAAGCCCGCATTATCACCGCTACAAATAGAAATATTGAACAATTAGTCCGCGACAATAAATTTCGTGAAGACTTATTCTATCGCTTGAATGTAGTTAAAATTGAACTCCCTCCATTAAGAGAACGAATAGACGATATCCCTCTTTTAATTAATTATCTATTACAAAAAATAAATAATGAATTGCATAAAAATGTTTTAACTGTCTCTAATGGAGCAATGAAGAAATTAATGAACCATAATTGGACAGGCAACGTTCGTGAATTGGAAAATAGTTTGATGCAGGCGGTCGTAATGACTAATAGCGATATTATCTTAGAAGAAAATATCTTATTAAATAATAATCTAAATGAACAATCTGATTTTTCAGTGAATCTTTCACTCGCCGAAGTAGAATCTAAACATGTCAAAAATGTTCTTGAATTTACAAAATGGAATAAGCCGGAAGCAGCAAAAATTCTTGGTATCTCCCTTCCGACTCTCTATTCTAAAATCGATATTTATCAATTATCTAAGAAATAATTCTTTTAAATATTTTTAAATTGTTTTAATTTCTTAAATATTTATAACGGTTAATATATCTTTTTGAGCTGTAAATCCCCCTTTTTTTAGGCACACTTCTTGAATTATTAATTCTAATAAAAATAATTCAATAATAAGCCCGGAAATATTTATGAAGAAAAAAGAGCTCTTACTTCTTTTTTTATTTTACACTACAATTAACTTATTCGCTCAAAGTGCAGATTCATCATTAAATAAATATGTCAATGAAGCAATTAAGTTAAGTCCAAAAGTGAATTTTCTTCAAAGCAAAAAATCGATATCAGAAACTAAAATTGCACAAGTATCCAATTTGCCTGATCCGATGCTATCACTCGGAATTGCAAATCTACCCGTAAATTCATTCTCCCTTTCTCAAGAACCTATGACCGCAAAAATTATAGGACTCAGTCAGGCAGTGCCTTTTCCGGGTAAACTAAGTCAAGCAGCAAAGGCAAGCCAAATCGATATCGATATTAATCAACAGGAGATTGATGATGCGATTAATGAAATAATAAATGATGTGAGAAAAGCATATTACGATTTAATTCTTTCTCGAGAATCAATTCGGATATCATTAAAAAGTAAAAAACTACTTGAACATATTGCAGATATCATTCGTGCAAAATACTCTGTTTCAAAAGCATCGCAGCAGAATCTAATTCAAGTAGAAGTGGCGTTAACGAAAATTCAAGAAAGAATAGAAGAATTAAAAGGGAAAGAAAATAGCAGTCTCGCAATTATTAATTCATATTTATTTAAAGAACCTTTTGAGAATATTAAAACCGATTCGATACCGGAGATAAAAGATGCTCCACTTAATTTCAATGAAATTAAATCAGATGCTCTTAAAAATCGCCCTTTCTTAAAAGGAATTTCTCTTGCTAAAGAAAAATCAATTTTGATGGAAGACCTCTCTAAATATGACAAATATCCAAACTTTAATTTCTCGGTTCAATACTCACAGCGAGATGAACTTGCTAAAACCGGTATGCCTCAAAATGATTTCCTCTCATTTATTGTGGGTATCTCTCTCCCATTAAATTATGGCGGGAAAACATCCGCAAAAATCGAAGAGGCTCGTCTTTCTCAAATAATGTATGAGAATCAATATCAAACTTCCATCCAATTAATCGATCGATATATCGGCACTTCAATATCAAAAATAAATGAACTTCAAAAGAGAGAAGAACTTATTAAAGAAGGTCTTCTTCCTCAAGCAGAGCAATCACTAAAATCTTCTTTAATCAATTACCAAGTTGGGGATAGCGATTTTATAAACGTACTCGATGCAGAAAATAAGCTTTATGAAATTGAACTCAACCTTTATTCAATAAGAATAAATTATCTAAAAGAATTATCTCAAATAGAATTCTTAACAGGAACCAATGTATCACAAATAATAAAATAAGCGGAGTAGTTGTATGAGTAAGAAATTTTTATTAATCGGAATAATCTCGATTATAGTTTTAATAACAGCGGGATATTTTATTTTCTACAATAATGGAAGCGGAATTCATAATCACAATAGTTCCGATCATCAGCTCTGGACTTGCGGTATGCATCCTGATATAATTATGGATGAACCTGGCAATTGCCCTATTTGCGGAATGAAATTAGTCCCTAAACAAGGTTCTAATTCTTCTAATAGCAATTCGGGTGAAAGAAAAATAATTTATTATCGTTCTCCTATGGACCCGACCATTACTTCCCAATACCCGCGTAAAGATGAAATGGGAATGGATTATGTACCTGTTTATAACGACGAGGCTGCATCTGATGGAACCGTAAAAATTAGCCCGACTGTTATTCAGAATATTAATGTAAAAACAGAAAAGGTAGTTAAAAGAAAAATTAGGAATATAATTACTACGAATGGAGTGCTTACTACAAATGAAACTGAAGAATATATAGTAACGACACGTGTAAATGGATTCGTACAAAAATTATACGTCAACTATGTGGGCAAACGCATTAATAGAGGGGATAAATTAATGGAAATCTACTCCCCTGAATTAGTAGTTGCACAGCAGGAGCTTTTGAGTGCTGTATCCTATCAACAATCTATAAGCAATAGCGATATTCAAGATATTCTAAAAAGCGGAGATGAGTTAATAAAAAACTCAGTTAAGAAATTACAACTATTGGAAATGCCTGATTCGGATATAAAGAAACTGATGAATTCAAAAGATGTGAAAACTTACGTTACTCTTTATGCTCAACAAACCGGAACAGTAATATCTAAGAATGTTTTAGAAGGGCAAAAAATTAATCCCGGTATGCCTCTTCTTCAGATAACTAATTTAAATACTCTCTGGCTGATGGCAGATGTTTATGAATTTGAATTATCCAAATTAAGTCTCGGCACTAAAGCTGAAATAAAATTCAACTTTAAACCGGGTGTGATTTACAACGGAAAAGTATCTTTTATTTATCCGACTATCGAACCAAAAACTCGCACAGTTAAAGTTCGTATTGACGTAAAAAATAATGGAGAACTTAAACCCGATATGCTTGCTAACGTAACTATAATGGGAAAAGAATTAGATAATGCCTTAGTAGCTCCTGAAAACGCAATTATTAGAAGCGGTAAAAATGATATCGTAATTATTGCATTAGGTGAAGGAAGGTTCAGACCGCAAAATGTTTTACTCGGTGATTATTCTGATGGTTACTACCAAGTATTAAACGGATTAAGTGAAGGAGATCAGATCGTAACTTCAGCTCAATTTTTAATCGATTCAGAAAGTAATCTTAGAACTGCGGTAAATCAATTTACTTCCGATAATTCGAAATCAGGATCGAAACCGAAAAAAGAAGTTGGGAAAGAAATAGAAAAAGAAAAACCGGCTATGGAAATGAAGGATAATAAAAATAATGAACCGATGACTTCTAATAATAAACCCAAAGAAGTTAGAAAAGAAGAATCGATAGTAAGAACAGGTATAATCGATCTAAAAATGATAGACAAAAATAAAGATGGGAAATTATATCAAGATATGATGGATTGGAATGTAATTTCGGATGAACCGGGAGATTGCCCCATCTGCGGTATGGAACTAATGGAAATGAGTATTGAAGCTGTAAAGAAAAATTTAATCGATAATGGTTTTAAAGTAAAGTAGGAGTATTAATGCATTCCGGTGATAATAATAATGATGGCTTTGTAGCTAAAATAATTGAATGGTCAATAAATAATAAATTTTTAGTAATTGTATTTACTTCTGCAATTATTGTTGCAGGAATTTGGGCTGTATATAATACTAAAATTGATGCTATCCCCGACCTTAGCGATGTGCAGGTTATTATCTATACAGAATATCCGGGACAAGGTCCGCGTATAGTAGAAGATCAAGTTACTTATCCCCTTACGACTAAAATGCTTTCAGTCCCTTATGCTAAGGACGTCCGAGGCTATTCGATGTTCGGCTATTCAATGGTCTATATTATTTTCGAAGATGGCACTGATATTTATTGGGCACGAAGCAGAGTATTGGAATATTTATCTTCATTGCGCGGAGTTTTGCCTGAAGGAGTTAACCCACAGCTTGGTCCTGATGCCACCGGTTTGGGATGGGTTTATCAATATGTTCTTAAATCAAAAACAAAAAATCTTCAAGAATTACGTTCGATTCAAGATTTCTTTTTGAAGTATGAATTGACCTCAATTCCGGGAGTTGCCGAAGTTGCGAGCGTAGGTGGATTCGTAAAACAATATCAGGTAAATATAGACCCTACTATATTAGCTTCTTATAATATCCCGCTTCAAAAAGTGAGAATGGCAATTCAAAGAAGCAATAACGATGTCGGCGGTCGTCTTCTCGAAATTGGTGAAATGGAATATATGGTCAGGGGTCTTGGCTATATTAAAAGTATCGATGATCTAAAGAAAGTTGCAATTGGAGTTTCGGCAAATTCAGGGACTCCTATCTATCTCGGCGATGTGGCTCATATTAATATTGGTCCTGACCTTAGAAGAGGTATCGCTGAATGGAACGGTGAAGGTGAAGTAGTCGGCGGAATTGTATTAATTCGATTCGGAGAAAATGCTCTTACTGTTATTGAAAAAGTGAAAGAACGAATTGCTGAATTGAAAAAATCACTACCGGCGGATATTGAAATTGTCTCGGGTTATGACCGCTCAAAACTAATTGAAAGTGCAATTGATAATTTATCCGATAAGTTGATTGAAGAAGGGATAATAGTTGCTTTAGTAATAATTGCATTCTTACTTCATTTTAGAAGTTCGTTCGTAGCAATCTTCACTCTTCCCACGGCAGTCCTTATTTCATTTTTGATAATGAAACTTCAGGGAATTAATGCAAATATAATGTCGCTCGGAGGTATTGCTATTGCTATTGGAGCGATGGTGGATGCTTCTATAATACTTGTGGAGAATGCCCATAAGCATCTTTCGGAAGAAGGTGATAAACCATCTGAGCAAAGGAGAGCGCATTGGCAATTGATTCTCGAATCTGCTAAGGAAGTCGGTCCATCAATTTTTTATTCTCTATTAGTTATTACAATCTCCTTCCTCCCTGTATTTACACTCGAACAGCAGGAAGGAAGACTTTTCAAACCGCTTGCATTTACTAAAACTTATGCAATGGGTGCCGCTGCTATTCTTGCCGTTACCATCGTTCCGGTATTGCTCGGTTATTTCGTTCGCGGGAAAATGAAAAAAGAAGAGAATAATCCGATAACAAAATTCTTGATCAAAATTTATCATCCTGTTGTCGATTTCGTTATGAATCGCCGCTGGTGGGTAATGGGTGCTGCCGTAATTATTGTATTAATTACTCTAATCCCCTTCTCAAAATTAGGTTCTGAATTTATGCCCCCTCTCTATGAAGGAGATCTTCTCTATATGCCTACTACACTCCCGGGTATATCTATTACTAAAGCAAAAGAATTACTCCAGCAGACAGATAAAATAATTAAGTCATTCCCCGAAGTTGAAACAGTGATGGGAAAAATCGGCAGAGCTGAAACAGCCACAGACCCCGCTCCTTTGACAATGATTGAAACTACAATTCAACTAAAGCCGAACGATCAATGGCGCGATGGGATGACTCCCGATAAATTAATTGAGGAAATGGATGCTGCTATTAAAATTCCGGGTCTTACAAATGCTTGGACTATGCCGATAAAAACTCGTATCGATATGCTCTCCACCGGTATTAAAACTCCGGTTGGGATTAAAATAGCGGGACCGGACTTGAATATTCTTCAAGAACTCGGTAAAGAGATCGAAGAAGCGGCAAAAACAATCCCCGGAACACGTTCTGCTTATGCCGAGCGATCTGTCGGCGGTAACTATATTGATTATGTTATAAATAGAGATGCAATTGCTCGCTACGGTCTTACGGTCGGCGATGTGCAGGATGTATTTATGGCTGCTATCGGCGGTATGAACATTACTAAAACAATTGAAGGTTTAGAACGTTACCCAATAAATTTGCGCTATATGAGAGACTATCGTGATAATATTGAAGATATTAAACGGGTTTTAGTACCACTGCCTAATGGAGGGAATATCCCGATCGAACAATTAGGTGCAATAGAAATTAAAAAAGGTCCTCCGATGATAAAATCGGAAAATGCACGCCCAAATACTTGGGTCTATATTGATCTTAATTCTGATACCGATGTAGGCTCGTATATTAAAATTGCAAAGGAAACAATAATCGAAAAAGTGAAATTACCGGCGGGCTATTCCATTAAATGGTCGGGACAATATGAATATATGGAAAGAGCTTCTAAACATCTTACTTTAGTAATCCCGCTTACTTTATTGATCGTAATTCTTTTGCTTTATATGAATACCAAATCAATGATGAAAACCGGAATCGTATTATTAGCTCTTCCCTTCTCAATGGTAGGAGCAATCTGGTATCTCTATCTAGCCGGTTTCAATTTGAGTGTTGCCGTATGGGTCGGTATAATCGCTCTTCTCGGTGTTGATGCCGAGACGGGTGTAGTGATGCTCCTCTATTTGGATATCGCTTATGAAAAATTTAAAAAGAATAAACTGCTAAATTCAGTCTCTGATCTGCGTGAAGCAATTTTTGAAGGTGCAGTAAAAAGAATTAGACCTAAAATGATGACCGTAATGACAACTCTTCTTGGTCTCTTACCTATTGTCATTGGACTAGGTACAGGTTCTGATGTGATGAAAAGAATAGCTGCTCCTATGGTAGGGGGTATTATAACAAGTATGATTATGGAATTAACAGTCTATCCTGCAATCTATTTTACAATAAAAAAACGTGAACTAAAAAAAGAACAATTAATAACTAACGAGGGATAACTATGACAGATAAAAATGATAACAAACATTCTCACAATGAAATGGAGAATGAGCATGATGATCATTCTCAAAAAGATATGAAGAATGAGCAAGATGAGCACGCCGGACACGATATGCATTCTCATCACGAAAAGTCCGGCGAAGAAGATAAACACTCTCATCACGAAAAGTCCGGGAAAGTAGGTGAACATTCGCATCGGATGTCAAATGATGAACACGCCGGACATAATAAAAACTCGCACCACAAAATGATGATTGAAGATTTTAAGAAACGGTTCTGGGTATCACTAATTCTCACTATCCCTGTTCTTCTTCTTTCAACTATGATTCAATCACTATTGGGTCTTAGAGATTCGCTGCAATTTAATCAAGAGAATTACATCATCTTCGCTTTCTCCAGCATAATCTATTTTTATGGCGGGCTCCCTTTCCTCAAAGGAATCTATTCCGAATTAAAAAAGAAACAGCCCGGAATGATGACTTTAATTGCTGTGGCTATTACGGTTTCGTATGTGTATAGCAGTTATATTGCTTTGGCAGATAGCGGGAATGGATTTTTCTGGGAACTCGCGACCCTTATCGATATTATGCTTCTGGGTCATTGGATAGAAATGAGGTCTATCCTTAGTGCTTCAAGAGCTTTAGAAGAATTGGCGAAACTGCTTCCTAATATTGCTCATAGAGTTTCAGAGAATGGAGATATAATTGATGTCGAACTAACCGAAATTAACGTTAATGATAAAATACTTATTAAACCCGGAGAAAAGATTCCCTCTGATGGCGAAGTAATAGAAGGCAATTCTTCTGTAAATGAATCAATGTTGACTGGTGAATCGAGACCCGTTTCAAAGAAAAAAGGAGATAAAATTATAGCCGGTTCAATTAATGGTGAAGGCTCTCTCACTATCGAAGTTAAGCAAGTTGGCAATGATACCTTTCTTTCAAAAGTAATTGACCTTGTAAATAAAGCACAGGAAAGTAAATCAAAAACGCAAAACTTAGCAAATAAAGCGGCTTTGATATTAACTTTAATTGCAATTTTTGCAGGCGTAATAACATTTTTTATCTGGGAATTTTTTACAACTCAAAATTTTGCGTTTGCTATCGAAAGAACTGTTACAGTAATGGTTATTACCTGCCCCCATGCTCTTGGTCTCGCAGTGCCACTAGTCGTAGCAGTATCAACCGGTATTGCAGCGAAAAATGGATTCTTAATCCGTAATAGAACAGCATTCGAGAATGCCCGTAATATCACCGCTGTTGTATTTGATAAAACCGGCACTCTAACCGAAGGAAAATTCGGAGTTACTGATGTAGTAAGTTTTGATGATGAATATGATAGAAATGAAATTCTAAAATATGCAGCAGCGTTAGAATCTAATTCCCAACACCCTATTGCATCCGGGATTAAAGATGCTTCGAAAGATTCGTATAAAATTCAAGATTTTGAATCGATTACTGGCAAAGGTGTTAAAGGGAATGTAAATGGTAAATTAGCATTAATTGTTAGTCCTAATTATGCGGATGAAAATGATATATCATACAATAAAAATGTAGTAGGAGAATTGCAAAAGAAAGGATATACATCAGTAATATTAGTCATTGAAAATAAAGCAATTGGTGTAATAAGTCTGGGAGATAAAATCAGAGAAGATTCAAGATCTGCTATCGCAAAATTGCAAGAGATGGATATTCAATGCATGATGATTACAGGAGATAATAAGAAAACCGCAGAATTTGTCGCTAAGGAATTGGGATTGGATGAGTACTTTGCAGAAGTAATGCCGGAAGCAAAATCATCAAAAATAAAAGGGCTGCAAGATAGAGGTTTGATTACGGCAATGATTGGAGATGGAGTGAATGATGCTCCGGCATTGGCTCAAGCTGATGTAGGTATTGCTATCGGAGCCGGCTCTGATGTGGCTATTGAGACTGCTGATATTATTCTAATTAAAAATAAACCGCAGGATGTTGTCTCCGTTATTTCAATGGCAAAATCAACTTATAAAAAGATGGTTCAGAATCTATGGTGGGCTACCGGCTATAATGTTGTCGCCATTCCTCTTGCTGCCGGAGTTTTATTTTCTTATGGCATACTATTAAGCCCTGCTCTAGGTGCGGGATTAATGACTTTAAGCACTATTATTGTTGCAATTAATGCAAAGCTTCTAAAAATATAAAATATTTTCAGTAATCGGATTGGAGTAAATGGGCTACACTTTCTTAAATGTAGTCCAATCTCCATAATAATATTTTATGAATATAATTGCAGAATAAAGAACTACATAAAATGGAAGAGCTGACCAAGCACCGATAATACCGAAATCTAATACTACTCCAAGCAGATACGCTATCGGTACGAATACAAACCAGTTAAGAATCGATTCGGCTACCATTACGTAAACTGTTCTTCCTGCCGCTTGAAGTCCATTCGCTAAGACTACACCGACAGAATAAAACACCTGTCCCGCACCTGCTATGCGCATTGCCGGCACTGCTGTTTCGATTACATTCTGATCGTTAGTTAATAACCATAAAACATATCGCGGGAAAATTGTAAAAATTAATCCTGCTATAAAAGTATAAATCGTCGCTAGTTTACTCGTCTCTAATCCCAACATTTTCGCCTGCTTAATATCACCCTTGCCAAGAGCATTCCCCACTAATGTCTGCACTGCTATACCGAATCCGAAGCATGGCATTATCGAAATCAGCAAAGATGAAAACACGATGTTACTTGCCGCCTGCTCAACAGTTCCGATATGACCTGTAATCGCAATAAAACTTAAGAACCCGATTAATATAAAAATATTTTGAAGTGATACAGGTAAAGAGATTCTGATTATTGAAATTGCATATTCTTTGACAAATCGGAAATGAGAAAATAGTTGATATCGTTTTCTATAAATTGGCTGTAATGAAATAACAAAGTAAAACATAAAATCGAAGAATGTAGCAATAGTAGAACCAACCCCCGCACCCGCTAAACCCATACCGGGGATTCCGAACATTCCATAAATAAAAATATAGTTAAAAATAATGTTCATGAAATTCGCAATGATTGCCGAATACATAAAAATATGCGTCTTGCCGATTCCGAAAAAGAAACCTCTATATGAAACCGTCAATAAGAAAAATGGAATACCCATAAAACGGAAATAAAGATATTCTCCTGCATACTGCCCTACTTGATTATCGACAGCGAAGAAATGTGCCATTTGAAAAGCGAAGACCACGCCAAAAAAAGAAACTACGATTCCAATAAGAACTGAAATTACTAACGAGGTATTTAATGCATTACCGCAATTTGGGTAATCTTCCGCACCGAATCGGCGGGCAATAACTACATGAGTACCGGTGGCTAATGAAGAGAAAAAACTAACTAACGCCCAAGTGGCAAGTACGCCTAAACCCATTGCCGCTAAATAATATTCGGCATTATCTAAACGCCCTACCATTGCCGCATCCACTAGAGATACAATCATCTGCGTAATCGAACCGGCAATTGCCGGAAGTGCGAGCTTTAAAATATTTTTATGTACTGCTTCGTACTTGAATATTTTCATAAGCTGCAAAGATATTTAATTATTACAAATAATGAAACTAAAAATATGAAGCGACATTATTAACATTTTGCTTTATTTTTCTTATCTTAGAATACACATAAGATAAGAGGTTATAATGACAAGGCAGGAAGAAATAAAACACTTGTTGAATACGCTTGGAATAAGACCGATTATCATTGCAGAAAAATTAGGAATGAAACCAAATACATTTAATTACCTCATAGAAGAAAGCCCACAAATTGAAGAAGACTTCTATTTTCAAATAAAAAAAATAATCGATGATTACCAGTTTGAATTACATCTATTCGATGTGGATCAAACTGAATCTTTGGATCTATTCGATGATGAAAAATTCCAGATTGGTATCGGTGAACGAATGCGCCTATTTGCTCAAAGGAAATATGGCACATTAAAAAAACTCGCCGAAGCAATGAAAATATCCCCTCAACAATTACAGCAATATATATCAGGCAAACGAGAACCCGGTTCAAAAATATTAGCAAAATTACTTCGACTGGGCTGCGATATAAATTGGATATTGGGTGGACGAGAATCATGGGAATCATATAAAATTTATCGCCTCGAAGGTGAAGTAAAGAAATATCAAACCGGCATGCAACAAATCGAAACCTTAATCCACAAGATCGAGAATAAAGTAACACCATAGAGATTAGGTTTTATATAGAAGCAGAGTCCTAAATAATTTTTATACTTATTAAATGTTAAAAACATATTAGTAACTAAGATTTTGATCAATGATCTAAAATAATTATTAGTATTAAAGATGGTAGTTTATAGACATAACTATATTTAGAATACAATTATTACTAGCTTTTTGAAAATTTACTATTTTGGTTATATTTTAATAATTTATTGATATTAAACTAAAGTTTTATGCTATTTTTAGATAATAAATTGATCATCATATTTAATAGATATTAAAGGTTCTTATGAAAACATATTTGCTTTCTTCTTCCGCTCTTTTTTTATTATTTTTTCTACAAAGTTGTTCTATTGAGCCGATATTATATCATTCTGAAGCAAATTTACCTTTTATTCATCGCACCACAAAAACAGTTTTTAAAAATATAATGGATGAAAATTCTAAATATTCATTACAACTTGGGGTTATTTCTGCTGTTGATAATGATACTTTATCATATGTATTATTAGCCCGATCAAAAAATTCTTTGTACGTAAATGATTTGACAGATTGTGATTTATCTAATCCAATACCTTTTACGATAGAACAAGTGAAAGAATTTATTATTATACTGAACTCTTCTGCGGATAGATGGGATTCTAAATTCGATGTTAATGATGGAATTGGTTACGAATTTATGGTAAGATCTAAAATTCCAATAATTCAACTAACCAAAAATGGTGATCTATACTATTCCTCTTTCAAATATTATTTTCAAAATAATAAAAAGGGTCCACTTGGCACTATACTTTTTGATGAAATACTGTTTCACTATCAGTATAAATTAAAAAAATCCGCCGAATTAAGACATTTATCTAAGCTATTAAGCATAGCCATTAACGAATAATAAGTTTGTCTTCTATTAAAGATAGATAATCTTAATCATAACTAGGCAATTGGGAAATAGCAGATTTTAAAGTTATTAGAGCCATTTCATTATCTATCAAATAATTGACCTACTCAATGAAATTGTGATGAAAATGAAAGCCATTTATTTCCTTTGAAAAAGTTTTGAACTCCTTACATTCACAAATATTTCTCTTTTTAATTTTCTGAAAATTCATAATTATATCGATTTTTTAACATTACCATTTATAAGAATATTTATACAATATTCTGAATAATATTTTTGAAAGGCAATATGTATTATTCTGAGCTATGAAAATTATATATTATTTATTTATTTTTAAGTACCTATAAAATAATTTATTTAGTTGTTATAATTATTAAATTCGCAATCCACCTGTTCTAAATTATCAACAAATTATTAGCTAACTATCGGCTTGTGATATTGTGCACAATTGATGTCACTTTATATAAAGGAAAATTTATGGGGAAAATGGAAAAGAATTTGATATCAAAACTTGAGAAGGTTTCTAAAAATATTTCAAGCGGTACTTTACCATATCCGACCCTTGATGTAATTCAGAATTCGACTTTTTATGAAGAAGTAAAAAATGTTTATAAAAATTTGGGTGGAATTCTTTCTGAAATCCCGATTAATCTTCGAAAGTGGGATATCGAGATTGATGGAATTGCATTCGAATTAGATGAGCAATTGCATTTTAATCGATATCGCAATATTACTCTTCAATCAAACATCTACGAACAACTACCAAAGTTTCCTTTATCGAGTTATGTAACTTATTGTAAGTATTATGAAGAAGCTTGCATAAGTGCCGGTTCTTATGGGGGCAAATGGAGTAATGATAGTTGCGAAAAACAGTTCGGGAAAGCATCTTCATTAAAAAATTTTAACGGTGTAGGTGCGCCAAGATGGAAACAACGTGCTTTTTATGATTTTGTAAAAGATTTGACTAATCTACTTTTTAATATTCCTTTAGTTAGAATCTCAATTCATGACGTAATAATAATTAATAACAATAAAATTCCTGTTAAAGAAGTTGTTGAGAATAGTGGTTCTTACGGGTCTTTGGAACTATATGAATTAATAAAAGAACGAACTCAATTATTTGATTAGGAATATTCGGAGAAACTCTAGATTAAATAATTTTTAACAAATGAATTACTTTGAAACCATGATATATGAGAACTCTACTAACAATTCTATTTTAGTTAATTAGTGTTTCATTTAATATATTTTAGTCCTGTCGGTTTGCTCGTGAGCTGGAAAAAAGGAACTTGAGATAAGATCAAAATAATACCGGATGATGCTCTACTAACATAATTCTGATTAATATAATCACGAGTAATAGAACCTTCTTCTAAGAGTTTATTTATTGCCAATCTGAATATCTCGATTTTTATTTTTCCCTCATTACCATTTGATGTTATTCGTTTGACTTCGCTCCAATCTATTTTCAAAATTTTGTTGGTTTCTCCATTGCTCCTGATTAATGTTTTCCCTTGAAGTGGAATAATATATTGTTCCCAAATACTCTCAAACGTTTTGTCATCTAACTTTGTTTCATGAGGTGTTAAAATTGCAGAAAAATCAATATTTATAATATCGATTTTTAGTTTACGGGCGACTTCAATTGCATCAGGGAGCAAAGCCCCGTCTGTCGCAATCACTGCCTTTGTGCAGTCAAAATAATCTTTAGCTCCGTGAAGTTCCATGACCATTTGCCTATTTATCTTCCTCGAACCACCGCCATACATTTTCGCTTGAACAGCAATTTTTTCATTGCCCTTATACGCAAATAAATCAACTCCATAGTCATTGCAGTATGAGGTTGCTTCTACATTATAACCTTTGTTGCGAAAGTGTTCGCATACTAATTCTTCAAATTCTTTTGGATTCATAAGCCTCCTAAATAATATATTCCGAGATTATTACACAAGTTTTTTGGTTGTTTACAACTTAAGTAATTTTGAAAGTATCCCGTGTGATGAGACATAAGGTACAAACATATCATCATTGATCTGAACA
>JALNXG010000035.1 GCA_023230485.1 Melioribacteraceae bacterium
CGGGGAGGGATTTTCCTTCCCCGATTTTTTTAACTAAAGAGAATATAGGTGTATAATGTTAGAAGAAAAAATGAAACTGTCAGATTTTAAGTATAATCTCCCAAAAACTTCTATACCAAAATTTCCGGTTGAACCACGCGATTCAGCAAAATTATTAGTTCTCGATAAAAACACGGGCGAAATAGGACATAAATTGTTTTCTGATATTGCTGATTATATGGATAAGGGAGATGTTATTGCAGTTAATCAAACTAAGGTTATGCAGGCACGTCTTTATGGCAAAAAAGAAAGAACGAATGCTAAAATTGAAGTTTTTGTTTTAAGAGAATTAAATAAAGAAGAAAAAATTTGGGATGTGATAGTTGACCCGGCTAGAAAAGTAAGAATTGGCAATAGAATTTATTTCAATGATAATCTATGGTGCGAAGTGATTGATAATACAACTTCACGCGGTAGGACAGTAAGATTTAATGAAGATGCCGGTGATATTTTTAAAGCGATAGAAAAGATAGGACTTACTCCCCTACCGCCTTATATAAAGAGAGATGCAGTACCTGAAGACAGAAATTCATATCAAACAATATTTGCAGAAATTGACGGTTCAGTAGCAGCTCCAACTGCCGGATTACATTTCACTCCATCATTAGTAAAAAAAATTACTAAAAAAGGGATTAAAATTGTTCCGGTTATTCTTCATATCGGTTTAGGCACATTTAGGCCGGTTGAAGTAGAAGACTTAACCAAACATAGAATGGACTCAGAATATTTTGAAATTCCTGATGAATCTGCGAAAATTATTAATAAAGCTTTAGAAGATAAGAAAAAAGTTTTTGTAACCGGTACAAGTTCTACAAGAGCACTTGAAAGCAGTGTTACAGCAGAAGGATTTGTAAAAGCCAATTACGGTTGGACCGATAAATTTATTTTCCCTCCATATGATTTTAAGATAGCGAAAAGATTAATTACTAATTTTCACGCTCCCGAATCAACTTTAATGATGCTTGCCGCAGCATTCGGCGGATATGATAATCTGATGAAAGCTTATAAAAAAGCATTAAAGGAAGATTATAGATTCTTAAGTTATGGCGATGCCATGCTTATTAAATAATATGAAAATATCTGTTATTATACCTTCAGGCGGTTTAGGGAAGCGGATTAATACTCCGCTCCCAAAGCAATATCTTAAAATATTCGGTAAAGAAATTATTGCTTACACTCTTCTCACATTTCAAAAAATTAAAGAGATTGATGAAATAATTATAGCTGCCGATCCATTCTATTTTAAACTGCTTCAAAAAATCATTAAAAAGTATGATTTATCTAAAGTATCTTTTTTAGTTGAAGCTGGATCTGAAAGACAATACTCAGTAGAAAACGCCATTAAATTAATCAATCCAACTTCCGATAATATAGTATTGGTTCATGATGCAGTTAGACCATTGGTTTCTTCTAAGATTATTAAAGATGCTATTAAAGCTGCGATTGAACATGGCAATTCTGTTGTGGCTATCAAATCAAAAGATACTCTTCTAAAGGGTACTGATTTTGTATCTAAATATTTGGATAGGGATGAAATTTTTTACGTTCAAACCCCACAAGTATTTAATGGAACAGATATTAGAAAAGCATTTTATAAAGCTAAAGAAGATAATTTTCTTGGAACGGATGAATCAATGTTGGTAAAAAAATGCGGAAAAAAGATATTTATCGTAGAAGGCTCTTCACTTAATTTTAAGATAACGAATAAAGATGACCTTCATTTGTTTAAGAGTTTAGTCAAGCCAAAATAGTGCAATAATATTCCATTGTATTATAGACTAAATTTCTATAAATTAGAAAGAATATATAACTTATATAGAATAAAATATGCTCAATTTAATAGTAGTAGTAATTCTTGCATACTTAGCAGGTTCGATACCGACAAGTATTATAGTAAGTAAAATAGTAAAAGGAATTGATATACGTGATTTCGGAAGCGGAAACGCTGGTGGAACCAACGTATTCAGAGTTATGGGCTGGAAATATGGTGTTTTAGTTATTTTACTTGATGCACTTAAAGGTGCATTAGCTGTAATAATTATTGCCCGTCTATATTTAGACAATTTTCCATTCGCAAATGTTACACCATTTGACGATTTTACTTTAGTTCAAATTTTTTGTGGAATTGCAGCAGTAGTGGGACATATTTGGACAGTCTTTGCCGGATTCAAAGGCGGAAAAGGTATTGCTACTGCTTTGGGATTTTTAATTACAATTATTACTGTGGATATGCTTTTAGCATTAGCTGTTTTCTTTGTAGTAGTTTATTTATCCAAATATATCTCTTTAGGTTCAATATCTGCAGCTATCTCAGTTCCACTAATTCTTGTAGTTAGAGAAAATTTATTTCATGCTGAAATTAGCGGTTATCATACAATACTTCCCTTTTCCATTATAACTGTTCTACTTGTAATTTATACACATAGAGCAAATATTGATAGGCTGATAAAAGGAAGCGAAAGAAAAATATCTTTATCAAAAAAGAAAAGCTAAATGAAAATTTCTGTATTAGGTGCCGGTGGGTGGGGAACAACCCTCGCCATCCTTCTTCATAATAATGGGCATAACGTTGATATATGGGAATACAAAAAAAGTTATGCTAAAACCATGCACAAAGCACGGGAGAATAAATTATATCTACCCGGTGTGTCCATACCAAAAGAAATTAATATTACACACGATTTAGAAGAAGCTTCCAACAATAAACACATGCTTGTCATTGCTGTGCCCACGCAATTTATTCGTTCTGTTATGCATGAACTCCGTAAATATGATTTTAAGAATACTACCTTTATAAGTGTGTCTAAAGGAATTGAAAAACATACGCTAATGACTGTATCAAATATTATTAAAGACGAGTTACCCGGACTTGCGAGTTCAAATATAGGTGTGCTTTCCGGACCTAGCCATGCAGAAGAAGTAAGTAAAAAAATCCCTACTGCAGTTGTTTCCGCATCGGAAGATTTAGAAACCGCTAAAATGATTCAAAATGCTTTTATGAATTCATATTTTAGAGTTTATCATTCGGATGATATGCTTGGTGTAGAATATGGTGGTGCATTAAAAAATGTAATTGCAATCGGTGCAGGGATTGTTGATGGTGCTGGATTTGGAGATAATACAAAAGCGGCAATAATGACACGAGGAATAGCAGAAATTTCTCGTCTCGGAATTTCACTTGGTGCAAAACCGGAGACTTTTTCGGGACTTTCAGGTATGGGCGATCTTATAGTAACTTGTATGAGTAAGCATAGCCGTAATAGATTCGTTGGAGAGCAGATCGGAAAAGGAAAGAAATTAAAAAATGTAATTGAAAGTATGAATATGGTTGCCGAAGGTGTGGAAACATGTAAATCAGTTTACAAACTTACTACCGAACATAATATTTTAGCTCCTATCTGTCATGGAGTATATGAAATTCTCTTTGAAGAAAAAGATCCCATCAAATCAACTTACGAATTAATGACTCGGGACATGAAGTCTGAGCATTAATTATGGCTTCCGAATTAGATAAATCAGTCCAATACCTTAAATCAATCGGTCAAAAGCGCGCTGAATCATTTTCTAAAATCGGTATTAATACTGTAAAGGATCTCCTTTTTTATTTCCCATCAAAATACTTAGACCGCTCAACTATTTTAAATTCGGTTAAAGTCTATGATTATATATTGGATGGTTATGCCGGGGAAGTAACAATAGTCGGTGAAGTTTATGATAAAGAAGTAAAAAGATTCGGCAAGAAAACAATCCTTACGATTATTTTCAAAGATAGTACTGGTTTTTTTGAAGCGACTTGGTTTCAAGCCGTTTCTTACTTTAAGGATATGTTTAAGGAAGGCGATTCTTTTGCTATTTCGGGTAAGCCACAGGTAAATAAATTTCATAAGTTGCAATTCGTTCATCCCGATTTTGATCGACTTGGGAAAACTGAATCGGATGATTTCCTTCATACAGGTAAAATTATTCCTTTTTATCGAATACCTGGTGAGCTTAGGAAAACTAGCTTCGGTGATTTCTCTATACGTAAATTAATTCATTCAGTTGTAGAGAATTATGCAGATTTAATTACTGAATCGCTTCCCGATTTTATTATTGGTGAACAGAAATTATTATCATTGAAAGAAACAGTTAAAAACTCTCACTTCCCTGTAAGCAATGAAATTCTAGAAGAAACAAGACGCAGATTAAAATTTGAAGAGCTGTTTTATTTTGAATGTCTCGTTGCAATTAGAAAAAAACTACACGATAATATAAAAAAAGAATCGATAGCAAAATTAGATACAAATTATGCGAATGATTTCGTAAAAAAACTTTCGTTTAAGCTTACTAATGATCAAAAAAAATCTTTAAACGAAATTAAAGAAGATTTAGAAAGTCAAAAGCCGATGAACCGATTGCTTCAAGGAGACGTTGGTAGCGGCAAGACAATTGTCTCTTTAATATCTATCCTAATGATGTGCAAAAGTGGCTACCAATGCGCTTTAATGGTCCCTACGGAGATTCTGGCTGATCAACACTTTCGAGTTATATCTAAACTGCTTGATGGATTAGGATTGAAAATTGAACTCCTTCTCGGTGGTCAGTTATCTAAGAAAAGAAAAGCAATTTTAGAATCGATTAAATCAGGAGAAGCAAATATTGTAATTGGAACTCATGCACTAATAGAAGGTAATGTCGAGTTCCACAATCTCGGACTTATAGTAATTGATGAACAGCATCGCTTTGGTGTCATGCAAAGAGGTACATTAATAAAAAAAGGGACTATACCAAACGTATTAATCATGACTGCTACTCCAATTCCTAGAACATTGACAATGACAATTTATGGAGACCTTGATGTTTCCATTATAAAGGCGATGCCACAAAATAGAAAACCAATTAAAACAGCTCTCAGAGGCGAAAGCAAACTCCCTGAAATTTATAAATTCGTTATACAAAAGAAAGAAGAGGGATATCAATCATTCATTGTTTATCCATTAGTAGAAGAATCCGAAAAGCTAACTCTAAAAGCAGCCGAGACTTATTACGTATCACTTAAAGAAGAATATTTATCAGGATTATCTATTGGATTAGTTCATGGAAGAATGAATTGGAAGGAAAAAGAATCTGTAATGTTCGATTTTCTTAATAAGAAATTTGACGTTCTGGTTTCTACAACGGTTATTGAAGTTGGAATTGATATTCCTGATGCAAATATCATCATTATTAATGATGCTCATAGATTTGGATTATCACAATTGCATCAATTAAGAGGAAGAGTTGGTAGAAGTGATCAGCAAGGTTACTGCATTTTGATTACAGAAGATTCACTTGCAAATTCCGGATTCGCTTCTAATTTTGATCTTAATTATTTATCCGAAAGAGAGATAGAAAAATATAAAACATTTATCAGACTTCATTCTATGGTTCAACATACTAGCGGATTTAAACTTTCTGAAATTGATTTGAAACTAAGAGGTCCCGGTGATATCTTCAGCACTCAACAAAGCGGTCTGCCTAATCTCATTTACACTGATGTAACAACCGATATCGAGCTTATAGAAGCGGCTAAGAGCCATGCCTTCAAAATCATCTCGAACGATCCTTCCTTAAGAAAAAGGGAAAATTCTCTCATCAAAACCACTCTGAAAAAAAATTATGCTCAACATTTAGTGATTAGTAACATTGCTTAAAAAAAAAGAATAACATTTTTATTAAGTAGTGTTGCATATAATTTTTAAAACATTATATTGGTGGAAAATTTTTTAAAATTTTTTTTAGGAATTTATATTAATTCATATCTACCAAATAAAAAAATTAAAGTAGCTCTCACTTATAATCTCAAACCCGAAGTTCAAGAAAACTTCGAACCGGATAACTTTCCCAAAAATTCAACCGACCAAAAATTTGATGATAAATATGCAGAGTGGGATACTTTGACGACGATAACTGCCGTTAAAAATGCTTTGGAACTCTATCATGAAGTTGTAATGATTGAGGCAGATATAAATGCCTATAACAAATTTAGAACCGAGCAACCTGATATAGTTTTTAATATAGCTGAAGGTGTAAATGGTATAAGCAGAGAAGCCCAAATACCTGCTATACTTGATCTTCTTTCAATCCCTTATTCAGGTTCAAATCCCCTTACTTTATCATTATGCCTTGATAAGGCGAGGACAAAAGAAATTTTATTCTACCATAATATTCCCACATCAAAATTCCTAAAAGTAAAATCTTTAGATGATCTACAAAATTTTAATTTGAAATTCCCTGTAATCTTGAAACCGTTAGGTGAAGGATCAAGTAAGGGGATTTTTAACTCGTCATTTATTTCAGAAAACAATGAATTGAAAGAACGCTTAGGCGAAATGCTTTTACAATATGAACAGCCATTTATTATTGAAGAGTATCTACCGGGAAGAGAATTTACTGTGGCTATTTTAGGTAATGATGAAGAGATCACTGTTCTTCCGATAGTTGAAATTAATTTTTCCGAATTACCTGAAGGGATTGTACCTATTTATTCTTATGAAGCTAAATGGGTACTTGATACCAAAGCCAATCCTCTGGATATTTTTACATGCCCCGCTAAGTTAGATGAAATAACCGAAAAAAGAATTAATGAAATCGTATTAAAGACATACAAAGTTCTTGAATGTAGAGATTGGAGTAGAATTGATGTCAGATTAGATTCAGATGGAATTCCGAATATAATAGAGGTCAATCCATTACCGGGTATTTTACCTGACGTTGATGATAATTCATGTTTCCCTAAGGCAGCACGTGCCGCCGGATATAATTATGAAGAGATGATTAATTCAGTCTTATTCGCTGCGGCGAAAAGAAATAAACTTTTATGAAACTCAATTTTCGTGTTCTTATTTGTTATAATGAGCCTTTTGCCTTATACCAAAATTATCTTGGCAAAGAGCTTGAATCGGGTTCAGAGATTTTAGATTTATCGGAAAGAAATTTTTTATCTCAGCTGAATTCCACTAAAAAACTTCTTTCTAAAAGATTTAAATCCGTGAAAGCACTTGCTATCGGAGGCGATTTAGTAAAAAGTATTTCTGAAATTAAAGAACTTTCTCCTGATATAATAGTAAATTTTGTTGAAACGATCGAGGGCAAGTCAAATTTTGAAAGCTACTTCGCCGGTTTATACGAGATTCTTGGAATCGCTTATACCGGAAATACACCTATGGCTTTGGAAAATTGTCTTTATAAATCGAGGACGAAACAAATCTTGACTTCCTTCGATATCAATACTCCAAGATTTATAAAATTAGAGAGCAATGGAAAATTATCTAAATTAAAATTTGATTTGAAGTTTCCGATCATTGTTAAACTTCTGAATGAAGATGCTAGTATTGGCATTTCGGAAAATTCGGTGGTTTATACATTTGAAAATTTATTAAAGAGAGTAAAATACTTAAAAAATAATTTCAATCAGCCAATGCTAATTGAAGAATATATTGATGGACGAGAATTTAATGTAGCAATTCTTGGGGAAGAGCTTTTACCGATTTCAGAGATTGTTTTTGAATCATTACCGGATCATTTACCTAAAATTGTTACTTACGAGGCAAAATGGTCAGAGGATAGTATTTATTATAAAAATACAGTCCCGAAATGTCCGGCGAATATAAAAACCGGAATTAGAAAACGATTAGAGAAAACGGCTTATGAAGCATATAGAGCGCTCGAATGCCGTGATTATGCAAGAGTCGATATAAGATTGAGTAAAAAAAATGTTCCATTTGTTATAGAGGTGAATCCGAATCCTGATGTGTCTTCTGATGCAGGGTTTGCTAGAGCAGCAAGGGCTGCCGGAATTAATTATGAAGAGTTACTTTTTAGAATTGCAATGCTTGCAGCTAATAGGATAAAGAAATGATCAGAGACTTTCAAAAGGACGACCGTGATTCTATTGAATCAATGATTCAAAGAATTGATAATTTTACTCATGAAGAAAAACTAATTGCACTCGAATTAATTGACGACAAAGTTTTAAATGGCGATAAAAGCCATTATACAATTTATGTATATATGAAAGATTTGAAATTAATAGGCTACTATTGCATTGGTTTGAGACCCTTAACCGATGGCGTTTATGATATTTATTGGATAGTAACCGATCCGGATTTTAGAAAAGAAGGTGCCGGAAAAAATTTGCTTGAACATGCTGAAAATTTTGTAAAAGAAAGAAATGGGAGGTGGATTTTGGCAGAGACATCATCAACTGACAAATATATCGCAACCCAAAAATTTTACTTAAGAAACAAATACACAATTGTCTCTGAGATTAAAGATTTCTATAAACTCCATGATGATTTGATGGTATTTGGAAAATATATAATAACATAAAGGGTTATAAAATGGAACTATGGCAGCAAATGGTCCGTGACAGCGTTCATTCGGTTGACCAGTTGGTGGATAAATTTGGTTTGGATCGTAAAGTCGCTGAAGAACTTGATGAATTTTTTCAAGCGAGAATTAATCCATATTATTTGAATCTTATTCGATATCCCGGCGATCCAATTTGGCTTCAATGTGTTCCGGATAAACAAGAATTAAATGATCTCGATGGATTTGAAGACCCTCTTAAAGAAGATGAAATGAGCCCGGTTCCTAATATTACTCATCGATATCCGGATAGAGCTTTGTTCCTTACTACTAGCCAATGTGGTATGTATTGCAGATTCTGTACTAGGAAAAGAAAAGTTGGCGATTCGGAAAAAATTTCTATGAAACAGCTTGAATCCGCATTCAAATATCTAGAAGCTCATTCTGAAATTCGAGATGTAATTCTTTCCGGCGGCGACCCTTTAATGTTGACAGATGTAATGCTCGAAAAAATAATAAAGCGTCTGAGAACAATTCCTCATATCGAAATAATTCGAATTGGATCAAAAATGCCATGCGTTCTTCCACAAAGGATTACACCAAAGTTAGTGGAAATGTTAAAAAAGTATCACCCTATTTATGTAAATACTCACTTTAATCATCCATGGGAAATTACTCCTGAATCTACAAAGGCATGCGAAATGCTAGTTAATGCGGGTATTGTTGTTGGTAATCAATCCGTACTAATGAAAGGCGTTAATGATAACGCTGAAGTAATGAGAGAACTTTTAATAAAACTTCTTAAAATTCGCGTTAAACCATATTATCTTTTTATGGCAGATGAAACAAAGGGAGCTTCTCATTTTAGGACTTCTATCGATACCGGTATGGAAATTATCTATAAACTTCGCGGACATATAAGCGGACTTGCAATTCCTCACTTTGTAATTGATGCACCGGGTGGAGGTGGAAAAATTCCCATTCTTCCTCAATATGTTCTTCATAGAGATGAAGATAGAATAGTAATGAGAAATTATAAAAACGAAGTTTATGTGTATAGAGACGTTAAAGAGAATAAGTATTCAGAGAATAAGATTGTAGTAGAAATTTCTGATAAGAAAAATGGCGAGACTAAGAAGCCAAATAATTATAAGGATATTACTGAAATAAAAATGCCTGAATTTCTTTCTAGTAACAATTAGATGTTTTTATGGAACTATGCCTTTAGAGGCATAGTTCCAATATTTTAATTTAATAAAATACATTTCAAATCTTCTTCCAAGCTTTTCTTTGGGCTTTCAACAATTCGCCCGATCTCTTCTCCATTCCTAAAGACAAAAAATGTAGGGACTAATTCAACATTTAATTTTTCTAATTCTCCATCAGGGCTAATTTTTTCACGGTCAACAGCGTACAATTCTATCTGACTAATATCATAGTTCATGGTCTCTAACATTTTAATGAATCTTGGAACTTCTCTTTTGCTATCGCCACACCAAGAACCAAAAACTATTTTGAAAGTAACCCCTTGAAGAGATATAGGAGCTGGGAGGTTAGTTGAATCAACATCATAAAATTCATATTCAGGATCGTACCATCTCTTAAAGCTGCTATCTTGGAATGCTTCCATATCACAAACACCAAATAGCATTGGCTTACCTGACTTTGAATCAGGCAGTACTTTATTATAAGTCTGTGCGTTTAATGAAAAAGTAACTGCAAAAAAGATTAATAATAAACCACTTATTTGATTAATTTTGATTATTTCTTGCATCGATACCCCAATATAATTTATTTCTAAGTACTTGAAAATAACTTATTTCTTTTGAGTGAACAAGTCTGATCGGATGGCTACTTCTTTTTATTTTAATACTCAAAGGAGGCGAAGCAAAATTCACTCTCTGTCCATCGCAATTAATTTGAATTTTTTCTTCACCTGATTTTACTTCCACATTAATCTCTTCATTACTATCCAAAACTAATGGTCTCATCGTTAATGTATGTGGTGCAATTGGAATGATAGTAATTACATTCGATTTCGGACTAACAATAGGACCACCTGCTGAGAGGGCATAACCTGTTGAACCGGTGGGAGTAGCGATAATCAGACCATCAGCGGCAAATGTTGATACAAATTCACCATTAATGGCTAAGTTCAGTTCTATCATCTTAGGCCAATAACCTTTATCAATTACAATATCATTCAGAGCAAAGAGTTTTTCTCCCTCTTCATTAAGAACTGCTTCTAATGCAATTCTATCCTCAATTAAATAGTTCCCATCGAGCAATTGTGGAATAAAGGCATCAAAGCTATCAAAATCAAATTCTGCAAGAAAGCCAAGTTTACCAACATTAACACCTAGAATTGGTGTATCATAATCTTTTGCTTCAAATGAAGTATTCAACATCGTGCCATCTCCACCAAGTGAAACAACAAAATCAGATTTTGCGATTAATTCCGGCTCAGGAATAATTTTAGTACCCTTTATTGTTTCACTTAACGACTTTTCCAAACGATAAATTGTATCACCAAGTAAAGCATCTACATTATATTTCTTTAGAGAAAGTAAAATTTTTTCTACTGCCTCAATAATATTATGCTTAGTGGTATTTGGTATTATGCCGATTTTCATTATTTGGTCCGTTTAAATTCCCAAAGTTTAGTATATTTTGTGAATACATAGAAAGATGAATATGATGCGAGTAGAAATCCATGAATACCATCCAAAAACCCTGCTTTAATTAAATACATTTTTACAAATATCCATAATGGTCTAAAAATAATATCTATTAATGTAACACTTTTTCCCTTATCCCTTAATTCTTCCGCTGCTAAACTTGTATATGAATTTAGCTTATTAAGATAATGAACTAAATTTCTATCAGTATAATGGATAATATCTTTTTTTAATTCAATTATTTTAACATGTGAGTTGAATTTTAGTCCCTCGTGTACTTTATTATCATTAAAAGAAGCATCCTTCTTATTAAAAAGTCTTACTACCCTACCCGGATACCAACCGCTATGCTTAATCCATTTACCAATAAATATAGCTTTACGAGGAAATGAATAGGTATCACTTAAAATATTATCGCTCTTCAATTTATTTATCTCTGCAATCAATTCTTCTGATAATATTTCATCTGAATCGAGCCATAGTATATAATCATTTGAAGAAAGGGAAACAGCATACTGTTTAGTTAAAGCAAAACCTTTCCACTGAACTTCTTCATATCTAATAGAGGATATCGATTTTATAATTTCTAAAGTTTTGTCTGAAGATGAAGAATCAACAAGTACTATTACTTCATCAACGCACATCTTCAGACTATTAATGCAATCTGCTATATTAGCTTGATCGTTCTTAACAACTGTTATAGAAGAAATTTTTTTCATAATTAGTCGGCATCTTTATTTACTTTGAAAAAGGCAATTGATAAACCGAGCACAAACCAAACCATAGTAATAATTTCCTGGTCTCCGAAATTCCATTCAGCTAATCCTGAAAATAAAAATCCTATAAAAGAAGCAAAAGCACCGATAGAAAATGATGATGCAATCGGAATATCTTTAAGAGAATTATATATGTTTTTATATATAAGTCCCATCTTATAAAAAAGAGCTAATACGATGAAGAAACCAAATAGACCAAGAATCACGATAAAATGGATATAGTTATTATGAAGATGACCAAAATTTTCTTTGAGATAATAATCCTTGTATTCCGCATAAACATGCTGCAAATCAATATCGCCAACACCGAATAGTGGATGATCTTGAAATATTTTATATCCGGTTCGCCACTGGTTCATTCGTTCAATATTTGTATCATGATACAAATCAAACATTGAAGCTAATCGATTTCGTTTAAAATCACCTACCAAAAGCTGATTTTTTATTATATCAAAATCAGTGATTCTTTTTTGATGCTTATAGAACTCTTCCAAATAGAATTTCTTCTTCTTTTCTATTTTATAAATAACTCCGGCAGTAGATGAAACATATATTTCATTATTTATTTCTTTTAATTTATCAATTGGAGTTTTGGTGGCTATCTCCTGAACTTGTTTTATTCCTTCAATTCCTAAGGAAAAAATATTTAAAATATTATCTTCCTGTATAAACATTAAGCTATCTGATAACCAGATACGCGTGTAATTACCATTCAATTTATCGGAATAAACCAATTTTGAAGGAATACCCTCTTTTATATTTTCTATGAATAATGAATCTCTCTTATTTGAATACCATGCAAAATAATTTTTATTAATTGAGAAACCATTAATCTCTTTATAATTACTCATTCTTACAGTATCATCAAGTTCTTCAGGATTGTTATAAATTGTAAGACCACTATCTAAATCTGCCGCATATAATTTGCCCGCAAACGTTTTATAATCCATTGTTCTGCCGGGTGAAACAAATTCATTTGTTATTTCCAATTTATGTGATACAGTATCTTTTTTATATAGTAATATTCTTGAATCAACAAGAAATGAAATTAAATAATTCTTATTCCAGTCTCTTACCCCGGATACCGGTGAAGGAGCTTCATAATTTCTTAATAGTTGGTTATTATAAAATATTTTTAACCCACCTTCGTAATCAGCAGCGCAATAAAATGAATCGATTACAGCGAGTTCTTGTATCCTTCCGTCTGTTTTATTAATCTCAAAAAGTTGATTTCCATCTTCTCTAAGATTAATAATACTAATATTGCTTTCATTATGAGAATAAAATAAAAAGAAAGCTATCACAGCAGTTCCTATGGTTAATACCAACCATTGTCTCTTAAGGATCAAAATAGTAATTAGAGCTGCGATTGTACCTAACCATGCAGCTCTTGTATAACTCGCTATTAGACCAATGATACCAACAATAAAAAACGAGAGATAAATAAAAAACTTTTTTTTATTAAACTTTTCATTAATGAGGAATGCAAAACTTATAACAACGAAGAAACTAATTAAACCTCCGGCGGTCATTACATACTGAAAAGTGGAAGGACCCTTTGACTCAAGATAATATAGCTGATGAGCAAAATGCTTATAAGCCGCTCCTATATATATAATAATTGTAATAAAAGCAGAATATAAAAATGCATTTAATATTAATTCCGTTCTCTTTTTATTATTAAGTGAAGCAACCATTACGTACACGATAGGGATAAGAAGAGCCCGCTTGGATAAATTTTGAAATGCTTGAGCTTTATTCCCTGATAAAATTGCAGAGATAAATTCTGCAGTTAGAAACAAAATAAATAAATATTCCAAACCGACTTTTGAAAATAGGTTTTTTCTATCTTTAATATATTTGAATATTATAATAAGTAAAGCACCGAAATAACCAATTTGATTTAGAAAAATAGAATTAGTTAGAGTAGAAGCAAAAAGGAATAATAAAACTATAACCCCTTTATCAAAATATTTTTCGATTTTTTCTTTCAATTTTATTAGTCTCTAAATTGTAATTCATATAATTTTCTATATAGTCCTGAATGGTCTTCAAGTAATTGGTCGTGCTTGCCATCTTGAACTATCCTTCCATTATCTAATACCAATATTCTATCAGCATTTCTGATAGTACTTAAACGATGTGCAATAACAAAAGTGGTTCTATCAATCATTAATCTTTCAATTGCTTCTTGGACTAACACTTCAGATTCGTTATCAAGTGCGGAGGTAGCCTCATCAAAAATCATAATAGGGGGATTCTTAAGAAGTGCTCGTGCAATAGAAATCCTCTGTCTTTGACCACCCGAAAGCTTAATTCCTTTCTCACCGATAACCGTATCGTATTTCAAAGGGAGATGTAAAATAAATTCATGTGCATTAGCTGCCTTTGCCGCATTAATTATATCTTCTTCGGGATATTTCTCCAATCCATATGCAATGTTTTTAATTATGCTCTCATTGAATAAAACAGTTTCTTGAGTAACAATTCCCATAAGCTTTCTTAACTCTTCGAGTCGAATCTTTTTAATATCAATTCCATCAATTTTTATTAAACCCGAAGTAGGATCATAAAATCGTGGGATTAAATCCACCATAGTAGTTTTGCCAGAACCACTACTTCCGACTAATGCAATAATCTCCCCTTTTTTAATTGAAAAAGAGATATTATTTAAAACAGTGTCATCTTTTTCAGCATCATCATAATGGAAGCAAACGTTATCGAACTCAAGATTACCATTGAAATCTTTAAAACTAATTGGGTCATCGCTATTTTTTATTCTTGGCTCTGTATCAAGTATTTCAAAGATTCTATCAGCAGCAGCACTCGATTCTTGAATTCTATTATTAACACTGCTTAATTCTTTTATCGGTGGCATTAATTGAAATATCGCAAAAAGAAATCCTAAAAATTCACTCGCCTTTAATGTATTATCAACTAATACTAACTGAGCACCGAAAAAGATTATCAGAACGCCAACCGTTACGCTTAAAAATTCAGTTACAGGTGCCGCCGTATTTCTTATCCGAACCATCTTAAGAGACAATTTGAAGAAACCCTTAGTCTGCTCCATAAATTTTCCATTCTCATATTCTTCCATTCCAAATGCTTTAACAATCTTTACACCTGTGATTGTCTCATGAAGAACTGTTGTAATATCAGCCATCTTCTCTTGGAGGAAACCGGAATGTTTTCTAAGTTTTAATCCGATCCAACTTATTATTATCAAAGAAAATGGAAGTATTACAAAGGAGAATAGTGTCAGCTTCCAGCTAATTGATATGGCTATTCCTAAAAAGACTACAATAGACAATGGCTCTCTGACTAAATTTAAAAAGACCGCTGAAACACTGGTTTGAACAACATTAACATCATTTGTAATTCTTGAAATTAAATTGCCTGTCTTTTCATTTTTGAAATAACTCATTGGAAGTTTATGAAGATGTCTATATGCTTCATTTCTAATATCTTTAATTACTCCTTGCTCGACGTGTGCAAGAAAATATGCCTGTAAATAACCTGAAATATTTTTTAATAAAAAGGTTATAAGAATAAGGATACAAATTTTCATTAATGTATCAACTGTAGTACCGGAGAAAATCCAATCCGAAAAGAAACTTTTGATATTATCTATAAATTGTGAAATAAAATTTAAGTTTTCGGGAATTTGATTTTGAGATACAACCTGAACTTCATCTTTCTTATTAAACAATGTATCCAATAAGGGTATCGTTAGGTAAACTGAAGCACCGTTGAGCAATGAATATAATATTGTAAAAAACATAGATAATGAAATATGCTTTTTATATGGTTTTAGGTATCGTAATAAACGTGAATAAGTTTTCATAAATAGTTAATCCATTTTCCCGCGTGGATGGTGATCATGATGTTCCTGTTTTACAAAATCATTATCTATGTGAGTATAAATCTGGGTTGTTGAAATATCCGAATGTCCAAGCATCTCCTGCACCGATCTTAGATCAGCTCCACCTTCAATTAAATGAGTTGCAAATGAATGTCTGAATGTGTGCGGATGAATATCTTTTTTGATACCGGATTTCTTCACATAAAAATCCACGATCTTCCACACGCCCATACGCGATAATTTTCGTCCTCTAACATTTAGAAAGAGAATGTTTTCACTTGTTATTTTATTTTCAAGATGCGGACGTGAATATAATAAATAATCTTTAATGCAACTAAGAGCAGAAGAACCAACAGGAACTAACCTCTCCTTAGAACCCTTACCGAGAACTCGTACCATCTCTTCTTTGATAAAAACATTATTGACCGTAAGATTAATCAATTCGGATATTCTAAGTCCGGACGAATAAAATAATTCAAGCAGTGCTTTATCTCTTCTTCCTCTGATATCATCACTCTCGGCTGAATTTAGAATTAATTCAATTTCCTGAAATGAAAGAACATCGGGAAGATTTTTTTTCTTTTTTACAGAGGGAATTTTTGTCATCGGATTTTTTGTAATGTATCCATTCTTAAGCAGAAATTTAAAAAATCCTTTAAAAGCAGAAATATACCGTGCAATTGTTGAATTACTTAATCCCTCATTTTTAATTGAAGAGAAATAGTTAATCAAAGTTTCAGAATTAATTTCGCTATAATCAATAATATTTAATTTCTCAAAAAAATCTAACAATTTCATTAAATCATTTTTATATGAGAAAATAGTATTATCAGATAAATTTTTTTCCAATTTGATAATGGATAAGTATTCTTTAACAAACTGCTCCATACTAAACACTTATGTCGGTTGATTTGTTTTCAATCTCAGATTGGTTAGGATAACGTATTCTTTTATGATGCTGAGTTACTAAGCTCGCAAGGAAAGATTGTTTTATCTTGGTTATATCGCTAAAAGTTATAGGTGCATCATTAAGCTGACCATCACCAATTCTATAATTTATTAAATTATTAATAACGTTTTCTATTTTGCCCGGTTCGGGATCATTCATTGCTCTAACAGTTGATTCGCAGGCATCGGCTAACATGACCAAAGCTGTTTCCTTTGTGTTGGGTTTAGGCCCTTGATACCTGTATTTTTTTATATCCACTTTATCCTCACCATAAAGTTCTTTTGCCTTTTCATAGAAAAATGAAATTACAAGAGTACCATGATGCATTGGAATAAAATCAATAATTTCCGGTGGAAGCTCATATCGTTTAGCCAATTCAATACCTTTTGAAACATGCTCAAGTATTATTCTAGCACTTTCCTCTGGAGTCATTTCTTCATGTTTATTCCCTTTATCCATCTGATTTTCTACAAAACTCGATGGGTCGATGATCTTGCCAAGATCATGATAATAAGCACCTACGCGAGCGAGAATCGGTTTTGCTCCAATTGCTTCGGCTGCACTTTCTACCATTGTACCAATTGTCATTGAGTGAGTAAAAGTACCTGGTGCTGACCGTGCAATCTCTTTTAATCCGGGTCTATTAAAATCAGTTAATTCAAGCAGTGTTAAATCTGTTGTAATTTTAAATATCTTCTCGATAAAAATTATCAAGCCGTAAGTTAGAATAGGACTAACCAATGCATTAGTAAATGCAAATCCTGCAGTAATTAATATTTGATCATAAGATTCAAATCGCTCTAAACCAAATGCAAGAATACCCAAAGCATAACCGAGAAATATATATAAGAAGGAACGAAAAATTTGAGTACGATTTTTAATATCACGCACCGTATACGCAGCGAATGCACCTGCTAATATGTTAATCACCGAGAATACATAATCATTACCTCTAAGCCCACCGCATGTAAGAGCAATTACGATAGTGCCATAAAAACCAACTCGAGAATCAAAAATAATAGTCAGTAACATTGATGCTACGGGCACTAATACAAGATACTCAACCGGAGCTTTGACATTTATTTGAAAAACTATAAAGGTTAAGAAGCCGATAAATAATATGAGTATTGCAATAAGAAGAAGTTTTAGATTATCCTCAAATATTCTTTTTCGGAATAAATACAGATAGATAATCAGAAGAACAATAATTAAAATAATATGAAGAAATTTTCCAAAAAGCTGTGCTAGACGACCCCAAACCCCGATTTCCTCACCTTTAGCTATTCTATAAGAATCTATTTTTAGTTTTGCTTCAGGAGTTATTCTATCATGTTTTGCAATAATTCTTTCATTCTCATTCACAATACCGATATTTTTCGATATCCGGTCTTTGGTTTGCTCGATAGCTTTTTCAGTAAGTACTTGAGAAAAAACAATATTTGGTTTAAGAAAATGATCTAAGTATTCTGTTAAAGCACTATTAAGGGAATTATCTCCACCAAACGAATTTCTAAAATATAGATTAATAAAATCATTTTGAGAATTATAATCTAAAAATATTCTTTTAGGTACAATTCTTTCAAATCTTCCATCTCTTAAAGCGATTGAATCTTTCCTAATTTCACCATAATTAATATCTAGCAAGCCTCTTTGATAAATCCTTTCTAAAATACTCTTAGAGAATGAAAGAAAATCTTGAAAAGATTTGCCGTAGACTCTTTTGGAAAGATTTGAACCAAAACGATTTTGAATTGTTTCTAATGATTGCTTGCTAAGAAATGTAATTTTTTCTATTGGCTCAGATGATTTAGATGATGAAATAATTCTGCGGCTAATATAGGAATTGTAATTACTAATAGAATCCAACGCAGAAAATATTGCAGAAGAATCACGAAGAAATATTTGATGTATTTTCTCTCCAGCTTCTTTTTGTTCTTTTGAGTATAGGTCTTTGCTCTTAAGAATTTCAAAAGTCAGAGAAGCAATTAGATCTTCTTCAATCCAAATTGATCCGATTGTAACCTCGGACTCAATAGATTCTCCTTTTGGGAACATCATGACGATCAATAAAACAAGGAGGAATAAAATTGTTATTTTTATTCTAAGACTATGCCTTATTTTATTTTTCTTTTCTTCATTCATTTTTAAGTTTCTTTTGCTTTCAAAAGAATTCTTAAGAAATCAGCAGCTCCATCTTCATCGTTAGTTCTTTTAGTAACCATATCTGCCATTTTCTTTAACTCAGGAACTGCATTTGCAACTGCTATCTTAAGAGCATCAGTTTCAAATAAAGATTTATCATTGTGCCAATCACCAATAACTGCAGATTCTCTCGGTTTTATTTTAAGATATTTACACAGTTTCTTAAGACCATTCCCTTTGCTCGAGCCAAGATTCCGAACTTCAAGATAATAAATTCCACCTTTTGAATTGGATTTATAATATGAAGTTTGCAATCCAAAAGTATATGGAAATATTAACTTTTGAGATACATGTTTTACGTAATCTCCATAATCACTGGTCATAACAATTTCTAATACTTCATTCAAATAATGCTCATAAGAATAAACCGGCTTATAAACAGCACCAAATTTATCCATAACTTCGGGAATAATTGAATTATCATCAGTATAATAAATAGCAGAAGGATGGCATAAAGCAATTTTCAAGAAATATTTATCTGCTAATCTAATAGCTTTTTTAACATATTTCGGTTTTATAAAAGTTTTATGAATAGGTTTTGTATCTGTATCTTTCTGAATTAATGCGCCATCAAGTGTAATAATAGGGGCATCAATTTTCATCTCATCTATGTATGCCGAAACAGCAGAATGAAGTCTTCCGGTAGCAAAAGAGAATATAACTCCATACTTTTTTAATTGCTCAGTTAATTGTAGTGTCTCTTCTCCGATCATCCCCTGATTATTTAATAAGGTTCCATCCAAATCGAAAACTACTAATTTTATCTTCTTAAGTCTTTCTTTGGTTATCATTTTCTATGAATTTTGTGTAAAATAATTGAAAAGTACTGCCAAAAAGTAATTATAGACTTTCGAGTTCTTTTACAGCTTCATTAACAGTATTAAAAACAGGTAATACTCTATCAAGCTGTGAAATCTCGATGAGAGTCTTTACATTTCTAGTAGGTGCAGCTATTCGAATATGCCCTTCCGAGGATTGCAATATCCTAAAAGCTAATAGAATTGCACTTAGTCCTGAGCTATCGCAATAGTCCACTTCCGAAAGATCGATTACTAGTTTTTTAGATTCTTCTGTGTGTAAAAGAATTGTAAACTCACCTTTTACAAAGCCGGCAATGGACGAATCAAATCGTTTCTCATTTAACTTAAATATAACGATATCTCCACTTTTCTTTATTTCATAATTGATATTATCACTCATAAATCGCCAAATTTTTATGGAAATTAAATATAATTTACTAATTAATAGGAATTATTAAAACATTATAATGAATTATTTATTACTAAACATCATCAAAAGATTTACAATATATTTCCCTTTATCTGACATATTATCAGATGTTTTTATAATTATATCATAAAATAATTCTGAATAATCTTTGTAATAACCAATCGACAATGAATTAGCCGGAATAGATGATAAAGTAGTTGCAAAAAAATCATCTTCATAATTTAGATCAATCACTAAATCTTTTTTTTCATTATTAAATTTTTCAATAAATTTTTTCTTTGGTAATCCCAATCGGGACAGATCATTTTCATTATACGTAAGAAACTTTGTTCCCGATAGAATCGGAAAGCTACTTGTATGATTTTCTTCAATAACAAAAATTGCTTTTTTTCCAAGCGACAGTAAGAAATTTATTAAATATGAATAGTTATTAAAATTGTTATCCCCCTTTGGGAAAATAAATACAATGATTTCGGAATTTAGAAATTTTTCTTTGATATTCTGTTGAATTCTTTTCTTTTTTGAATAGCGAAATTTCAAAATCATAAATCCGATTTTCTTATATATTTTCTTCATACTATTCTGTTCCAGTCAATTTTAGAAACGACTCTTCATTGATTATATTTAATCCCAATTTAACAGCTTTATCATATTTAGAACCCGCATTTTCTCCAACAATTACAAAATCTAAATTCTTTGAAATTGCGCTTAAGACTTTACCCCCATTGGCGATAATAATATCTTTTGCCTTGTCTCTCGACATTGAAGAAAGCGTGCCCGTTATAATAAAATTTTTACCCGACAATTTCTTTTCGCCTTGAATAGTTTCCTTTTCAAAAACTAATCCGGCTTGTTTTAATTTTGATATTAATTCTATGTTTGACTGTTGAGAAAAAAACTTAATAACACTACTACTTATGCTTGCTCCAATTTCATAGATGGAAGAAATGGCTTCGGAATCAGCATTCATAAGTTTATCAATCGAACCAAAGTGTTCCGCAAGTTTTTGGGCAGCTCCTAATCCGACATATCTAATTCCAATGCCATATAAAACCTTTTCAAAAGGGCGTGATTTACTATTCTCAATTGATATCAATAAATTGCTGATACTCTTCTCACCCAATCTATCAATTTTGATTAACTCATCTTTGTGAGTTATCAGTAAATAGATATCATCAATCGAATTTAAGTAACCTTCATCTACAAACAAGCTTATTAGTGCTTCGCCTAACCCATCAATATTCATTGCTCCACGTGAAGCGAAATGAATAATCCGACCTTTGACTTGAGCTGGACATAAATAATTTTCGCAATATAGAGCAACTTCTTCAGAGGATTTAACTAACACACTTCCACATTCAGGACATCTTACCGGCGGAAGAGTAATAATTGAATCGGGGTTTCTATTTTCTTTTACCACCGAAACTACTTTCGGAATTACATCTCCCCCTTTTTCAATTACTACTGTATCATTAATTCTTATATCTTTACGAAGAATTTCATCATAATTATGCAACGTGGCACGACTTATAGTAGAACCGGCTAATAAGATTGGTTTTAGTTCAGCAACTGGAGTTACAGCGCCTGTTCTTCCAACCTGCCAGGTAATGTTTTCTAAAATGGTTTCCTCTTGTTTTGCTTTAAATTTATAAGCAATTGCCCATCTTGGAGATTTTGCTATAGTTCCTAGTAAATCTTGTTGCTTTCTTGAATTTACCTTTATTACCACGCCATCAATTTCATAAGAAAGACTGTCTCTTTTAATCTCCCACTCGTTGCAATATTGTATTACTTCATTTATGTTATTACATAATTTATAATTCGGATTAACTTTAAAACCCAATTCATCCAATAATTTCAAATTCTCATTTTGCGAAGCAATGAAAATATCGTCAGTAAATAAATAATATAAAAAAACTTGCAAATTTCTTGAAGCTACTGTTTTGGGATCAAGAAGCTTAATTGTACCCGCAGCAGAATTACGTGGATTGGCAAATAATTTCTCGTCATTTAATAAACGTAGTTCATTAATTTTTTTAAACGTAACTAAATCTAAAAATACTTCTCCTCTTACTTCAAAATTTAAAAGTTCCGCTGATTGTGATAGGGCATTAGTAACCTTGAGAGGGAGAGATTTAATAGTTTTTATATTTTGAGTTACATCTTCACCGGAAATGCCATCTCCGCGAGTAACTGCTTTTGAATATCTACCATTTTCAAAAATGATACTTATTGAAGCACCATCAATTTTTAGTTCGCAAATATATTCAATGCTTTCATCCGGAGGAAGATTTTCTTTTATACGTCTATCAAACTCCAATAATTCATTTTGGTTATATGAATTAGAAAGACTTAGCATCGGAGCTGAATGCTTAATTTCGGGAAAAGATTTTGATATATCTGAGGATACTCTCTGCGTGGGAGAATCAGACGTAATTAATTCAGGATGTTTTTTTTCTAAATCTAATAATTCTTCTAACAATTTATCATATTCAAAATCAGAAATCTGAGGATCGTTTTTAACGTAATATAGATGCTCATGATTCCTTATTGCTTCGCGAAGCAATAAAACTCTTTTTTCAATTTCCTGAATCATTTTTAGTATTAACAATTTTAAATGATTTAAAAACTCCGGTCGAATCGATCTTTAGATGCCAGAGCTCATTTCCCGAGGCAAGGACACCAAGATTTTTCCCATTCAATTTAGCGATTATAACAGCCGGGAACTGAACAGAAACCTCAAATAATGTATCGGCTTTAATTTCGATCGGATTCTCTGGTGTAAGTACCTCTTTAAACATTTCTCTTTTATCAGCCATCACTTTAATCCAAGTTGCTGTTGTAGTCGATATCGAAAGAGTTAAACTATCCAGCTCAATAAGTCCCACAGGTTTTACGACAGGTTTTTGAATTTCTTCATATCGAGAACTTGGTGGCGGTGTAATTTCTATATCAGAATTATCAGTAATAATTTTTGGGCTCGAATCAATAAATAAATAGGTAGAAATTGATCCAACTACTAAAAATATAATTAGTATTGCTAATACACTAAAAAAAGTTTTCTTTTCTAATGTTAAACTTCCGATAGTGAATGTATTAGATTGATTTTCTATTTGTAGTTCAATAATATCTTTGGTAGGTTCTGTTTCTTTAGGATTTTTAATGGTAGTTTCGGTTAAGTTTCCGTCTGCAATTATTTCGCTTTGAACTAAACCTTTCTTTGCAAACTCATATTTGTTTATAGTTTCATTGACATCTAAATTCAAGTATTGGGCATATTCTTTAATAAAGGCTCGAATATAAATTTCAGGAAGTATTTCATAATCTCCATTTTCGATAGCAGAAAGAAACTTAACATCAATTCTAATTTTATTATAAACCTGTTGAAGTGAAACATTTTTCGCTTCACGAACAGATTTTAGTTCATCACCAAAATTTTTTAGTAATTCATTCATATATACCTTTTATCAACTAATCCTTTTAATTCTAGCGGAGAAAGAGCCATCAATATTATGCAAATGAGGGAATGCACTTAGACATCCATTTTCATCATATAACTCGTTTGGGAAAAAAGTTTTATCTATATCTAATTCAAAATGAGGATTGCCAAAAAGAAATTTTTGAATTATAGAATAATTTTCTTCCGGTTCCATTGTGCAAGTACTATAAACAAGATATCCTCCCTGTTTTAGTAAAGAAGCACCCTTTTCCAGAAGCTCAGATTGAATTGCGTTTAAATTACGAATATCTCCCAAATCTTTCTTCCATTTTACATCAGGTTTTTTTGTCAGTGTTCCTAAACCCGAACATGGAGCATCAATTAATACACGATCAAATAAACCATCATTATATTCAAGCGCATCGGCAACCACAATCTTAACATTAGTTACTTTTAGACGCAGAAGATTCTTTTCTAATATTTTTGTTCTACTTTCATATTTATCAAGAGCAACAATTTCACCTTCATTATTCATAAGGTCGGCAAGTAAACCGGTTTTGCCACCTGGAGCTGCGCAGAAATCTAATACTCTCATTCCCGGTTTTGGGTCTAATAAATAAACTGGAATACCCGTGCTTTCATCCTGAACGCTAAAATACCCATTTGCAAAATATGTCCAGTCAGCTATATTTGTCAATATATTTAGCTTGATGAAATCTTTTACATAGATTGATTCTGTGTATTTAAGATTAACTTTATCAAGAAGAGATTTTAGTTCTTCTTTATTTGACACTAAGTTATTAACACGCAGCGATAAAGAGGGCTTTCCATTATTGGAAATTAATAACTGTTCGGTTTGTTCATTGCCAAATCGAGCTAACCAACGTTTTACCATCCAATAAGGATGAGAATAATATGTAGCGAGATAATTAATTATGTCTTCATTAGGATCGGGATATTTTATTGCATCTTTGGTGCGGAGTATATTTCTAAGAACGGCGTTTGTTTGATCAGCATGTTTTTGCCCCTGTAATTTTTTTACAAAATCCACAGATTCATTCACAGCCGCATAATCGGGGACTTTATCTAAAAAGAGCATTTGGTAAACTGCAACACGGAGAGCATTTTTTATATTAGGAACTGCCTTAGAGAACTGCCCTTTATAAAACCCATTTAATATCCAATCAATTCTGCCTAGCCATCTAATAACACCATGTACAATTTCAAAAAGAAGTGCTTTATCTTGCCCGGAGAGATCGGAGTTTTTAATTTCGATTTCTAATAGTTTATCTAAATATGCGTCAGTCCTATCGATCCTATTAAGTATTTTAATAGCAAGCCCACGCACACCGAGATATAAATTAGGAGAAAAATTATCAGTTGTTTGTTCCATAATCACAAAAATAAATAAAAGAAAATAAAGATATGAAATTTGGAGAGTATCTGAAAACAAAAAGGGCTGCATAGCAGCCCTTTCTTAGAAAACTATTTGGCTTCTTTAAGCCCGTATTTTTTCTTAAATCTCTCAACGCGTCCTGTTGAATCTAACATCTTCTGCTTGCCTGTGAAGAATGGATGGCATTCAGAACAAATTTCTAATTTTATTGAGTTTACAGTTGATCTCGTAACAAAATTATTACCGCAGACGCATGAAACTTCGCAACGTTGATAATTTGGATGTATTCCTTTTTTCATTTCATATACTCTTTATTTTAGAATCATTAAAATAACTAATAGTTATAATAATATCAAATATTTTTACTTACTTAACTTTTGATTTAGCTTTTTTTTACGAGATTCCTTAATTGAATCTTGAATGGCTTTGTGTCTTGCGGCAGAAGCAGAATCAGGTTGTTCAAGAACTAAAAATTCATTAAAGCCAAATTGATCCTGTCCGGAACTTACTAAGGACCCTCTTTCCAAATTGCCTCGTGATACCTTATTACCTGAAATGGCATCATCTAAATTAACATTATTTCTTGGATTCAATGGAATTTGATTTACTGAACTTTGAGTTAATTGACCGGCTTTATTAGCAAGTGAATTTTCCTTAGCGGTTTCTTTGGAGGCAAATGGTTCTGTAATTTTTTCTTCATTAATAGAATTAGGTATGGAGGCAGCTTGTTGTGAAATATTTGCCTGGTATGGCAAGGGTTCTTGCATTAGAGGGTCAATATCCTCAATATTATTAAAGGGGAATAATACAAATAGCATTATAGCCGCAAACGAAATCCCTAAAGCAGGTGCTAAAAATTTAAAAATACTAAAAGATTTTTCTTCTTTTTTCATTTTCTCAAATTGACCATTTTGAATTTTCATCATCAATTTAAATTCAAAATCATCGGGAGCATTTACCTTAGGCAAATCCTTTAAATCATTAATTAAATTTTTGAATTTCTCATCTTCATTGTAAAAGTTTTTATTCATAAGCTACTCATGATAGATTTTTTTTAATAATTTTTGCAATTGTGTTCTCCCCCGATTAATTCTTGATTTTACCGTGCCAATTGAAAGCTCTGTTATTTCAGCGATCTCTTCATACGATAAATTCTCTATATCTCTCAAAATTACAACCTCACGATAAACAGGTTTAACTTTCAATAAAGCTTTTTGAACAATATCACTTTTAATTGAATTATCAGCAGCCCTTTCAGGCGAGATATACATTTTATCCTCTATCTGGGGAGTTCTTTCATCATCATCCCCCGAAACAGATATAAAACTTCTTCTCCTTCTTCTTTTTAATTCATTTTTAGCAAGATTTCCTGCAATAGTATAAATCCATGTAGAAAACTTTGCAAACGACTTATAAGAATCCTTATTCAGATAGAACTTGATCATCGTGTCTTGAACAATATCCGTACACGCATCCCTATCGCCAACAAATCGGAAAACAAAATTTGTTAGCGGGTCTTTATATCGTTTCACTAAAATCTCATAAGCCTGAATTGTGTTATTATCCTGAAACTCTTTTATGAGATCTTCGTCTTTTAGTTTGTCCAAATCGTTAATCAATATTTATACTTGTCTAATTATAAAATGTTTCAAAAAATAGTAAATAAATCGGAAAAATATTTGTTTCATTTAAACAAATTAAGATAAAATCTCCGAGAGTAATATGGTAATTATAGTTTTGGGGTCGGAAGAAGTAGTCTTTACCATTAAATCAGCAGCTAATAGAGCTTTAACTGATTTCATTAACCTTCTATGATTAAAAACTCTAATTCCCTTTTTGCAATTTATATAATAGTATGGACTGACATTAGCAATCTTAGCAGCCGTAAAATCATTAGAATGCAAAGGAGCTAATTCATGTATTTGAGCTACGGTAGATATAAATTTTGTTATAATTGTTATTATCTGAACAATTTCATAACTACCCTCCAATAGATTATATCCAATCTCGAGAGCTTTAGATTTATTACCAGCCGCAATTTGATCCTGAAGATTAAAAACAGTGTATTCCTTAGTGCTCGATGTCAGTTTATTAATGATTTCTGCATCAATACTCCCACCTCTACCAATATAATCAGAATATTTCCGGAGCTGCATATCAATCAGCCCTTTTTCCTCACCAACAATTTCGGCAACTAATAAAGCATTCTCCTCACTAATCTTAAAATCTAATTCTCCGCTTCTATGTAAAATCCAACTTACTAATCCTCTAGTATCTTTTTTAGGAGTCTCGAATAAAAATCCTTTACTTGCCAATTCTATAAAGGGCTCTTTTAATGGAGCACTAATCTTACCATAATTTATTAATATTAAGCAGGTGAATTCAGCAGGATTACTAATATATTCACTTAGTAATTTTTTATCGCTAACTTTTTCAAAATTTTTTACAGTAATTACCTTTTTCCCGTTGCCAAATGGAAAAGCAATTGCAAGATCAAGGATAGAATTAAAATTGTCATTCTTCTCTATACTAAAAGATTCTTTGTCAAAATCGGATTCAATTAAGGTCTCTGCAAAATCTGTAATTTTCGATGCCGTTTCGCTTATTAAGAAATCATCGTCTCCCGATAATAAATAGACCGACAGTAACTTATCTTTAGTAAGTGTTTTTAATGCATCAAAAATTGACGGAATAGATTGAGATTTAGGCATTATTAGATTTTTTCCTTTTTTCAAATTTTATGGCTGTTGAAACAAAAAAGGCAAATCCTCCCCATATAATTCCAACAATTATTATTGCCACTATTAACGGTAAATAATCATTCATTTATAAAAAACTTATTTAATTTTTTATTAAGTAAAAATAATGAAACAAGCACGATAGTCCACTGAAAAACACAAGTTGCGAAATTTTCTGAACGGAATGGATTTAGAAATTCTTTATCCCAAGAGATAGAAGAACTTAACCACCAAATAATCAGAACGATAGCTTGAACAGGTATCAAATATTTTATTATAAAATTATACCATTTCCCTATTTTAATATCACATCCTTCACCATTGATCAATCCCATTCGGAATTTGTCTACACCATATTTAATTACTGCAAAGGAAATAAATGCACCGCTAAGTATTAGAGCCATTCCCCAAACCCAATCTTGATTCAATAAAAATTTAATGTCCAATGCAGATGGGATTCCGAACGCAAATCCGATAAACGCAACAATGATTATAGCTTTCTTTTTATTGATTCCAAAATCCGATAGGGATTTGGATGCAAGTTCCACCATGGATATAAGTGAAGTAAGAGCCGCAAAACTTAGAGCCAAAAAGAAAATGGTCGTGAAAAAATAATTAACTGTATATGAGCTGGATAATGTAGAAAATAACTTTGGAAGATAAATCAAAGTTAGACCTGTATTAGCCGGTCCGGATTGAGAAATTTGAGAAAGGGGATCGCCTGAACCCAATGCAAATACAGTAGAAAAAATAATCATTCCTGCCATTAATGAAACTGAATTATTACCAAAACCCATAATAGCGGCATTGATAGAAATATCCTCATTCTTCCTCATATACACTGCGTAAGTCATAATAAGTCCCCATCCTGCACCCGTATCCCAAGCGTTTTGTGTAAGTGCATTGAGCCAAACTTTATAATCTAACAGATACTCAGCTTTAGGAGTGAAAAAATATTTCAAACCTTCAATTGCCCCCGGTAATGAAACAGCACGTATCAATAAAATGATTATAATCACAAAAAGAAATGAGATTAATACTTTATTTACTTTTTCGATTCCATTACTTACACCACGCAAAACAACAAATGCAGCCACAGCCAATGCAATAAAATTAAAAATGACAGGTAAATTGCTAGTTGAGAATTGATTCCAAAATTGTAAGTGATCCGGTGTAGCGAGAAGTGAACCGGATAAAGTAGCGTATAGATAATAGAAGCACCAACCGGTTATAACTGCATAATAAAACATTATAGCAGTGGATACAAAAGCAATCCATCCCCCCATCCAGCCATATTTGCTTCCCGCTGTTTTTATAAATGATCCGATAGGACCTTTACGAGAATTTTTGCCTAAAGCAAATTCAGTAATAATTAACGGTATTGACCAGATAAAAAGAAAAATAACCCATGGGATTAAAAAAGAACCGCCGCCATTCTGGGCGACAATTCTTGAAAATCTCCATATATTACCTGTCCCTATTGAAATTCCGAGAGCAGATAATATTAAACCCCACCTCGAAGTAAAGAAATCTTGCTTTTCCAATAGTCTATTTTTTGGTTAAATTAATTTTTTCAATCTTAATTTCAGAAAGTGGTTTATCCATACCATTTGTTTTAGCATCACCAATTTGCTCAATGATATCAATACCCGAAATTACTTTACCGAATACAGTATGTTTAGCGTTTAACCAAGGCGTTGGAACTAATGTAATAAAGAACTGACTTGTATTGGTATTTGGACCTCTATTAGCCATAGATAAAACACCGGGAGTATCATGAATTAAGTTAGCATCAAATTCATCCTTAAATTCGCCGCCATAAATGCTTTCACCGCCTGAACCTGTCGCAGTTGGATCACCTGTCTGAATCATAAAATCTTTTATTACACGGTGGAATGTTACATTATTATAATATCCGGTAACAGCCAATGTAACAAAATTTTTAATAGTCATAGGTGTTAATTTTGCATATAATTCAGCCGAAAAATTTCCTTTATTTGTTACAAATTCAGCTACTAATTTTTCATTTGGATTTACATCTAACAATTCATCTACGGTTTTTTTCTGTTCATCTGTCATTTTATAAGTTCCTTCTTTTTTTTGTTCATTATTACTACATGATATAATGATAATGGATAAAATAATTATAATAAAATTTTTTAATTTCATAATTAGCTCCTATGGAAGAATGATACCGAGATTTAGTAATGCAATGATAATTAATCCAATTACGACTCTATAGACAATAAAAACAAAAGTAGTATTTTTCTTTAAAAAGCGTAATAAAAATTCTATTGCCATATAACCGGAAATGCCGGAAATTATTGTTGCTGTCGTTAAGGTTAATAAACTATCGGGAGTGATAAACTCTAAAGCTTGATAGAATTGGAGCATTCCGCTTGCGAAAACTGCCGGAATACTAAGTAGAAAAGAAAAACGTGCAGCAGTTTCGCGGGTAAGACCAAGAAATAGACCTGCGGTAATTGTAGTGCCAGAGCGAGATGACCCTGGTATTAAAGCTAGAGCTTGTGCAAATCCGACAATAATTGAATCTTTCCAATTTAATTTTTCTTCTGTACGATCGAACTTCCCAACTTTCTCAGCTATCCATAATATTATTGCCAAAAGAATCAAGCTCCCTGCAATCACATATAAATTCTTAGTAAGGACACCTTCAATAACATCTTTAAATAACAGTCCAATAATAACAACAGGTAAAGTTCCTACAATAATAAACCAACCGAGTTTACTTTCGCGGCTCTGTTCTTTTATTTTTTTTCTTTCCGTTAAATTTTCTTTTAGAAAATTTCGCAATATTGCAAAAAGGTCTTTCCAGAAATAAATCACAACAGCCACCATAGTACCAAGTTGAATAACCGCCATAAAACTTGTCCACTCTTGAGGATTGTTGGGGTTAATTACTCCCATAAGTTTTCCGGCTAAAGTAAGATGCCCTGTGCTACTTATTGGTAAAAATTCTGTTAATCCTTGAACAATTCCAAGAATAATAGATTCAATAATGCTCAATTAATACCCCTTTATATTGAATATGAAACACCTATTTTAATTCCAACAGATACTGAATTTAGATTAAGATTTTCTTTTGTAATTGGATTATAAATATATCCGATAAGACTATTTTTCGGAGCACCCGGCGTATCATATCTTAAACTAACTCCAATATTAGCATAAAAATTCCCGCTTAATAATGTATTGCCTTCTGCTTTAAGTACAATACCATAACCATTTGTCGAATAATTTGTAATGATGTACTTTTTTTCATCGAGCTGAACATAACGGAATCCTGCACCTCCACCAAACTTAAATTTATAACCTTTTCCCTTTAATACATAATAAGCAATAATGGAAGGACGATGACTGACATAAGACATTTCGTAATTACCGGCAACTCCGATAGATTGAGTGTAGGAATCAATTAAAACATTATACTCAATAGCTAATTGTATATTCTCTTTGATATCATAGCCGACTTCACCCGAAAAGAAAACCGAACTTTTAAAAGTTGCAATATCACTTGAACCTCGTGAATAATTAGAATTAATATATTCTCGAAAGGATGAAGTAGAATTAAAATCAAGACCCATTCCGAGCGTAAAATCAAATTGAGAATAAATACTTGAGACAAAAGTGAACAAAAATATAATTATTATTTTTTTCATTTTTAATTCATCCTTGATTTAAATACACTGAAAAAATCCTCACGTGGAGTTCCTTTCTTTTGATTAATTCTATTTACCAAAATTATTAGGAATAATGTCATGCCAATAAATAACACGTACGAAATGAAATGCGTAAGTATTGCATAAGCGGCACTAAACTCATTATTAAAATTATATAAAGTAGAGAGAACCAGAATAGTGAGAATGTGGTAAGAGCCGGTGCCTCCCGGAGTTGGTATTAATACTCCGATTGATCCAATTGTCATTAAGACCCAAGCCATAGCAAAACTAAAGTGCTCATTCGGTACATTAAATAGGAAAAACCCCGTATAAGTATTTATTACATATACTACAATTATTAATGCAGAATAAAAAACTACCATTAAAAAATCTTTCTTCGTTTTTATAGACGAAAATCCTTCAATCAAAGAATCAAAATTTTCTTTAATAAAATTACTTGTCTTTGGAGAATACTTACCTAGATAATTAAAGAAGCGGTTATTAATAAAGTTCTTCTTAATTACAATCAAATAAAGAATAAATATAATTACGAAGACAGTTATAAAAGCAATAGTGATTGATAAGGGTAGCCAAGTTAATTCTTTGAATAGGTCTCCGGAATAAATATAAACGCTTATAACAGCCGCTAACGAAAAGAAGAATATATCAATTACTCGTTCTACAATAATTGACCCGAACATTGATGTACGCGAAAGTCCTTCCCATTTACCAAGAAACAATCCTTTATATACTTCTCCAAGTCTTGGAACTACACAATTAACTCCGTATCCAATAATTACAGAAGAGAATATAGTAAGCAATGATGTATCTGATTTGATTGATTTAATCATTAACTTCCACCGTACAGCTCGGATATAATGAGAAAAAACAAAAACCAGAGAATAGATGATAAGCCAAAACCATGAAATTTTTTGTATATAACCAAATGCTTTTGAAAGGTCAATTTTATAAAAAGCCAATACAAGAAACACTCCCATTAATAAAAACGGAAGTGCATATTTAACTGCTTTAATAAACTCTTTCTTAAATTTATCTAAGATCAATAACCTGAATCCCTTTAGGAATTAAGAAATTAAAAATGTTTCTGGGAAGTGATTGATTATATTTTACGTTATTAAGCTCGAAAACGTAAAGAGTGCCAAGTAAATCCGTCATCTCAAATCGTTTTATTTCGTAATCTTTATTGCTCCATATCTTAACTAATTGAAATGGAAGGTCATCATCTTTAGGCTTTAATTCCATTATAAAACTGTCTTCGTTGCTATCGCTTTTGTTCTGAAGCTTTACAACACAAAGAGGTGGGTAATCATATATAAATTTTTCTAATGAAAATGTTGTGGGTTCGTCAATCATATAACTTATAATTAGACGTTTCGATTTTTTATCGAAATTCCACAAAGTATCACCATCTGAAATTATTATCTGATTTTTCATTTCTATTCTAAAATGGTCGTGTTTTTGGTAATAAAATATTCCAGAACTCTTAATAGTCGAAGAGGAATTGGATGCCTTTATTGATTGATTGTAATCTGCAACAAAGTTTTCCTTCTTCGCAAATTTATCCTGAATCTTTTTTAAAATGGTTCTTGGATTCTGTGCTTGGATAAGGAATGGAATTAAAAAAAATATAATTAAAAGTCTTCTCATATTGATCTCAAAATTGATTCTAATTTTTCTTCGTTATCAACTATAACTTCTCTGGCTTTACTGCCATCAGAAGGTCCTACAATACCGGCTTCTTCCAATTGATCAACTATTCTCGCAGCGCGTGAATAACCGAGTTTTAATTTTCTTTGAAGTAACGATACACTTCCCTGCTGTTGTCTTACAATAACCCTTGCAGCTTCTTCAAACATCGGGTCTAAATCTGATAAAAAGTTTCCCGCTGCTTCTTTCCTTTTATCATATAAGGAGGGAAGGAAATAACGTTTTGAAAATCCTTTTTGTATATAAATAAAATCAGTAATCCTTTCTACTTCTTCTGTACTAATAAAAGCATTTTGAATGCGAAATGGTTTAGGAGTTCCGGCAGGTAAAAATAGCATATCGCCTCTACCAAGCAGCTGTTCAGCACCATTCATATCTAATATCGTACGCGAATCTATTCTTGTTGCCACTTGATAAGCCATACGTGCATTAAAATTGGCTTTGATTACACCCGTAATAACATTCACCGAAGGTCTTTGCGTTGCAACTATCAAATGTATCCCTACTGCCCTTGCTAATTGAGCCAATCGTGCAATCGGTTCTTCCACTTCTTTACCTGAGGTAATCATTAAATCTGCTAATTCATCTATGATTACAATTATGTAAGGTAATTTATAATGCTTCATTTCATCAGTATCTTTTGGTTTAGTTTTAGGATTTGTTACACGTTTATTGTATTCAACTAAATCCCTAACGCCAACCTTTGCTAATTTATCATACCTTTTTTCCATTTCATATTCTACTGCTTTTAATGCAAGTAGAGAATTCGAAGGAGTTGTAATAATTTCTTCTTCTAAATCGGGTGATACAGCAAGAAAATGTTTACTTAATTTTTTATAGAATGAAAGCTCAATTTTTTTCGGGTCGATTATAACAAACTTTACTTCAGAAGGATGCTTGGCATAAAGTAAACTAGTAATAATCATATTTATGCCAACACTTTTACCAGAGCCGGTAGAACCCGCAATAAGTAAATGTGGCATCTTAGCTAAATCAGTAACAAACTCTTCGCCTGAGATTGTTTTTCCGAATGCTAATGGTAATTCATAACCGTATTCCGACAATTTTTGAACAACTGATTTTGCTCTAACTGTTGCCGCTTTAGCGTTTGGTATCTCCACACCTATCGCACTTTTACCCGGTATTGGTGCAATTATTCTAATGCCGCGCGCTGCGAGTGCTAACGCAATATCGTGCTCTAAACTTACTATCCTGCTTATTTTTACTCCCGGTGCAGGAACGATTTCATACAATGTAACTACCGGTCCCGGTGTTACAGTTATATCATCTATATCGATATCAAAAAGTTTTAATTTATCTTTTAGTAACTGTGCATTTCTTTTTAATTCTGTATCCTTAACTTTTACTTCTTCCACTTCCGGTTCAATTAGAAGATCGAAAGTAGGTGTTTTATAATCAATTTTTTCATTCCACTGATCGGGCTGGTCGCTTGCTAATTCTTTTTTAAAGTCCGTTCCCTCTTCCAATGGTAATTCATCTTCATCTTTTTTGATTAACGGTTTTTTAGATTTTAGTAATTCTTTTGATACTTCTTCATTTTGCCGAAGCATCTCTTCTTTACGAATTATTTTAATCGGAGTTTCTTTTATCGGTTCATCTTCTTCGAGTAACTCCATTAATTTAGATTTACTTTGCTTTAAGACAGCCGGAGGAGTAATAGTTTCACGTGCTTCTTCCGTATAAGTTTCTTCTTCTTTAAATTGTTCTTCTTTCTCTTTTTTCTCAAGAAGCGATAGGATGTAATTATATATTCCGCTGAACTTAATATCAAAAGCGATAATTAAAGCAACGGCAAAAATTACCAATAGCAAAATTAAACTTCCAAGACCACCCAATAATCTGCCAAGACCTGTTCCAATAAAAGAACCAACTTTTCCGCTTAGTTCGGCTGGTAGTGATTGAAAATTAAAACCAGAAGGTGAAGCCATCATTCCAAAGATCGATGAAAAAACTAATCCAAGTACTAATAAAAAATTACTTAGGTAAATCGAAATTTTGTAATTGTCATTGCGGAGAAGTGAATAACCCCATATAAATAGTAGTATCGGAAATATTAATGAGAAATATCCGATAGTACCGAGAATAAAAAATTTAGAAATTAAAGCACCGAATATACCAAGCCAATTGTTAATAGAGCCGGCTGTTTCTAAATTATCGGTATTATTGGAGAAGACCTTAAATACATCAGAAATACCTTCGGAGAGATTTGATTCATCAGCACGCGAATAAGATAAAATGCTAAGGAATAGCATTATTGCAAAAGTAAAAAGAAATAAGGCTAGTATCTTTTTCTTTTTCTCGGGGGAAATAATAAAATAAGATTCCCCTGAGATATTAGGTTTTTCAAGAGTATTTTTAGGATTCTTATTTTTGCTCATTTATTCTATCTAGTTTAACCTCTTAATTACGCCCGATGAAAAGTGTGAAACTATCGGCACGGAATTTAATTTTGAGCAATAATCAAGATCGGCTTCATATCCGTTTTCTTTTAATATTTTTCCATGCTCAGTAGTATGTAAAAGTTTCTTTATATTCTTTCCATAAGATTTTGCCAATATGATACTTGCAGCGGCGGAATCAGAAAGAAATACTCCTTCAATAGATTCAGTAATGCCGGAAACTAATTTACCGGCACATACTAAATCTTCTAAACTAAAATGTCCGTTATTCCCGGCACATAAAATTTCAATATCTTTATTCGTATCTAATAAATAGTTCTTAATTGCATCTAAATTATTGAAACAACAAGTAACTACATTCTCAGAATACTTTGTTTTCACAATTGCCTTTGATCCGTTAGTAGTAAAAAGAACGATTGATTTATTATTTACTACATCAGGCGAATATTCAAAAGGAGAATTACCGAGATCAAAGCCCTCAATTTTTTTAGTATTCCTTTCGCCGCATAATAACGTAATTCCTCCGAAAACTCCACTTGATACTTTCATTGCAAAATCTACTGAGCTAACAGGTATTATCTCTTTAGCTCCATTAAATAATGCAGTATTAATTACAGTCGTAGCTCTTAAGACATCTATTACAACCGTCGTTTTCTCGCTGAAATAAAATTCCTCAACAATATTATGCGTAAAAAGAACATTAACTTTCATTTTATTTTTTCACGAAAGGAAGTTTAGTAACTCTTGCAGGAATTTCCTTCCCGCGAACTGAAAAATTAACTACCGTACCTTCCGGAGTATAAGGGAAATCTAAATACACCATTGCGATTGCTTTTTCAATTACAGGGCTTACTACACCACTTGTAACAGTTCCGATCTTTTTCCCATCTAACGTAATATCATATCCATGACGTGGGAAAACTTTTTCATCGCTTATTACAGGTACTAATTTTCTTTTTAGTCCTTCCTGTTTTACAGAAAGTAACTTTTCTTTGCCTATAAAGTTTTCTTTTTTAAGTTTTGTAATCCATCCCAAACTCGCTTCGAGCGGATTAGTAGTTTCATCAATATCATTTCCATAAAGACAGAAGCCCATTTCGAGACGCAATGAATCACGGCAACCAAGTCCGGCAGGTTGAATATTAAATTCTTTGCCAGCTTCCATTACGGCATCCCAAAGTTTTAAAGCTTCTTCTTCGCTTCCTTTAAAATACAATTCGTATCCAAGTTCACCTGTATATCCCGTCCTTGATAAGATCATATCAATACCGGCAACATTAGCAAACATGAATGTATAGTATTCCAAATCGATTTTTTTGTCAGTAATTTTTTGTAAAGTTTTATTCGAATCAGGACCTTGAACCGCAAGCAATGAATATTCATCACTTTCGTTTGAAAGCTCCACTCCGAATTTATTATTCTTCTGCATCCAAACAAAATCTTTCTCAAGATTAGAGGCATTAACAACTAGCATAAACTCAGTATCCGAAATTTTATAAACAAGAAGATCATCAACAATACCGCCATCTTCCATACACATTGCTGAATACTGAACTTTGCCATTTACTAATAAAGATGCATCATTAATAGTAATGTGCTGAACGAAATCGAGAGCTTTCTCACCTCTAACAAAAACCTCTCCCATATGTGAAACATCAAAAACACCTACTGAATTTCTAACTGCAAGATGCTCTGCAATTATTGATGAATATTGGACGGGCATTTTATACCCGGCAAAATCAACAATTTTAGCGTTTGCTTTTTCGTGTGCTGAATAAAATTTTGTCTTTTTCATATTATTATTGATTTGAGTTTTTCCAATCAGCCAAGAATTTCTCTAGTCCTGAATCGGTTAATGGATGTTTAAATAATTTTTCTATTACATCGTAAGGTATTGTTGCTACGTCGGCACCCATCATAGCAGCTTCGATTAAGTGTAACGGATGACGGATACTTGCCACTAATACTTGTGTTTTGTAATTATAGTTTTTATAAATAGTAACGATTTGTTTTATTAACTCCATACCGCTTGTGCTTATATCATCTAATCTGCCTACGAATGGGCTAATGTATGTAGCTCCGGCTTTTGCAGCAAGCAATGCCTGTGTAGCTGTAAAACATAATGTAACGTTTGTTTTAATTCCTTCCTCAGAAAGTGTTTTTACTGCTTTAATTCCTTCTCTTATTAATGGAATTTTAACTACGATATTATCATGAATTTTTACTAAGTCCTTAGCTTCTTTTAGCATACCGGCATAGTCAGTAGATACAACTTCTGCGCTAATAGGTCCATCAACTAGTTTTACGATCTCTTCTAAAAGTTCTTTGAAGTTAGTTTTCTCTTTCGCTACTAATGAAGGATTTGTAGTTACACCATCAAGTAAGCCAAGAGAAGCCGCTTCTCTGATATGAGCAATATTTGCAGAATCGATAAAAAATTTCATTTAGTCACCTCAATATATATTTGATAATTGTAAATAATCTTCCTTATAAATCTAATCGTAATAATTTATGCGTATTCATCGGTTAAATCTTCATCAGTTTCCGCAGAATAAACTTTAAATACTTGCGGATTTAATTTTTCGTCACTCACTAATTTTATCCTAACAAAATACTTAAACTGGAATTTTAATAAAGTAGTGATAGCACCCCTCTTAAGTTCATTAACCATCGAAGGATGTGTGATAATTTTTATTTTTTTGTATTTGCCATGGTTTTTATAACGCATTAACCATTTTTCAATATCATGAACCATATTTGATTTTTTCATCAAATATCCTGTTCCATTGCAATAAGGACAAGCTTCATTCATCGATTGAAGGATGTTTTCTCTTATTCTTTCGCGCGTAATCTGCATTAATCCAAATTCTGTCATCGGTAACATGGCAATTTTTGCACGGTCTTTCTTGAATTCTTTTTTCAATTCATCATAGATTTTCTTACGATTTTTATCTTCTTCAAGATCAATAAAATCTACTACAATTAAGCCGCCGATATCTCTAAGACGAAGTTGCCTCGCTATTTCCCTTGCAGCCTCTAAATCAGTTTTAAGAGAATTTAATTCCTGATCTTTTTTAGCTGCATACCGTCCCGAGTTAACATCAATAACTACCATAGCTTCAGTATGTTCAATTACAATATGTCCACCTGCTGGAAGAGGTACTTTTCTACCCATTAAAACTTTAATCTGCTCTTCCACCTTAAACGATTCAAAAACCGGTTCGTTCCCTTTATATAGTTCAATTCTATCTAAAAGGGCTGGTTGAATAAACTGAACATAATTTTTAATCTCTTTAAATAATTTCTTATGGTCGACAAAAACTTTAGAAACATCGGGAGTAAAAAGATCTCGTATTACACTAATTGTAGTACTAAGATCTTTATAAATAAGTGCGGGTGGATCGCTCTTCTTGATTTCTTCTTGAACTTCCTCCCAAACTTTTACTAAGTATTTAAGATCACCTGCAAGTGATTCTTCTGATTGATCTTTAGCCGCAGTTCTAATAATTAAACCGCAGTTAGATGGCAATATACCACGTGCAATTTTTCTTAATCTTTTGCGTTCTTTAAAATCAGTTATCTTTTTAGAAACTCCGATTTTATTATCATGAGGCAGCATAACACAAAATCTACCGGGTAAGGAGATCGAAGATGTAACTCTAACACCTTTATCCTTAACCGGTTCTTTAATAATTTGAATAAGAATATCCTGCCCTTTATGAAGTTTAGGTATTCCTTTTTCGCTTAATTCAATCTGGGGTTTAGAAGCAACTTTATTATTCACTTCGCTTTCATCGTCGTCATCCGAAGGATCATCATCATCAAAAACTCCTTGAAGTGCTTCTAGGCGATCTCCAATATCCGAGAAATGAAGAAATGCGTCATGCTTTTGACCTATATTTACAAATGCGGCTCTTATGCCGGGTAAAACTCTTGCTACTTTGCCATAATATACATCGCCAACCATTCTCTGCTTTTCAGGATGATCGACAAAGAAATCGACAAGATTGCCATCTTCGATAATCGCCACTCTATTTTGCGCAGTCGAAGAATTTATTATAATTTCTTTTCTCATAAAACTCTCTAAAAACTTTTTTTAAGTTTTAAGCTACATCACTATTTATATTATCCTGCCAAAATACTACTCGTTTTTTGAAGAGATCATTATAGTTTGTTGTATCTTCTAAATATCTGTGATTTATTAAATCTTCATAGTGCGTTTCCACTATCTCTATTAGTCTTTCATAATTCTTAGCAGAAAAAATTCTTTTTATTAGTTCATTAATACCGTTATAAAATTGATAGTACCAAATAACGTATTTTTTTGATCTATCTAAAGCTTTTATCTCATCATATTCACGCCATAACATTTTTAGATGAGTCATTAAAGTAGAATTTACAATATCTACTGAAGGTAATCCCGGGTCTTCCCCCGTAGCTAATAAACTATTAAAACGAGAAAAGATAAATGGATTACCTATTGATGAACGTGCAACCATTACGCCATCACAATTTGTCTGCTTAAGCATCTCAATTCCATCTTGAGGGGTAAAGACAGAACCATTCCCCACCACTTTCATCGAAACATTTTTCTTAACTTCTCTAATCCAACTCCAATCTGCATCAACATCATATCGGTCTGTCATTGTCCTAGCATGAACAACGATAATGGAAGCACCATTATCTTCAATAACTTTAGCATTATTCAAAACATTAATATTTTTTTTATCCACACCCAAACGTACCTTAATTGAAATTGGAATTCCACCCGAATTATCAACCATCTTTCTGGTAATTTTACCAATTAAATCAGGAAATTCTAATAAAGCTGAGCCCATTTTCTTTGATGTAACTTTATCAACGGGACAGCCGCAATTAAGATCTATTACATCAGGTTTAAATTTTGCAATCTCTTTAACTGCCTCTCCAATAATATGCGGATCATTGCCTAATATTTGGACGCCAATCGGCTTTTCGTCTCGGCTAAATGAAAGGTATCTTAGAGATGTAAAATCATTATTTAAAATTCCTTTTGCACTGACCATTTGAGTGAAGGTAAGACCGACACCAAATGATCGTGCTATGGAACGAAAAGACGAATCGGTAACCTCCGCCATGGGAGCTTGTATCAAGCGTGTTCCTAAGTTCAAGTTTCCAATTGTCATATTTTTCTATTCGGAATTTCTAATTCCTATTATTCA
>JALNXG010000036.1 GCA_023230485.1 Melioribacteraceae bacterium
AGGAGGAGTGGATTTCGATGTACTCGGTATTCAAATCTATTTCCCTCAACGTGATCTATCTGATATAGTTCGTTTGTTGGAAAGATTAGAGAAATTCAATAAGCCGATTTATATTACAGAAATCGGAGCAACAGCAGGTGGCATTAGTCCAAATACTAATCAGCCATTTAAAGATTATAATGCTCCTTATGATTGGCATCGTCAATGGGATGAAGATTTGCAGGCTGATTGGTTAGAGCAGGTTTATACTCTATATTATGCACGTAAAACAATAAAGGCTGTTAATTGGTACGATTTTTCAGATTTTAGACCATTCATAACCAATGGTGGTTTAGTTAAAGAAGACAGCTCTCCTAAAAAATCATACTATCGTATGCAAGAACTTCTTCAAAAATGGGGACAAGCTAAAACATGAAGTTAATAAAATTAGTAGTAATTCTTTTTCTCTTTAGTAACATCTTAAACGCTTTTGAAATAAAGTTCGATAAAATATATGGCAATCAAGTATGGCATTATAAACAGTTAATTACCGGCACGGTCTCTTCTGATCAATTCACGAAAGCTTCGGTAATGTTTAATGGTACAGCATACGATTTAGAAATTAATAGCAGTAATAAATTCGCATTCAATATCACATTAAATAGAGGTGCAAATAGTTTATATCTATTAATAGATAGTGCAGGTGTTGTTACAAGTTCAGATACGCTTCAATTAAATTTATTGTATAAAACACTTCCCGAAGTGTTTGCTTTTGCGGAAGTGAGTGGAAGTAATGTAACCTTAAAATCAAGAATAGATGAAAATCCGTATAACGAAAATTTGCAGTTTATTTGGAATGAAGACCCGGCGAATCCTTCAACAGGATTAGTCAATAATACTTCAGGCGCAGAAGTGATTGTTAATCTGGATGCTAATCTTACCTACGGAGAATATTACTTTAATTTATATGCAATTAATGATTCCGGCGATACTGTTAAAAGCAGGACTTACGTAACAGTTAATGAAACCGGTTTAAGAGCATTCGATATAAAAACTGATCACGCAAAGTGGATTGATGATGCAATAATATATCAAACTACTCCATATATATTTGTTGAATCAGGAAAATTTTATAATATAACTAAAAAAATTCCTGAACTCGCTTCACTCGGCATTAACACAATTTATTTACAGCCTATTTTTGCTACAAAAAATAAAGGGCAGGGATATGATATTACTGATTATTTTAAGATTCGTCCTGATTTAGGGAATGAAAATGATCTTCGCGACTTGATTAAAACTGCTAAAGAGAATGGAATGAAAGTGATAATCGATTTCGTTCCGAATCATTCTTCTATCGAACATTACTTTGCTAAGCATGCGAGTCAATACGGAGAAAGCTCACATTATTATGATTATTATCAACGCAAAAAAGATATTTCTCCTTATGCTTCAAATGAAAGAGTGGGCAATGGATTTGTATATTATTTCGATTGGAGTAATATGCCTAATCTTAATTATGATAATATAGAAGTTCAGAATTATATGATCAGTGCAATGCAATATTGGGTTGAAGATTTTGGAGTTGATGGTTATCGATTTGATGCAGTCTGGGCTGTTACAGCTCGTAATCCTCAATTCACGCGAAAAATGAGATTGGCTTTAAAGAAAGTAAAACCAGAAATATTATTATTAGCAGAAGATAAAGCAGCACAGCCGCAAGCTTTTGATGAGCGTTTTGATGTAGCTTATGATTGGTCAGAGTCTTATGATTGGGTTTCTCAATGGATGTTCCAAACGGTTTATTCCCCTTATCAATCTGTATTTATGGGAGAACAAAAATATCGGTCAATGAAGCTAAGGAACTCACTTTCAAATTATGGCAAGGGATATTCGCCTGATGCAAAGATTTTAAGATTTATTGAAAATAATGATATGGATCGATTTATAAATATACATGGAATAGAACGGACTAAAATGGCTGCGGCAATGATGTTTACTCTTAATGGTGTGCCAATGCTATATAATGGTCAGGAAGTTGGGTTAAAGGTTCATCCCTATTCTGCTTGGATGATCTATTGGGATCAAAGTACAATGCAATATCAAGATCGTTCGGGATTATTGCCATTTTATAAAAGACTAATGGAGATTAGGAAAATCTATCCGGCATTGCGATCTTCGAATTATGAAGAAATTACAACTGCACCTGATAGTTATAATTTTGCATATAGAAGATGGCTAGGTAACGAAAACATTATCACTGTAATGAATATGGGTGATACAAATATTAATTTAAGAGTTGAGTTACCTCTATCAAAATTAAATTTAGATACAACTAAAACATATTTTTTGACTGAACTTCAATCGGGAAAGATTATTTCAGGGAAAGTATCGTAACTCGCTTCCTTCAATACAGTAATTAGTAAATATTCTACTGAGATATTTTTGCTTGCAGATACTATGGCAACTATTGTTGGAGTTGATGAATCCTCAGAAATAAACGAAATACCGAATGAAATTGCATTAATGCAGAACTATCCGAATCCTTTTAATCCTGAGACGACAATCCAATATAAGCTAAACAAAGAAAGCAATGTAACTCTTAAGGTCTATGATATATTAGGGAGGGAATTGATAACTTTAATTGACGAATTTAAGTCAGCAGGCAATCACAAGATAAATTTTAATGCTCATAGTTTTGCAAGTGGAATTTATTTTTATCAATTACAAACTGATAGCAAACAAATTATGAAAAAAATGATTTTACTAAAATGAAAATTTTATTAATTGGCGGGACGGGATTTATCAGTTCAAAAGTAACTGAATTTCTTATCGAAAAGGGACATTCTGTTACTCTTCTTGTAAGAGGCAAAACGCCGATTAATTTTAATGATTCAGAAAAAGTAAAGTATATTTATGGCGATAGGCATGACGAAGCGTTACTAAAAGATTTGTTTAATAAAGAGCACTATGATGTTCTTTATGATATGATCGCTTATGAGCTATTCGAGACTGAAATTGTTTATAAAGCGGCAAAAGGGAAAATAGGCAGATTTATTCATTGTAGTACTGTTTCTGTTTATATGATTTCAGATGACGTTAATACTCCGATTACTGAAGATCAATGGCAATCCAAATTGATGCCTCATTTTCCTAGAAATCCTTTTGGAATGGATTATGGGATTAATAAAAGAAAGATAGAAGAATTCCTATGGTCTAAACATAATGAAAAGGAATTCCCTGTAACTGCAATTAGACCCCCTTATGTATGCGGACCGAAGGACCCTGCAAAGAGAGATTATTTTTGGATTCAAAGAATATTAGACAAAAAACCGCTTCTTGTTCCTGGAAGTGGAGACTTCTCTGGGCAAGTGGTTTTTGTAAATGATTTAGCAAAAGCTTTTGTAGATCTTTTATATCATCCTAATTCTATTGGACAATCATATAATGTGGCATCTGGCGAGATTAATACTCTTAATGAATACTTAGATAAATTAATAAAAATGCTTCATACTGATTTTAAGCCATCTATTACACATATTCCTCAAGATTTATTTGATACACTCTCACTCAGTTATTCCAACGAAGGAGATGTTTTTACCTTTAATACAAGACGACCTGCGATATTTAGTATAGAGAAAATTAAAAATGATATCAATTTCGAGTTCACACCTTTTGAGAAATGGATGAGCGAAACTATCGATTGGTTTATAAATAAACATGAAGGCGACTCAGCGGGTTACTCGTTTCGTAATGATGAAATAGATTTTATAGATAAATGGCAGTACGAATACTCCAACTTAATCAGGAGGGTGAAAGTATGAAAAAGTTATTCGTTTTATTAAAATTACTAGTTTTTGTTGTCCCGATTTTAGGGCAGGAGATTAGTTTAGATGGTGAATGGGGATTTCTTAAAAATCAAAATAACACAATTGCATACGAAGCGGCTATTTTGCAAGATGGTTGGCAGACGATAAAAGTCCCTTCTAATTGGCATCTTGCAATAGATAATCTTATGGATTATCAAGGTTACGCTTATTATAAGAAAAACATAAATATCAATATACCGGAAGAACAGCAAAGAATAATTCTTCATTTTGATGCAGTGGATTATCTCTCAAAGCTATATATAAATCAAAAATATGTTGGTAGTCATGAAGGGGGATTTACACCTTTTTATTTTGATATAACGAAATATATTACTAATGGAGAGAATGAAATCTTACTAAGTGTTTTAGATCCGGGGGATAGCACAAATGCCGAAGGAATATACTATCGCAATATACCGCATGGCAAACAAAGCTGGTACACACAAAATAGTGGTATCTGGCAATCGGTCTATCTTACAACCGAGCCATTAATATTTGTCCGCAATGCTCATATCACTCCATTAGTGAACGGAGATTTTAGATTCCAAGCAAATCTTGATTCAAAAGAAAAACTCAGAAGCTCTACTTATTCAATAGCTATAAAAAATAAATTAGGAAAAGTAGTTTTTGAAAAATCAGGAACTGCTGATCTGAAAGAAAATAGTTTTAATCTCTCTGCCTCAATTGCAAATCCAATTTTATGGGATTTAGATAATCCTTATTTATATAGTTTCGAAATAAAGGTTGGGGAATCAGTCTATACTGATAAATTTGGTTTTCGCGAATTCTCTGCAAAAGATGGGAATTTATACTTAAATAGAAAACCGTTTTATATGATTGCTGCATTAGATCAAAATTTCTATTCGGAAACTCAATATCATTCACATTCCGAAGATGCTATCCGCGATGAGATGTTAAAGGCAAAGCAGTTAGGATTGAATATGTTGCGCTGCCATATAAAAGTTCCTGAAAAAAGATATTTGGAGCTTGCAGATGAATTGGGGTTGTTGGTTTGGTATGAATTACCTAATTGGAGTCAGTTTAATGATGATACGAAAGTAAGAGGCAGATATACACTTGAGCAGATGCTCGATAGAGATTGGAATCACCCTTCGATAGTAATACTTACAATTATTAATGAAAGTTGGGGAATCGACCTCAAGCAGGAAGATCAAAGAAAATGGTTAAGAGATGAGTATGATTATATTAAATCAATTGCTGATGGACGCCTCGTAGTTGATAATTCAGCATGTTGGGATAATTTTCATGTTAAAACAGATATAAATGATTATCATACTTATTTTTCAATTCCCGAAAATGCAGATGAGTTAAAGGAATTTGTGGTAGAAATGTCAAATCGTCCCGACTGGTTTTTTTCGAAATTTGGCGATTCAGAAGAGACTGGAAAAGAACCACTAATTTTATCTGAGTTTGGAAATTGGGGATTGCCATTATTGCCTCAGAAACTTCCATTTTGGTTCAGTCGTAAATTTGATGATAATGATAATTATACTCCTGCTGGAGTTTATGATCGACTTAAGGAATATAAATACGAAAGAATATTTAAGGATTATTCAGCTCTTGCATTAGAAAGCCAAAAAGTAGAATTCAATTCTCTAAAATATGAGATTGAACAAATTAGGCTTCTCAATTCCATTCAAGGTTATGTAATTACAGAATTTACAGATATTAATTGGGAAAGTAATGGTCTCTTGGATATGTGGCGTAATTTTAAATATGGTCATGAAGAACTCTCCGATATTCAACAATCGGATATAATTATTCCACAAGTAACCAAATATAATTACTACGATGATGAAGAGATAACTATTGATCTATCTTTATCTCATTATAGCAATAGAGAATTAAATGGAACGGAGTTATTTATTTATTTAGATGGAAAGGAATTAAAACGAGTTTCAATAGGTGATATTAATATTGGAAAGGTAGAAAAAATCGAATCGTTTACTTCGAAAATAGATAAGGTAGAAAAGAATAGAGAATTACAATTTAATTTTTTGCTTAAAAAAGATCAGAAAGAAATTGCAAAAAATTTTATAAAATTATTTGTTTATCCTGAAGTGAGTGCTGATAAAAAAGATCTGCTACATATCGAAAATAATATTTCGCTAGAAAAACTTAAGGGAAATTTAATTAAGAGATATAGACTTATTAGTGAACCACAAAAGGATGCAGTACTTATAACAAATAAAATAGATGAAAATATTTTGAAATATTTAAGAGACGGTTATAATGTAATTTGTATTGTAGATAGCAATAGCAAAAACATTGAAGGAGCTCCATTTAAGCTTAGTGATAGAAATGTAGATAATTTAGATGGGAACTGGCAATCGAATTTGAATTGGATTTTGGATTCAAAATTACCGTTTAGTGAAATTAATTTTGGGAAGTCGCTAGGGTTTGAAGCAATGCTTGCAATTCCAGATTATGTAGTAAGAGAGATCCCTAAAGAAAATTATAATGATGTTCTTTCGGGTATGTATATTGGCTGGGTTCATTATACTTCTGCTTTTATGGTTCAAATGAATGCTGGTAAAGGCAAATTAATATTAAGTTCATTTAAGCATAATAACAATTATGGTTCAGATCCATACACAACTCAAGTAACCGATGAATTGATAAAATATATTAAAAGCGATAATTGCAGTCCTACTTTTAATTGGGAATTAAATTAAAGAATCGAGGCAATAAATGAAAAATATTCGTGAAATAATAGAAAATGAATTAGAAAAACAAAATGGATTATTAAAACTAAAACCAGCATGGGTAGCAAGAGATTTTTTACCTCCGGGCAAAAGATTAGGTCTCCCCGAATCGGAATATAATCTTGGGGAAAGGGGTGGCATCTGCGAAAGATGGGTCGCCTCAACTACAAAAGCCGATAATAAAATAGCAGTACCTAATGAAGGTTTGAGTATGATCAATATTGATGATACCGAACTCACTTTAAAAGATGCGATAAAATACGCACCTGATTTAATTATGGGAGAGGAATATTCTAAAACTCATCAGGGTTTAGGAAGACTACCGAAAATATTCGATTATGAAGAACGACTTCCATATCATATTCATCAGATGGAAAAGCATGCAAAGCTTGTTGGATGTAATTCTAAAGAAGAAGCATATTATTTTCCTGAGGGATTAGATACCGGTAAAGCACCTGATACTTATTTCGGTGTTCATCCTTATATCGTTGATGAAAACAAACAAGAATTACTTTTACCTGCAATGATAAATTGGAAAGATGATTCGATACTTCAATTTGCAAGAGCATTCAAACAAATTCCTGGAGATGGTTTTCATGTCCCGTCAGGAACTCTTCACGCACCGGGTACAGCACTTACGATTGAGCTACAAGAAGATTCCGATGTATTTGCAATGCTCCAAGCTAAATGCGGTCCAAAACTTATTAATAAAGATTTACTTTTTAAAGATGTTCGTGATGAAGATAAAGCCGCTCATGGCGAAAAAATTATTCTCGATATGATCGATTGGGAAGTAAGTGGCGACCCTTATTTTTATGAGAATAGACATACTCCGCCAATTTTAATTTCGAGAACAAATTCAGCCGAAGAATATTGGTTCTTTTATAACACCACTAAATTCAGTGGCAAAAGAATTAATATCAAACCAGGCGGAAAATATTTCTCAAAAGAAAAAGGTGTTTATAATATTCTTGTTTGGAATGGGAAAGGAACTTTCGGCGGTTTAAGAATAGAAGCCGGTAATTTTGATCAAGATGAAATACTTGTAACGCACAATGCGGCAGTCGAAGGTGTTGAGATAGTTAATAAAGAAAATAGTGAAATGATAATCTATAAATTTTTTGGACCGGATATTAATGATGATGTGCCGTTCTTAAAAAAATATAAAAAATAAAAGGTAGAGATTAATGTCGAAAGTACAATTAAATAATATTGAGATGAGTTATGGAGATACGAAAGTTCTTCACAATATAAGCACCGGAATGAAGGATGGAGAATTTGTTGTTCTTGTAGGTCCATCAGGATGCGGTAAATCAACTACATTACGTATTATAGCCGGATTAGAAATGGCTCAATCGGGTGAAGTTTTTATTGGTGATCGGGATGTTACAAACATTCCACCGAAAGATAGAAATATTGCAATGGTTTTCCAGAATTATGCTCTATATCCCCATATGACAGTATTTGATAACATGGCTTTTGGTCTTAAGCTTAGGAAAGTTGATAAAAAAGAGATCGAAAAAAGAGTGAATGATGCAGCGGCAGTATTAGATATTACAGAATTACTAAAGAGAAAACCGAAGGCACTTTCAGGTGGACAGAGACAGCGAGTAGCATTAGGCAGAGCAATCGTGCGCCAGCCTGATGTATTCTTATTTGATGAGCCGCTATCAAATCTTGATGCAAAGTTAAGAGTGCAGATGAGAACGGAAATTAAAAAAATGCACCACCGTCTAAAAACTACAATGATTTATGTAACTCACGATCAAACAGAAGCAATGACGATGGGCGATAGAATTGTTGTTATGAAAGATGGATATATAATGCAAACTGATAAGGCATTGGACTTGTATAATCATCCGGTTAATAAATTTACTGCCGGATTTATTGGTTCTCCTTCAATGAACTTCTTTAATGTAACAATAGAGAATCATGGCTCAGTAATTTTGAAAGAAGGTAACTTCTCTATCACACTTCCTGATAATAATGTATTGAAAAATTATCCAGGTAAGGCAATTACACTGGGTATTAGACCCGAAAATTTACATTTAACAAGTGATTCCACAAATTCAATAAATGGGCTTGTAGAGGTAGTAGAACTTATGGGTAATGAATCATTCCTACATGTAACAACTGGTTCTAATAATTACATAGCTAAAGTACCTGCGGATAGTTCGGTTTCATATAATCAAAATATATTTATGAAGGTAGATTTTGATAAACTTCATTTCTTTGATATGGAGACTGGTAATAGGATCGAATAATATTAAGTTTTAGATAATATCTTAAAATATTCTCTCGTATAGAGATATTTAAATAATTATAGGTAATAAATGAATTATAAAAAACTTGGAAATAGCGGAATATTTGTTTCGGAGATTTGTTATGGAGCAATGTCTTTTACGGGGAGTAAGGGATGGAGACATATATCCAAAACAAATCAAAAAGAAGCTGATGAATTAACTGCAATCGCAATCGATAATGGTATTAATTTTATTGATACTGCAGATATTTATTCCGAAGGTGCTTCTGAAATAATGCTTGGCAAAGCTCTTGGCAAAAAAAGAAAAGATATAATTCTTACAACGAAGTTCGGATTCAAAGTTGGCGATGGAGTAAATGATAATGGGCTTTCGCGCAAGAGAGTTATTGAAGCCTGCAACGAAAGTCTTAAGCGTCTCAATACTGATTATATTGATCTCTATTTAATTCATGCGGCTGATTTTACTACACCATTAGAGGAAACACTTTCTGCTCTTAATGATTTAGTACGTCAAGGGAAAGTCCGCTATATTGGTTGTTCCAACTTTTATGGATGGCAATTAGTAAAAGCAAATTCAATAGCAGAAAAAAATGGATGGGCAAAATTAATTGTTAATCAAATATATTATTCACTTCTTGGAAGAGAAGCGGAATATGAGATGATACCTGCTGCGATTGAAGAGAATATAGCTAATACAGTATGGAGTCCTCTTCATGGCGGTATTTTATCAGGAAAATATTTAGATAAAAAGAACTGGCCCAAAGATACTCGTATATCAGAACCGGGTGCTCATTTTCCTTATGATCTCGAAAAAGGAGAAGTAATAATTCGTACGGTTATCAGAATTGCAAAAGAAAATAAAGTGAGTCCTGCTCAGGTTTCATTAAAATATTTGTTAATGAAAAAAGGGGTTACCTCTTTGGTGATTGGTGCAAAGAATAAAGAACAACTTTTAGATAATCTAAATACAGTGAATTGGGAATTGACGAAAGAGCAATTTGATGAACTCGAGAATTTAAGTACACCAAAGAATGTTTATCCGCATTGGTATTATGAATATTTCCGCAAAACTGAATTAGAGAAAGGTGCTCATCTATGAAACAAAAAATTTTATTAGATACTGATATTGGTACAGATATCGATGATGCCGTGGCATTAGCATATCTACTAATGAAACCTGAATGCGATCTATTAGGAATCACAACAGTAACAGGCGAAGCTGAAAAAAGAGCTATGATAGCTTCTGCAATCTGTAACGTAGCTGGAAAGAAAATTCCAATTTATCCCGGTGCAGAAAATCCATTAATAATAGAACAAAATCAGAAAGTGGCTCAACAGGCAATATTTTTAGATAGATGGGAACATGAGAAAAATTTCCCTAAATATGATGCTATCGAATTTATGCGTGATACAATAAGGAAGAATCCGGGTGAAGTAACTTTGCTTACTGTTGCACCTCTTACAAATATTGGACTTCTATTCGCAACAGATCCAGAAATCCCATCATTATTAAAAGGCTTAGTAATGATGGCGGGATATTTTGAAAGAAAAGATACCACTGCATACCCGCGTGAATGGAATGTCTTCGGAGATTATCATGCTTCTAAAATTGTATATAATGCAGATGTTAAAATTCATCGTTCTATTGGATTGGATGTTACACGTGAAGTTATAATGGACTCAAAAGAAGTAAAAGAAAAATTTAATCATCCTATACTTGAACCTGTTTTAGATTTTGCAAAAGTGTGGTTCGAAAAGTTTTATGATTCAATTACATTTCACGATCCTTTAGCAGCCGCAACAATATTTAACGAAGATATATGCACTTTTACAAGAGGTGATGTGGATTTAGATATTACGGGCCCGGAACATCCAGGAATTACAAGATGGAATCCGAATAGTGATGGAAAACATGAAGTTGCTTTGAAGGTAGATAAAGAAAAATTCTTTGAAGAATATTTTAGCGTGTTTAAGTAATGCAAAAACTCTTCATCATCTTATCATTAATATTTATTATGAGTTGTTCCAGCAATAAAAAGAACGATCAAGAAATAGTATTCTGGCATAGTTTTGTTCCTGCTACACAGCCGGCATTCAACAAAATGATAGAGAAATTTGAAAATGAAAATCCTGATATTCATATTAAAGCGCAGTATGTTCCGACAGGCGATGCATTAGTACAGAAATTAATTTCATCTTTACAAAGCGGCACTCAGCCCGATATAGCTTGGATTCATTCAGATTTTATGGATAAGTTGATTGAGGGAGATGCAATTTATGAACTTGATCATTTTATTAAATCGAGCGATGGATTGACGCAAGAGGAGATGAATGATTTCTTTCCTGAATTACTTAAATCAGCAATGTGGAATGGAAAACTTTATGCATTACCAATGGAGGCGACTGTATTAGCACTTCATTACAATAAGGATGCTTTTAGAGCGGCAGGATTAGATCCAAATAATCCTCCGAGTACTTGGGATGAACTTTATGAGACTGCAAGAAAATTAACAATCGATAAAGACAATGATGGTAAAATAGACCAATATGGTTTTTATATCCCTGTATTTCCGGCTTCGGGTCAGCTATCTATCTGGATGGTTTTGCAATGGGAGCCATTTGTCTGGCAGGCAGGTGGAAAAATAATTAATGATGAGCAGACAAAACTTTTGATTGATCAAGCTCCTGCAATTGAGGCATTATCATTCTGGAAGAAGATTTATGACATGATGAATTTTTCAAATTTTACTCTTTCTCATGATCTCGGTTTTTCTTCGGGCACACTTGCAATGGTAATGGATGGTCCTTGGAATCTCCCCAATTATAAAAAATTAAACAAATTCAAATGGGGTATTACATCACTGCCGGCAGGACCGAAAGAGAAAGCTACATATATTGCAGGTGAACATCTTGCAATATTTAAGAAAACGAAAGAACCTGCGAAGGTTTGGAAATTTGTTAAATGGTTTACTCAGCCCGAAAATCAAGCTCTCTTCTCTCAACTCTCCGGTTATCTCCCTGTACGTAAATCGACTTTAGAATTAGAAAGTTATAAAAAATTTCTTTCCGAAGAAGAATATATGAATGCTTTCATAGATCAAATAAAAATTGCAAAAGCACAATCGCCGATTGATCATTATAAAATTGAAATTAATCAAACTATTGCCGAAGCAGTAGAACAGACAATACTTGGCAATAAAGACCCTGCTGAAGTTCTCAAGGAACAAGCACAAAAGGGAAATAAACTTTTAGAATCAATAAACAAATAGAGGTAAAAAGATGAACACATATATATCGGATGCACAAAAGAAACAGTATCAAGATGAAGGTTATTTTGTTTTTGAAAATGCAATCACTCCCGATCAAATCAAGGAGATGCAAGCTGAATGTGATACATTAATAAAAGCGCAGGATGACGAAATGGAAGCAACGGGCAAAGATACTTTAGGGCTTAGCCGAAAGAATAGCCGCTACTTCGTTTTTAATGCGTATAAAGAACGCCCTTATTTAGCTAAGTTTTTATTTTCAGATTTAATGGCCGATCTTTGCAAAGCAACTATCGGAGATACTGCTTATCTTTTCTGGGAGCAATTTGTTGTTAAAGGTACTGATAAAAAAGGAGCTGAATTTGGCTGGCATCAAGATTCGGGGTATGTCGATGGTGATCATAAATATTATGTAAATTTCTGGATTCCGCTCGATGATGTGAGCGAAGAGAATGGAACGATATCAATACTTCCATATTCAAAAGCTGGTACTGATAAAAAAATCGAACATGTTATTCAACCGGATGGTGATCGTCATGGTTATTTCGGCGAAGAGAAAGGTGAACTAATGGATGTTAAAGCGGGTTCGATAGTTGTTTTCTCAAGTGTAGCTTTCCATAGATCAGGTGCTAATAGCACTGATAAAATGAGACGTGCATGGGCACTTCAATATTCGCCAGAAGTAATTTTAGAGAAAGATGGTTCTCTTAAAGGACTTGATGAAAAGTTTTTAGAAAACGGAAAGAAAGTAAAATAAAATCACAATGAGGTAGTTATGAAAAAGTCAGTTCTATTATTTTTAATTGTTTTTGTCGGTACTATTTTTTCGCAAACTTCCTCAGGAAAATTAGAGAAAGTTTTTTCAGACGGGTTCTTTACAGAAGGACCTGTCTCTAGGGAAGATGGAAAAATATTTTTTACCGACCTTACATTCACAACTGAAACAGATTTACAAGCAGGTAATATTTGGCTCTATGATGCCAATACAGATAAAACAATTCTGTATCGATCACCAAGTGGTATGGCAAATGGATTAGATATTTATAAAGGTAAATTTTATGCATGCGAAGCCGCTGACTATGGTGGAAGAAGAATTACCGAAACAGATATTGCAACAGGTAGAGCAAAAATATATGCCGCCTATTACAACGAGAAACATTTCAACTCTCCTAACGATTTAGTCTTCGATTCAAAAGGAAATTTATATTTTACCGATCCCCGTTATTCAGGACATGAGCCGATAGAACAGCCGGTAAATGGTGTTTATAAGGTTACGCCCGATAAAAAAATTGAACTGCTTACAGGAATGATTTCGATGCCAAATGGAATTGGAATATCTCCCGATGAAAAAATTCTTTATGTCGTTTGCAATGACGAAACCGATCCGGCAACAAATACAAGTGAAAAACTCAAAGGCAATTTTATTGCTAAGTTTTTACTTAATGATAACCAACCAATGGAATACCTCGGTTTATTAGTTTCTTTTAAGTATCCAACCGGACCTGATGGAATACAAGTAGATGTCGAAGGTAATATCTGGGCAGCAATCCGTGAAGAAGCTGCTCCATATATTGGCAAGTATGATTCAGAAGGGAAAGAATTATTACGCATACCATTACCGGAAGTGCCCTCTAATCTCTGCTTCGGAAAGGGTAAGTTTAGTAATTATCTTTTTATCACTGCCGGCGGTTCACTTTATAAATATTTACTGAATTAAAATTATGAAAAAAATAGTTTTGATTATTATTCTATTAGTAGTAGGAATAAATTATTCCTATGGACAAATATCAAACCCCATTTCACCTGAGGGTGCTGATCCATGGGTAATTCAACACAAAGGTGTTTACTACTATTGTTATTCAACGGGTTCATCAATCTTCATTAATAGCTCCGAAAAATTAGAAGATGCAGTTCAACAAACTGGTGTGGAAGTTTGGAGACCGGAAGAAGGTAAATCATATTCAAAAGAGATTTGGGCACCGGAGCTTCATTTCTTAAACAATAAATGGTATATCTATTTCGCAGCTGATGATGGAAGAAACGAAAATCACAAAATGTATGTTCTCGTGTCGGATTCAGAAAATTCTAAAGAAAAGTATCAATTTATTGGACAGCTAAAAACCAAGACGGATAAATGGGCAATAGATGGTACAATTTTAGAATATGGAGATAAACTCTTCTTTATTTGGTCTGGATGGGAAGGCGATATTAATATTTCACAGAATATTTATATAGCTGAGATGGAAAATCCTTTTACGATTAAGGGGGAAAGAGTTTTAATATCTAAACCGGAATTTGAATGGGAAACTATTGGAGAACCTTTAATTAATGAAGGACCGGAAGTACTAAAGAACAATGATAAAGTATTTATAATTTATTCTGCGAGTGGAAGTTGGACTGACCACTATTGTTTGGGACAGTTAAGCCTAATTGGAGATAACCCGCTTAATCCAAATGATTGGGAGAAAAAAGATAAGCCTGTTTTCACTGGCACTGAAAAAATTTTTAGCCCTGGTCATGCATCATTTACTTATTCACCTGATATGACTGAAAATTGGATAGTATATCATACAGCTAAAACAAAGGGAAGCGGCTGGGATAGAAATGTTCGAATTCAGAAATTTTCATTTAATGAAATTGGAGAACCAAATTTCGGGAATCCAATAGATGATGGAATATTATTCGATTCCCCTTCTGAAAATAATTATCAAAAATATGTAAATCCTTTTATTGGGACATCAAATGGGGGTAATACATTCCCTGGCGCAGTTGTTCCATGGGGGATGGTATCGGTTAGCCCACAAAACGCATTCGGTGCTCCCGCCGGATATTTATATGGCGAAAATAATTTCCGTGGCTTCGGGCATAATCATTTAAGCGGTACAGGATGCGGCGATCTCGGCTCTATAATAATTTTCCCCTTTAATGGAAAATTAGATTATAACGATTACTCTACTACATACAAAAACGAAAGCGCATCGCCGGGATTCTATTCTCTTTATCTCGATAAGACAAAAGTAAAAGTAGAGGTGACTGCAACAGAGAGAACAGGATTAATAAAATTTATTCCTGATGAGGAGATGGAATTAAAAATACTTATTGATGTAGGAAGAAGTCTAACACTTCAAGGCGGCGGAAAAATAATAATTAATTCAGATAATGAAATATCAGGTTATAATATTTCTGGCGGTTTCTGCGGTGAGGAAAATAGAAATACAACTTACTTTGCTTCTGAATTTAGTAAATCTATTGTTGCGACTGAATTAATCGATTCTTCAAAGGGAATAATCTTTTCCTTCAAATTAAAGAAGGAGGAAGAATTAATTCTTAAAACCGGAATATCATATACAACAGTAGCGAATGCGAAAAATAATCGAAAAGAAGAAGTAAAAGATTTTGATTTTACAAAAGTTAGAAACGAAGCGATAGCAAAGTGGAATAATGTTTTAAGTAAAGTGAAGGCAGTCGGTAAAAAAGATGATATGATTAAGTTTTATACTTCGTTATATCATATGCTTATTCATCCGAATATTATTAATGATATTAATGGAGATTATACTATATACAATAGCAATGAAATAGAAAAAACAAAAGGAAATAGATATACTATTTTTTCATTGTGGGATACTTATCGAACTCTTCATCCATTCTATACACTTCTATATCCTGATATTCAATTAGAATTAATAAATACGATGTTGGCTATGTATAAGGAAGGTGGATTTCTGCCAAAGTGGGATTTACTTTCCAAAGAAACATATATGATGGTGGGCGATCCTGCATCGATAGTTATAGCAGATAGTTATATAAAAGGGATTAAAGATTTCGATACAAAGCTTGCTTTAGAGGCCATGCTAAAACCTGCAATGCTAAAGAAGGGTGAGCATGCACCTCCAATACGTGCCGGTTATCATCAATTTTTAGAATATGGATACATACCATTCGAGCAAAGTATGGATGATGATTGGTGGGTCTGGGGACCGGTATCTACAAACTTAGAATATAATTTAGCAGATTGGTCAATAGCACAATTCGCAAAGAGAATTGGTAACGAAAAAATAGAAAAGAAATTTTTTGATCGTTCAATGAAATACAAAAATATTATTGATACTACTACAAAATTTGCACGTTCTCGATTAAAGAATGGCAATTGGCTTGAACCTTTCGATCCTTATTTGAGTGTCGGTTCTACTGATTGGGAAGGTTCAGGTGGACCCGGTTATGTTGAGGGAAATGCTTGGAATTATTCATGGTTTGTTCCATTTGATATTCCCGGATTAATAAAACTATATGGCGGAGAAAAAGCATTTGCTGAAAAACTGCTCGAATGTTTTAAGAATAATCAATTCACGATAAATAATGAACCCGATTTTGCCTATCCATATCTATTTAATTATGTCGAAGGATATGAATATAATACACCGGAATTAGTTACTGAAATAATGGAATCTGATTTTGGTGTTGATGATGCGGGACTGCCTGGTAATGATGATTGCGGTGCAACTTCGGCATGGTTCGCCTTCTCTGCTCTTGGATTTTATCCTGATCTAACAGCATCAGAAAATTATTCTATCGGCATTCCCTTATTTGATAAAATCATACTTTCAATTGATGGTAGGAATGTTACGATAGAAAAAAGTGAAACCCCAAACGAGATAATATTAAATGGAAAGAGATACAAAAATTTTATTAATCATTTTGATATAGTAAAAGGAGATGAAAATGAAAAAAATTAAACTCGGAATTATAGGTACTGGACTTGCCGCTAAAAATCTACATCTTCCCGCACTTTATAAATTGAATGACAAATTCGAGATTACCGCTGTATGCAATCATACCGAAAAAAAAGGGAAAGAATTTTCTGCATTGGTCGGTGATGTACCTGTTTATACCGATTATAAAGTGATGCTCAAAGAAGCTGATATTGATGCTGTGGATATTGCACTTCCAATCGAATTTAATCATCAAGTTACAATCGATGCATTCAAAGCAGGTAAACATGTATTCTTAGAGAAACCATTAGCTGCATCAATTAAGGAAGGTAAACAATTATTAGCAGCGGAAAAGAAATATAATGTAACCGCGCTTCTCGCAGAAAATTTTAGATATAAACAGGTCTTCCGTTCCACAAAGGAGTTAATTAAAAAAGGAAAGATTGGGAAAGTTTACGCATTCAATTGGAATCTTTATTATAACGTAACTAAGAAGAACGAATATGCACAAACGAAATGGCGTCAAGAAAATAAATATCCGGGGGGGTTCGTGCTTGACGCAGGTGTTCATAATATAGCCGCTGTTCGATATCTATTCGGAGAAGTTGATAACGGCACTTCCTATATAAAATCGATTAATTCTAAAATTGGTGAATATGATACGATGTCATTTAGTTTTGAGATGCTCAATGGAATCAATGGTGTTTATAATATCTATTTCTCTGTAAAAGGTCATTGGGAAGATCAATTTTTGATTTTCGGTACTAAAGGTACAATTGAAGTAAGCACAAATAAAATTACCGTTAAGAAAGAAGATATGCCGGATGAAATATTTGAGTATAATGATAGCTTCGGCTATTATGAGGAATTTACTGATTTCTATAACGCTATTATGAAAAAGAAAAAACCGTTTAGCAGTTTTGAAGAAGGGTATAGAGATATGGTAATAGTTATCGATGCAATTAATTATGGAATACAAAACTCAAAAGGATTTATACCTTAATCTTGCATTTATCCCAATTTAATATTTTTTATTCCGTATTTAGTAAGAGCAGAGATCCATTCTCTGCTTTTCACTTTATCGGTAGTATCAACCGAGATAAAGTTTTGTTCTGCTCCAATTTTTCTAGCCTTATCCAAACCAATATTATGATAAGGCATAATTTCAATTCCATGTAGTTTAGTAAATTTTCTATATATATCACTGATAGCATGAAAATGTTTTTCGGTATCGTTAAATCCCGGAACTATTGGACATCTTAGAATAATTTTTGCTCCATTGTCGTAGAGTAAATTAAAATTCTTTTGGATCAAGTCATTATATACGCCTGTATATTCCTTATGTTTTTGAAAATCGCTTTCCTTAAAATCATAAAGAAAAAGATCAACATAGGGCATAATATCTAAATACCTGTCGGATGGTGCATGTCCACATGTATCAAGTGTTGTATGAATTTCATTCTCTTTACATGCTTTTAGTATCTGCTTGGTGAATTGGAATTGAGTCATCGGTTCGCCGCCCGATATTGTTACACCACCACCTGAGTTATTATAGTAATCTTTATCTCTAAGAATGAGTTCAATTATTTTATCAACCGTTCTAACTTTTCCTGTAAGTGTCAGTGCTTTATTTGGGCATACTGTGAGACATCGCCCTGAAAGATTACATTCAGAAAAATTTACTTCATGTTTCCCGGCTCTTTCAAAATGCACCGATGATGGACATACGGATATACATTTAAAACAATCAAGACATTTCTCCCGGTTAAAAGAGAGTTGAATATTATAATTAATTGCTTCGGGATTATGACACCACTTACAATTAAGGGGGCACCCTTTAAGGAAAACAGTTGTTCTTATTCCTGGTCCGTCATGGATAGAGAATCGTTGTATGTCAACGATAATACCGGTTTCACTCATTTTAATAAAGTGTCCTCTTTAGAATATCTTTTTGAACTTCCGTAGATAGTTCAATAAAGCGTGCCGAGAACCCACCTACACGTACAAATAGATTACGGTATTTTTCCGGTTCTACTAAAGCTTTTTCCAAGTCGCCACGGTTAAGTACTGTAATCATTGCCTGAGCACCACCTTTATCAAAGTACGTTTTTAAAAGAGATTTAATAATATCTCTTCTCTCGAAGAAAAGTTCAGGACTAAATTTCATATTCTGTACTGAACCGGCATGAATAGCACTACTCGGTTTTACTAATGAGTTAAGCATTGCAGTAATGCCTTCTTTATCGTTGCCACCTGAAGGGGCGTTTCCATTATTCATATGTTCAAATGCATTCCTTCCATCGGGAGAGGCAGATGTAGATTTACCCATTAGTGTATTAGCACTATTATTTATAATAACAACAAGATAAGAATGAAGTCCAACTCTTTCAGCTTGATTCCTGACGAAATTACAAACGTGATTATGAACTTTTTCCAACATCGAGTCAGCAACATCATTATCGTTACCATATTTAGGTGCATTAAGCAGAATATGTTGAATATTTTCATATCCTGAAAAATTATTATCGAGGGCATCTAATAATTCTTTTTTAGATATTAAATTTTTCTCATAGACTAATTCTTTAATTGCGGTGAGACTATCGGCGGTATTTGTATTCCCATAGGTCTCGAGGGTTCCACCTAAGTATTTAATTCCACCATCAAACATCCCCTTTCCTTTTACCATACAGTCATCATAAAGAAGACTATTATAAAGGAAAGGAGCTTCTCTACCGCAAACTTTGTACTCTAATACTTCCTGTTCGGCAAGTATAGAGACAAAGAACTCAACTTGTTTTTTATATGCATTCATTAAATCATCGAATGAATGAAAATCTTCTAAATTACCTAATTGCAGACCGATTATATTTCCTGTAACAGGATCAACGCCGTTTCTAAGTGTTACCTCCAATGCTTTTAGTAAATTAATTACTCCACTTGGAGTACCAAAACTTCTTCCTTCTAGAATATATTCGCCGCATCCGTAAGGTGTGAAATATCTTTCTGTTTCCTTAATCGAAAAACCGAATGCATTATTAATTGAATTAATATTTATATCATCATTATAGAGGATTGGATAAGTTGCCCCACCGCCAATTACATCAAGTGCTTTTTCATATAGGGCTGGATTCATACCTTCATAAATTCTTAGAGATAATTGTGGTTCAATCTCTTTTACTGTGCGTGTTGCTTCCATCGCAAGAAGTGCGAATCGATCAGCGTTCTCTTCGTTAGGTCTTGATTTACCACCTATAATCACACGGTTATGGACTACTGTATTACGGTCAGCCATTAATTGCCAAAGAGATTGTAAATACTTAAGAGCTTCATCTTCGTCAATAATACCGGCATTAATATCATTTACGAGAAAATCTCCCATATAGATATCCATTCTTCCATAATTACGAACATCGGCTACATATGTGTAAATCCAAAATAATTGAATAGCTTCTCTTAATGTGCATGGTTTTGAAATTGTTATTATATGCAAGGTATCAGCAATTTTATCGAGTTCTTCTTTTTTTTCTTCAATTGTAGAAATTTCTGATAAAAAACGAATCTCTTTTTCATAGTATAAGCAAGTATCCACGAGCACATCGATTGCTATCTTCATTCCTTCATAAAATTGAACGTCGCGTCCATCATCTTGAGCGGTGGCTTTTAGTTCTTCAATCTCTTTATAGATTCCGGGAATGCCAAGGTCTAAAAGTTTTTTGAAATTAGGAGTGCTTCCTGTTAAACGGTATAGAGGGAAAGCAATACCGCTAGTATTCATCCAATCATCGGAGAAAAGATATTGAGCCATAAGAGGTGGATATTCTTTTCTGATCTTATTTGATGTATCTTCAGATTCCCAAAACTTTAGCATCTCTTCAATTTTTGTTTTTTCATCAGTGGGATAGTTATAAGTTTCTAGATCGTTTTGAATATCTTCGAATTGGCAATAGTAAGCAAATGCAGTAGGTCCCCATTCATCAATTGTAAACCCAACTTTACCTTGCTGTAATCTCCCGGCAAAAAGGTCTCCATCTTGAAGTGGAGTAAAATATGCAGGGAACTCTGCTTTTAAGACCATAGCTTCTTTTATAGCCGGATGAGCGGTTATATATGTTTTATATACTTCTGTTATTTTTAGTTCTTTACTATAATCTTTCATTTTCGCTTCTATTGATATTTGTTATATTTAGTTTATATTGTATGTTATAAATATCGAATAAAACAAACTAAATCTTGTCTTTTAATGATCCTAAAGTTGTAATGTATTGATATCTTCTAATAATTATGAGCATGCAAACTAAGCAAAAATCGATCAAGCTATATTCCGAAGATTTAATCGATCGCGAAACTGAAATTCACTATGCTTTTCATAAATCTTTGAAAAGTATTACGACAATTCATACGCATAATTTTTATGAATTATTCTTAGTCGTAAGCGGTGAAGTGATTCATGTAATTAATGAGAAAATGCAAAAATTAAGTGAAGGATCATTAGTATTTATTCGTAAGCAAGATATTCATTATTATAAACAGTCAGGTGAGAGCGAATGCAATATTATAAATCTTGCATTCCGTGAATCCACATTAAAAAATCTATTTGAATATTTATCTGATGGTTTCCCTGCTGATGAATTATTGGAAGGGAAAACTCCGGTTCATGTTTTTTTAACGTCAAGCGAGAGGGATATTCTTTCATCTAAATTACAGAATTTGAATACAATCCCAAGAAATGAAAAAAGGCAGATAAAGACTGCGTTAAGAATTTTACTTTTCGAAATATTCATAAAATACTTTTCTCAAATTAATGAAAAGAAAGGTGATCTCCCGGAATGGTTAGATTCATTAACTTATGAGATGCAAAAAAAAGAGAATTTTACTAGAGGAATAAAAAATCTTTATATTCTCTCTAATAGAACTCCGGAGCATCTCAGCAGAGTATTTAAGAAATATTATAATATTTCGCCTACAGGATACATAAACGAATTGCGACTTAACTATGCGGCAAATCTTTTGACTAATAGTGATGAAAATATAGTTCAAGTGTCGTTAGACGCAGGATTCGAGAACCTTAGTCATTTTTATCATTTATTCAAAAAGAAATTCACTAAGTCCCCGGCGGAATTTAGAAATCAAAATCAAAAATCAATTATACCATTTTAAAATAAATAGGAGAAATTATGGAGTACAGATATTTAGGTAAATCGGGTCTTAAAGTTTCGGCATTATCATTTGGTGCTTGGGTTACGTTTGGTGATCAAGTAGGCGAGGAAGTAGCATCTGCCTGTATGAAAGAAGCTTATGATGCAGGTGTAAATTTCTTTGATAATGCAGAAGCATATTCAGGCGGTAAAGCAGAAACGATGATGGGAAATATCTTTAAGAAAATGGGGTGGAAAAGAAGCGATTATGTAGTATCCACAAAAATCTTCTGGGGCGGGGAAGGTCCTAATGATAAAGGACTTTCCTATAAGCATATTTTTGAAGGTGCTAATGCTGCATTAAAACGATTACAAGTTGATTATGTTGATCTAATTTTTGCTCATCGTCCCGATTTTCATACGCCGGTAGAAGAAACTGTTTGGGCAATGAATCAGATTATTCGTGAAGGTAAAGCCCTTTATTGGGGTACAAGTGAATGGAGTGCGGAACGCATTATGCAAGCCTATCATATAGCAAGAAGAGAGCATTTAATTCCGCCATTAATGGAACAGCCGCAATATAATATGTTTCACCGCGAAAAAGTTGAAAAAGAGTTCCTTCCTCTTTATTCCGAGATAGGATTAGGAACTACAATCTGGAGCCCATTGGCAAGCGGTATATTAACGGGTAAATATAGCGATGGTATCCCTGATTCATCACGTGTTAATCTAAAAGATTATGAATGGCTCAAGAATATTATACTTAGCCCCGAAGGTCAAGAAAAAATTGAAAAGACAAAAGAGCTTCAAGATCTAGCGAAAGAGCTTGGACTAACGCTTCCCGAACTAGGATTAGCTTGGTGTCTTAAAAATCCAAATGTAAGCACTGTGATTACAGGCGCATCAGGACCGGAACAGGTAAAGCAGAATATGAAAGCTATTGATAAGGTAAATCTTCTTACAGTTGAAGTAATGGAATCAATCGAAGAGATACTTCAAACAAAACCGGAAGCTGAATGGGATTTAAGATAATTATTTGAAACAAATTCTTTTCTGATTAGTTTAATGGAAGGTATTTTATACCTTCCATTAATTAATGATTCCAAAGCAATAGCCTACTGAGGGTAACAATGGTAAAAACCTTCCAACTAGTGAATACAAAAACAGTAGTAACTGATTTTGATTCAGCCAATATTTTAATTTATGTATCACCTACCGAAGAAGAGAAGAAATCGTTAGTAAGCAAATATAATATTGACGAACATACATTAAACTCATCTTTAGATCCGGATGAACTTGCTCGATTAGAATTTGAACCAGATCATATGGCAATGATCGTGAAAATTCCAAAAACGTATTCGGGTGCTGACCGATTACTTTTCAGGGTCTCTTCAATGGGTATGTTTTTATTCAAAGACAAAATAATTGTTGTAGTCAGCGAAGATATCGATCTCATCCGCGGGAAGCATTTTAATAAAGTTAATACACTTAATGACGTAATGCTAAAAATAATTTTTAGTTCGATTATTCATTTTATAGATCACTTAAAAACAATTAATCTGCTTTCTGATGAAATAGAAACGAAAATCAGTACCTCGATGGAAAATCATTATTTAATGGAGCAATTCACTTTAGGCAAAAGTTTAGTTTATTACCAAAATGCTATTAACTCAAATTCTGCTTTGATTGATAAGCTAAAATTAAATTCGAGTAAGCAAGGTTTTACACAAGATGAGATAGAATTGCTAGACGATATATTAATTGAAAATGCACAATGCTATAAACAGGCGGAAATTTATTCAAATATCCTTGCAAGTTTAATGGATGCCAAAGCATCACTCATAAGCAATAATCTTAATATGCTAATGAAGACATTGAACATTATTACGATTATGATAATGGTGCCGACCTTTGTAGTAAGCGCATTTTCGATGAACGTGGGCATGCCATTTGAAAAAGAGCCATACGCCTTTGCATTAATAATGGGCTTAGCTCTTGTTTCAGTAATGGTCTTCTTCCTCTTTTGGAGATGGAAGAAGTGGTGAAAAATATTCAATAATTATTTAGTCATCGAATAAGGTAGAGAGTCCGATGCAGTTCCCCAATTTTTATTCGGTTCTGATTGCATCACAAATTTTAATTGACCGCCATGCATTATTTCTTCGTGAGTTATGTAGGTGCGGTTAATTTTTTTGCCATTGAGCAATAATTCTTTTATATAAATATTTTTATCGGATAAATTTTCGGCAGTGATCTTAAACGATTTCCCATTTTCTAAATTGATTAAAGCAGAATTAACCGCAGGGCTTCCAATAACATATTCATTACTTCCCGGAGCAACTGGATAGAACCCCATCACACTGAAAATATACCAAGCCGACATCTGTCCACAATCATCATTACCGCATAGCCCGTGAGGTTCCGGTTTGTACATCGTATTAACTATCTGATGAATTCGTTCTTGAGTTTTCCATGGTGCACCTGCATAATTATACATATAAGGCACATGATGCGATGGCTCATTACCATGAACATAATTACCAATCATCCCCACGCAAGTTACGTCTTCGCTTTCGCCGAAATATTTATCAGGGAGATCAACTGTGAAAAGAGAATCGAGCCAAGTTATAAGTTTATCATTACTTCCGAGAAGATTTATAAATCCCTTTATATCTTGCGGTACATACAGCGAATAATTCCAAGCGTTACCTTCAATATAACCCTGTCCCGAAACACTTAATGGATCGAACGGAGTTTTAAATGATCCATCGGTATTTTTTGCGCGCATATAATGTGTTGTAGGATCATAAATATTTTTGAAACTCTCTGCACGTTTTGCAAATATTTCAGCTTCATTTTTTTTACCAAGTTTTTCTGCGAATCGATAAATTGTCCAATCGTCATAAGCATATTCTAAAGTTTTAGATGCAGAGTTAGAAGAGATATTTTCCGGCACATAACCATATTGTTTATAAGCACCGATGCCGTCATTAGGATCGTAATTAGCACTTGATACCACTGCCTCAAATGCTTTAGTATTATCAAATCCTTTAATCCCTTTCATATATGCATCAGCAATTACAGGCACGGCATGATACCCGATCATACACCAATTTTCATTTGCCCAATGTGACCAAATTGGAAGTATATGATGAACGCTCTGCTCGTAATGAGCAATCATTGAATTAACAATGTCGCTTGTTCGTTTCTGCTGAATAATTGTATATAGCGGATGAAGAGCTCTATATGTATCCCATAAAGAAAATGTTGTATAGTTATCTGATTTACTGTTCTTATAAATATTTTGATCTAAACCGCGATACTCTCCATTTACATCTGAAAAGACTACCGGATTGAGGAATGCATGATACATTGATGTATAAAAATTTTCTGACTTTATTTCATCAGCATCGATCGTAATTTTAGAAAGTTCTTTATTCCATTTCTCTTTTGCTTCGGATACAATTTTATTAAAATCCCAACCGGGAATTTCAGCTTTGAGATTTTGAATTGCGTTATTTATACTGACTCCTGAGATTCCAACTTTTACAAAAATCTCTTCTCCATCATTCGTATCAAAATCGAAATAACATTTTATTTTTGTGCCGGCGCGTTCCGGGAAATTATCGTTCTCATTCCATCTTCGCCAGAATCCTTTGTAGAGCATCTGCTCTTCATTTCTGAATCCATACGATTTGAAAGGTTTAGAAAATTCAATTGCGAAATAGATATAGCGAGTTCGTGCCCAACCGTTTGTTTGCCGATAACCTGTTATTAAAGTACTGTTCTCTTTTCTAATGAATGACCAAACATTTTTTCCGTCATAATTATATATGCCATAAGTGAGATCGAGAATTATATGAGCTGAATCGGATTTAGGAAAACGATATTTATGAAAACCTGCATGAGTAGTAGCAGTGAAAGAGGCATCAATATTGTAATCTTCTAACTTTACTGAATAGAATCCTGGTGTTGCTTGTTCGTTTGCATGAGAGAAACGAGAGCGATAACCGCTTTCGGGATTATCCTTTGTTCCGGGATTTAATTGTAATTTGCCGATTGTTGGCATCATTAAAATATCTCCAAGATCCGAATGCCCTGTGCCGTTAAAATGAGTATGCGCAAATCCAACTATTGTATTATCAGTGTATTGATATCCTGCACAGTATTTATAAACATCAGGATTATAATTTTTTCCATAGCTAAATAAAACAGAATCAGTTTCGGGACTAAGTTGTACCAAACCGAATGGAACTGCTGCACCGGGGAACGTATGCCCCATATCATCAGTACCGATCAATGGATTTACGTAATCAGCGGGATTTTTTTTCTGAGCCTGCGCATTCATCTTAAGATTCAGGTTTAGACTCAAAGCAATTAATAATAATACAATAATTTTTTTCATTTTAATTCTCTTATTTAACAAAAATTAATTTTTTGATTGAACTAAATTCAGGAGTTTCTATTTTGTAAAAATACACGCCGCTGGATAAATTCAGTGCATTAAAGGCAACTGAGTGCAATCCTGTGCGTTTATTCTCATTTACTAATTCGCTTACTATCTCTCCGAGAGTATTATAAATTTTCAATGAGACATGAGTTTCTTTGGGAATGTAGTATTCAATATTAGTAGTAGGATTAAAAGGATTTGGATAATTCTGATATAATTGGAATCCATTTGGGAGGACACCTTCATCAATTATGGAGGTAGCATTTGGGTCGACTATTTTAATATTATCAAACGAGAGTTTAATTCCTTTTAAATCATTATGCTCTGCAACGACTTGAAAAGAAATTACTTCTTTCCAATCAAATTTACCTTGTGCGCTATACCATTGCTCATTATCCCATGAGCCGGTTTCAGAAAAATCATTTAATGGAATTTGGACGTGTTGCCATGTGCCATCAAATTTCACTTCTGATTTATCAATTGTTATTGCATTGCGCCAAGGATGATCTTCACCACTATTAAGTTTTGTATCAACGAAACGTATTTCAAATCGTGTTTCTTTTGAACCTTTAAACCAGAAATCGAGAGCGAACCCTTTTGAAACGAGGTAGCTAAAATCTTTTATTCTCTTAAAACTATAACTAAAATTACCGTAGCGATCAGAATTATCCCAAGTTAAATAAAAATCTCCATCCTTAGGGGAATCAGTTTCATAAAGCTTTAGTTCACCACCGCCATAATCAGTAAAATAAAATTGTGAAGCGAGATAATCATCATAAAAAACTATCTCCGAAGAATCGGGGGCAAATGTATCAAATTTTTGCGGAGGGGGGGCAAAGCCGAGAGCATTAATCATTGGAATGTTCACGTCATATTCGAAACGCTCTAAAGAATTTTTATTAAAAATACCGAAGCCGCCTTTGTAATCCCATGCAGTCCATGAAATACCAAGCTGGTCTAGATAATTTTTAATAATTACGTACCAAGCGATACGATCATTCGGAGCGGAATTTATCATAAAGGCACCGAATTCACCACAGAAAATCGGGACATTCCTTTTCTTAGAAAAATTTGAAGCAATATCCATAAGTCTTCTTACTTCGGAAATTTTTCCATCTTTTTTATAATCGTTATAAGACCATTTTAACCAAGTGTTCTCAAGTTCAGAAGGCATCGCGGGCATTAACGCTTCATTATAAGGGAAAGGAATATTTTTAACTAAATCCATAGAGGGAGTTGACCAACTTGCACCTTGATGAGTAAAAAGAAATGGATCATAAAAATGATATGTATAGATTAAGTTTTTGTCTTCGTAATCAGGCATCTGTTCTAAGCTATTATAGCTATTAAAATTCGATCCGCCGATAATAATTGTATGTTTAGAGTCTATCTCTCTAATTGCATCAATTACCCTTTGTTGTGCTTTATTCCAATCTACTTCGCTTATTCCATGTGGTTCATTAAGTATTTCATAATAGATAAGATTAGATCGGTCTTTATAATGCTCTGCCATCTGTTTCCAAATAGGAACTAAAATATCACCAATATCTTGTGGAGTAGGGACACTTGGATCGAATGTGTGATTATCTAATATAAGATGGAGTTGAAGTTCTTCTGCCCAATCTACAATCTTATCAAGAAAGAAATAAAGTAAAGGGTCTATAGTATAATTAGGTGAGCCGCTAGTATAATAATTAAGATTAATTGGGAGACGAATTACATCAGCTCCGAGTAACTTAATATTTTCTATATCTTTTTTTCCGTAAGCTCCGAAATTAAGTTTATTAATTTCGTTTCCTTGCTGCATCCACATCGTAAGATTGAATCCATGCTTGAAAGGGGGTTTTGGTTGTGATTTGATTGGTGATAAAACTATAAAAGTTAATAAAAAAAAGAATAGAGGTTTTCTCATGAAAATTTCCCGAATGTTGTGGGACTAATCTGAACTAATCAATCCCTTTAAAAAGTATTCTGAAAGTTGTTCCTTCGTGCTTTTTGCTTTTTACGTCAAGAACAGCATTGTTAATATGACAATATCTTTTGACTAATGCTAATCCTAAGCCATTACCTTCAAAACCTCTTGTGTATCCCTGTTCTTCTTGATGAAATGGAGAGAATAAAAGTGGAAGAAATTCATCGCTAATACCGATGCCTGTATCTTTAATCTCGACAAGAACATCATGATCTTGTTTTTCAAGTGAAATTTGAACGAATCCCTTTAATGTGTATTTTATTGCATTATCAATTAAATTAGCGAAGACTTGGATGATGCTATATTCATCAACATTTACAATTACATCACTGCAATTTTTGGAATAAATTAATCGAATGCCTTTTGCTTCGGCACTTCTTTTATATTCGGTATAGAGAGGGTCAATCACTAATGTATCTAAATTGATCTCCTTTAAGGTCGGTTCATAAAGTCCCGATTGAAGTTCGGACATATTAAGAATTGAATCAATTGTTCTGATGATTCTCTTGGAAGCATTTTCCACGCAAGGGAATAGATCCTCATATTCTTTATCTAATTTACCTTGTACCACTTCACCAATTAAATTAACACTGCTAAGTATAACGTTAATAGGCGTTCTTATTTCGTGGGACATCTGATTTAGAAATTCGGTTTTTATTAGATCGGATTTCTCTGCTATTTCTTTTGCTTTCATTAGTTCGATCTGAATTTCTTTCTGCTTTGTAATGTCATTAATTGTAGTGATGAAAACATACGGATTCCCTTCTTTATCTCTTTGAAGAACCGTGCTGATATCAGCCCAAACAATATGCCCGTCTTTATGAAGAAATCGTTTTTCCCATCTTGCTCGTGTTTTTCTTCCCGCTAAGACTTCTTTTACAATCTCTTCATTATATGGAATATCATTTGGATAAGTTAATTCACGCCAATTTTTATTTAATAGTTCTTCTTTAGTATAACCTAAGATATCAGCATAAGCATTATTCATTTCCATAAAGCCATCTATGCTCGTAATAGAAATGCCGACAGTCGCATTCATAAAAACTTCTCGGAATTTTTCCTGTGTTTGCTTTAAGGCTTCTTCATTCTTTAGGCGGGAAGAGATATCTTTTATTGTTATCAAGTGAACGGGAGAATTATCTAATATAAAAAACTGACCTGTAATCTCAACCGGAAAGATAGTACCATTTTTTTTCTTGTGATATCTAATTGGAATTTTAATGGAATGATCCAATAAGTTATCAAAACTTTTTGTTGCTTTTTCTGTTTTCTCAGGTTCTGCGGAAAGATCAGTATTCTTTAGTGTAGCTAATTCCTCTTGGTTATAGCCATACATTTTCTCGACACCCTCATTTGCCTTTAAAATCGTACCATCTGCATTTCTTATTAAAAAGAGGGCATCAGTTACTGATTCGAATAACTTACTATATAATTTTTCGGAATTTTTTAAAAGTCCGAGATCAGATTTTTTACTCATTCTAATCCATTAAAAGTTATCTGAAAAGAAGATCCTTTTGCTTTTTCGCTTCTTATATCTATCTCTGCATTATTAATTGTGCAATATCTTTTAACTAAAGCAAGACCAAGTCCATTGCCGTCATAACTCCTGCTATATCCCTGCTCTTCCTGCGAAAAGGGCTCAAATATTTTTTCTAAATATTCTTGAGAAATTCCTATTCCCGAATCTTCTACTCTAATTGCAACACTCTTATCGGGGGAGCTAAATACTCTTATTTTGACGAATCCTTTATTCGTGTATTTAATTGCATTATCAATTAGATTAGAAAAAATTTGTCCAATGCTATATTCATCGCCATATACAGTAGGTAATATATCATAATGAATGCTAAAGTCAATATTTTTCGATATTGCATTTACTTTATACTGCCTGAAGACAGGGTCCAAAATATCTTGCTTTAGGTTGATATTTTTATATACCGGTTCATAAGACCCGGTCTGTAATTCGGAAATATTTAATATCATATTGATTGTGCGAATAATGCGATTACCAGCAATTTCAATTGATTCGAAGCTCCCTTTTAAATCGGAACTTGTATCAAAATTTCCTTCATCTAATTCTATTTTTATAAAATTAGTATAGTTGAGAATTATATTAAGCGGGGAACGAATCTCGTGGGACATCTGAGCAAGAAACTCGGATTTCAATTTATTGGCTTTTACAGCATCATCTTTTGCCTTTATTAATTCTTGAACCATCTTCTTAAGTCTAATTTCTGCTATTTGCTTATCATTCTGTAGATCAAATTTATGGAGTGCATAAGCGATATCATTTGCAACTTCTTCAAATAAATTCTTTTCATCAACGTCATTAATATAAATGCGATTGAGCATCACAGAAAAAATGCCGAAGGTTTTTTCGCTATGGTAGAGTTTAATTGTAAATCTTCCATTTTCGCTGTTCGTTTTATTTAAAAAACAATCAGAGCAATCACTCTCTACATGAGCAATAATTTGAACACCCGAATCACTAAGGGTTTTCTTTTGGCAGGGAGTAAATTGCTTTTTCTTGAGATTTTCTTTTATTGTTTTCGTAGCTTAATCATTGCCTGAAGATGCCATTTCAATTAGATTTGAGTCCTTATCTAAAAGTGCAATATAGGCATGATGATAACCGCGTAAATCTGTTAGTAATTTACACGTCTTATTTATTAATTTTGTTTTAGAGGTCTCTTGAACTATAAGCTGATTAACATTTCTAATTGATGCAAGGATTAAATTAAGATGGCTTATCTTGTCCTCATGATTTTTTCGATCTGTAATATCAAAAAAGATGACTGCAAATTTACCAAAACCGGGACTATATGTCCGCACTTCAAAATGTTTATTAAGCTTTGCTGAAAAATTTTCAAATTGAGCCGGTTTCCCTGTGAGTGCCACTTTTCCATATTCTTTGATCCAATATTCTTCTATTTCCGGCATTATTTCTTTAATTCTTCTACCAATAATATCGCCTGCTTTTAATCCTGTAATTTTTTCAAATTCAGGATTAACGGCTATATACCTATAATCTATTGGATTATTATTATCATCAACAATAATTTCATGAACTGCAAACCCCGAGATCATATTATTGAAAAGAAGTATATAATCATTATCAGCAATAAGTGCGTTATTGCTTTCCGGCTTTAACGGAGTATTCAAAGTATATAGTTCATTCATCTAAAGTCTACTTCAATTAAAATGTTAAATCATGAAATCTAATCACATAAATTTCAAGATAGTTCACCGGGAACTATACACCACCCTATTATCGGATAAAAATTCCAAAAATTTAACTATATCAAATCTTAAAACACTCTTCCATTTCGGAATCTAACCAAGGAATAAGTATTTAATAAAACTGTGAAAACAAGTAATACTACAATATTAGTATAGACAGAGGATAATGGTCCATTGCGCCACAATACACTTAAAAATGCTTCAACCGACCAATATGTCATAGTTGCCTTTGCTCCCGTCTGCATCCATTCGGGCATAAATTGAATAGGAAACCAAGAGCCGCCGAGAGCAGACATTACGAGAATTAAAAGCATACTTACGCCATTTGCTTGGTTTGCAGTCTTCGTAGTCGATGTAATTAACATCGCAAAAGATACTGCCGCCATTGCCGATACTATTACTATAATCATTAGATTAAAGAAATTGGAGAATATGTCTATATCAAAAAATGCCCATGAAAAAACGAAGAGCACTAGAAGTTGAATAACGCCGAGCATTGTTGAATATATATATTTGCTCCAAAGGATATCTGCCCTTGAAACAGTCATACAAAGAAGTCGTTTTAATGTCCCTTCTTGCTTTTCTTCAAAAAGAGAAGTGGCAGCACCTGTAATAGAAAAGAGCAAAAACATAATTGCCCATCCGCCAACAGAGCGAGTTACTCCCGGGTTTGCAATTTCTACACCTACTAATTGCTCGTTCTCAAACTGAATAATATTTCCCATAAAATTTGCTTCGGCGCTCGTATCGGTAGAACTACTGAATAACGAGGAAGAATCAACTCTTGTTAGGTCTTGCATAAACGAATCTGAATTTACACCAAAGTATTTCGTAACGGTTCTGGACATATCTCGGTAAAAACGCGCTGTACTATCATTCCCAATATAGTTAATTGCCTTTCTTTTCATTATGATGGGCATCACTTTGGGAATTTGGGTCATTATTGTCTGTTGCATCGCACCTTGAACGATTGCGGATTCAATTTCGTTTTTGGGATCATAATAAAACTTAAATCTAAGTGCCGAAGAAGTATCAAGGAAAAAATCTTGTGGCATTACGATAGCTGCCATTATTTTCCCCGTTCTTACGAATTCTTTTGCGGTTTCTTCATCAAAAAATATCGAATCTTTAGCATTCTCAGGCAAATACTTTTTTATCATTCTGAGTGATTTGGATGTGTCGAGTTTTGATTCTATTAAATCAGCTACTACCGAATTACTTTTATTAACAAGAATAATATTGGTTTTACTTCTTGGTCCGCCCCCTTTACCACCAAATACATTTCCGAAAATAGTAATTAATAACATTGGGACTATAAAGGTTAATAAAACTGCCGGCTTATCATTAAGAAATCTGATAATATCTTTTACTACTAAGTGGTATATATTTTTCAATCTCTTAAACTCCTTCCGGTTAAATTAAGAAATACATCTTCTAATGTAGCTCGGCTTACTTGAACAAATTCGTTATTAATTCCTTCTTCTTCTAATCTGATAAAAGTTTTTGAATGTTGTTTATATTTATCATTAACTATTAATTCATAGTAAAAATCATGTTCGGATATTATTCCCATATCATTAATTAACTTGATGTGGTCTTGAGTGAAAGCTGTTTTTTGAATCTTAATAGTTTCTTTTTGTTCGAGCATGTTTATTAAATCAACCAATGTTCCTTGAGCGATTATTTTTCCATTATCAATTATTGCAAGACGGGAACAAAGACGTTCTGCTTCTTCCATGTAATGAGTAGTATATAGAATTGTTTTGCCGGTTTTATTTAAGTTGTGAAGCATTTCGAATATAGCATTGCGGGATTGTGGATCAACCCCCACGGTGGGCTCATCGCATAAAATTATTTTCGGATCATGGAGAAGACTGACTGCTAAATTAATTCTCCGCTTCATTCCTCCCGAAAAATCTTTTACCTTATCCTTTTTCCTATCGGAAAGCTGAACTAATTCCATCACTTCAGTAATTTTAGTTTCTAATTCATTTCCTGAGAGATTAAATATACTTCCAAATATTTTTAGATTTTGATAAGCGGAGAGTTCTAGATAAAGGGAAATATCCTGCGGCACGTAACCGATCTTTTTTCTTAATTGAGTGTTTTCAACAGTTATCACTTCACCATCAATTGAAACTTCACCGAGTTCCGGTTCTAAATAGCCAATAATAGTATTAATTAATGTTGTTTTCCCTGCACCATTCGGGCCTAATAAACCGAAAAATTCCCCTTTTTCTATATTTAGGGAGATATTGTCTAATGCAGTAATAGTTCCAAAAGACTTTGTAATATTTTTAATTTTTAACATAAGCACCGCTTTTAATTTAAAAACCAATATATGATAAATGAGAGACAATAATTAGACGTGGGTTTCTGAAGATAGTTAGTGATTATGTAATAACTTAATAATCTGTTTTACGTTCAAGGTATTACGAATCAGTAGAAACAAAATGTTATATTTGCTAATCATAAAAATAATGGATAAATGAGCACAAACGTAACCCCCGTAATACTTACTGCCGCTGAACTGGAAGTCCATTACGGCGAAAATATTATTCTCGATAAAGCATCTCTTAGTATTCACGAAGAAGATAGAATTGGTCTTGTAGGAAGGAATGGAGCAGGTAAATCAACTTTCTTGAAAATTATTTCCGGCGAACTTCTTCCTGATAGCGGCAATGTTGCTAAAAGGAAAGATTTACTTGTTGGTTTTCTATCGCAGGAATTTACTCTTAATGAATCTTCCACCGTATTTGATAATATACTTGATGGGGCAGTGCATATCCAAAAGCTTGTTTCAGAATATGAAGCATTAGACCCTCACTCAGAAGACCGGCATATATTAGAAGAAAAAATTAATCTTATAGATGGATGGAATCTCGACCGCAATATTGAACTGATGATAAAATCCCTTAATGCACCTGATGGCGAGCGAGTAGTAAGATTACTTTCGGGTGGGGAGAAAAGAAGAGTGGCTCTCTGCAGGGCACTTATCTCGCATCCCGATTTATTAATATTAGATGAGCCGACTAACCATCTCGATACTGATTCTATTGAATGGATCGAAAACTTTCTTGCCGGATATAAAGGTACTTGCATATTCGTTACTCATGATCGGTATTTTTTAGATCGGATTGCGGATAGAATTGTAGAGTTATCAAATGGGGTTTTTTATTCGCATCAAGGAAATTATACCGATTATCTCGTGAATAAAGCAGAACGGCAGGCAATTAGAGAAACAGAAGAACAGAAGCGACAGAGCTTTCTTAGGCGTGAACTTGAATGGGTTATGAAAGGTCCGAGAGCGAGACGTACAAAAGCTAAAAGCCGATTAGATCAGTATTATGAAATCGCTTCGCAAAAAGATATTGAAATCGAAATTGATGTCGAACTCATTATCCCTCCTCCTCCTCGCCTTGGTAATAAAGTTGTTGAACTTAAAAATCTTGGTGTAGAAATTGGCGGCAAAAAATTATTTGAAGGACTTAATTTCCTTTTCGATCCAAAAAGAAAACTTGGTATTGTTGGCAAGAATGGCGTAGGGAAAACTACCTTATTGAAACTTATACTAGGAGAGATAGATAATTATAAAGGCAAAATAGATATTAGCGAAAATGTAGAATTTAATTATGTAGATCAATCGCGTATATTATTAAATGATCAAGATACAGTAATTAAGGCGATCGGTGAAGGAAGCGAATCGATTAATTTTGGCAATGGGCAAATAAGTATTTGGACTTACCTTAGAAGATTTCTTTTTACGGACGACAGAATAAATACTTTTGTTGGGAGACTTTCGGGCGGGGAAAGAAGCCGATTAACCCTTGCAAAAATATTAAAAAAGGGTGGAAACTTTTTAATCCTTGATGAGCCAACCAATGATCTTGATCTGCCAACACTCCGCATACTCGAAGAAGCGATAATAAATTTCGATGGTTGTGTAGTGGTCGTAAGCCATGACAGATATTTCTTAAATAGAATTTGTACCGGCATACTCGCAATAGAAGAAGATGGAAAAACATTTTTTAATGAAGGCAATTACGATTATTATATTGAGAAAAAAGCTGAACGTAGAAAAGGGAATGAACAGCTAAAAGCGGCGATTAAAAAAGAGGATACGCGAATAAAAACCACAACAAAAAAACTTACGTGGAAGGAAGCGAAAGAATTAGAAATGATGGAAGTAAATATACTTGCGGCGGAAGAGGAGGTAGAACGCATTGAGGCGATATTTACTGCTCCCGATTACCATATAAAATATGCGGCAATGACAAATGAATTAAACACCGAACTTAGCCAAGCGAAAGAAAAAGTGGATTCGCTATATAAAAGATGGGAAGAACTCGAAACAATTAAGAGAGGCGAATAAATATTATTCGATAGGCAAACGATTATATTAAAGTCGCCCATTGCTTCTATTTTTTATTAGTAATAACTTAAATAGTTGCGAAAATACTATTTGCATATAACTTCGAGGGTGGTTATAAAAAATATTAGTATTATTCTTAAAAATATACTGACCGATTTATCGCTTAAAAATTATTCTAATGCAGATATCGCAAAATTGGTTCATATTTCCAGGGCTATTTTAGTTTCTCATATAAGAAACACATTATCCTCCGCTATATCGTTATCCCAAAAACAGGGCGTTTCGATTAATGATATCGCTATTGATTGCATAGCCGAAGTTTTTCAACAAAGTGATGATAATAGGTTTCCCAAATTAGAAAAATATTTCCATTCCCTAAGGAATCCGGTTTCAGAAATGCCGGAAATGGAAATCTTCCTCGCTTGGAAAGCACTACTACTTAAAATAGCGGATTCACAGTTAGCCCACATGTATGCACAGTTCGATCCCACAGGTTTTAAAATTATAAGAAATATAAAGGAAGCAATTTCAAAATGTGATTTTTTTGATTTACATAAAAATGTAAACGGAAATGTACTATTAACACCTTCCTATGATTTATTCAATAGTCTCCCTCCTATTCAAGCAGAAGATATTATAAATGATTTTTTGTATGCAGTAAAAGAAAAAAGAAATACTAAAGATTTATTAAAAATTTTGCATGACATATTAATAGAACAAACAATATATAGAAAAGAGATAAAACTCTCGGAGGTTGTTAAGCTTTTTAAGAGTGTATTCAATTATCCCCTTGATAATAATCATTACGATGAAGAATTTTCAGAAAATATTTTAGCTCATTCATTTTTAGATGAATTTGAATTGGAGCAAATATGCTCTAAAGTATTGGCTAATATAAAAGAAAAAATTCTGCTAAATTATTTTGTAAAAGGGAAATTAACGGCTTCTCAAAGCGAGGCAGTATATTTAACCATTTATAATCTTGTATTTGATTGGCGCAAAACGGGCAGCAGTAATAATTCTCTTTATAACTATTTTAACGAGAATATGAAGATAAATGAACGAGAATATAACCTAATTATAAAGGATAAAATTGAGTATTTAGTAAAATTAATGAAGAAAGAGTTTTTACTTTATCTTATTCCGGAGGAATAGTCGGCTAATATAATGTGGTAAATTTATTGCGATAATATTAATTCCGCCAAAAGGGTGTTTTGGTACAATAGTAATAATAGACTAATAGATTTTAATATTATGGGGACTCAAAGAAAGAGCAAATGCATATTGACGATAAAATATTAGAAAAATTCGTACTAATGAATGACAGCTTTTCCTCTAACGAAAAAGAGGAAATCTTAGTTCACTTAGAAAAGTGTGCTTTATGCCGAGATGCTTTTAAGACTTATCAAGAAATATATACGGATTTTGATGAGGGATTATTTGAAGCTCCTACCGAAAATGATAAAGAATTAGCAGACCGAATAAAAAGGAAACTGGAAGGGAAAGATAATCAAAAGCTATTATCAGGCAATGAATCTGCGGTTAAGATTTATGAGGGTAGAGCTGAGATTATTCGAAAACCAAAAATATTTACTTTGCCAAATATTTATTTTTTCGTTAAAAATTATCCTTTGGTTTCGTTCGGGTTTTCTCTAGTTGCATCTTTGGCGATTGCATTTTTAGTAACCACTTATCAAAGCAGTATAAAAGATATGAATCCGGTTTCTCTCGATTATAAAAAAGGAGCTTTGCAGGCTTTTAATAAAAAGGGAGAAATGATTTGGAGCAAGCCCACCGGATCTAAAAGCGGAAATGAAAATATAGATTCATTAATGAATTGGGCGGGTTTTGCAGAAAGCAGGTATATAAACTTATTAGATATAGATGGCGATGGTAAAAACGAGGTACTTTTAACTCGATTCGGAAAATCCGATACATTCAAAGAGGGTTTTATCTATTGTTTCAATAATGATGGCACTCAAAGATGGATAGCTTCTCCGGAGAACACGAAATATAACTATGCACCCAATTGGACAAGGACATCTTGGAGATTTGATGATTTCTTCACCGTTAAAACAAAAATCGGTAATAAATTATTTGTAGTAGCGCATGTATTGACTTATGGTGGAGCGATTGTATCCTCGCTTGATCCCGAGACGGGAACGGTCACTTCTTCAATTTATCATGATGGCAATTTTTCTTGTCAATCGCATTTTGATATTGATAATGATGGTGAAGATGAAATTATTTTAGGCGGAACAAGTAGTTATGATAAACCGGTAGTCGTAATTTTGAAGACAGATTTTTTAATGGGTGAAATGCCGGGTCTAAAAAATCCTCAACCGGAGATAAAAGGCAATGCATTGTATTATATTATTTTACCTGTAAGTGAAATGGAAATGCTTGTTAAATCACCATCACCGCCTAATGTAGCTTTAATAATAAAGACTGATGTCAGTGGATTTTCAGTGCTTGCAAATGAACGTTTCCACCTATATAATAAGACAATGCAGCTTCCATACGTATTTGATAAATCGCTCAAGTGCATAGACGTCTCTATGGGTAATTCTTATGGATATGCTTATGATGATTATCTTAAGGATGGAACATTCAAAATTTCATTTAAAGAATATAAGAAGGAATTAATCGATTCAGTTAAGTATTGGGATGGTGATAAATTTGTAGATCATCCGACCAAGAATAAATATTGGAATCAGAAATTAAAGCTCCCAAAGTAACCCCCTCTAAAAATGAAAAATATTTTCAAAATTTTCCGTAGAATCCCCCTTTTGGTACAATAACAAGAGTAATAAAAAAAGTTTTGTAATAAGGTAAACAGATTAAATATTACATTCTTTATTAAATTGTAGATTTTTATGTAAATATTTTCGTGTAAATCTTCGAGGGCATGGAAGCTGAGCTGAGTGAGAAATTTTCAAACAAAGCTTGGCTTCTTTTATATTAAAAAAGATTATGTACAGGAAACGAACTTAAGCGAAGATTTCGTGGAGAAAGTTGAAGGAAACCACGCAAGTACCACGCAAGTACCTGGGAAATAACGAGCAAGCTGAAAAGGTATTAAAATTTTGTTCAGAATACAGATTAAGACAAGAAATTCAAGATCATTTCGAATTAGCGAATAGAGAGCATTTCAGAAAAAGCCCAACAGCTCCAAGCAAAAATATATTATTACGGAAAAAGGTAAATCACTTTTGATGCAATTGGATTCCTAATAAATAGATTTAATTCACTCTGGAATTATTCCTAATATTTAATTTGGTTTTTTCAGTTTCATTCTCTATAATCATTTTCTATTTGTCTCAAATAATTTTTATTTCTGGAAGCATCAGAGGATTTTTATAATGGAAGTTAATACAACCAAAACTTGCCCACGCTGTAAAAAAATATTCGAGTGTAAACACGAGGATATAACTCATTGCCAATGCACTAATATTAAACTAACAAAAAATGAACTTGCAATGATAAAAAAAACTTACAATGACTGCATCTGCTGCGCCTGCTTAGCCGATCTCAAAGGCAGATTCAGAAAATTCAAAGATAAAATCGAATCCGATTACATGAACATAATCATAGAAGAATAAACTTAATAATTTGTTAAGCCCTAATTTGGATGAATCAAATAATTTTATCGCCCAACGAATGATTGCCATATTACTATCAAATACGAAGGTTTAAAAAAGCAAAATCCGACTCATGTCGGATTCGCCAATTACTTCAATTTTACTTATTACTTGTCTCTAACAAGTTTTTTATTTAGCCAAATCGTAGTAAAGCATTATTATTAAATATAGCTCTATTGACTTTAGCAATAAAAATATCAATTTTTTTGTTAAGAAGAATAGTATTTATTAAAAACCAAAAATACCGATATTTTTTTGGCTTTTATACTTTCTAAATATGAGGGAATTAAATGGAAGAAGTTTTTGTTAAAGATGCTCCTAAAGCGATTGGTCCATATTGCCACGCTATGAAAGTTCACGGTTTAATGTTCTGTTCAGGGCAAACTCCTTTGGATCCTGAAACAATG
>JALNXG010000037.1 GCA_023230485.1 Melioribacteraceae bacterium
GGTGAAATTGGCTTCGACGGAGTTAATTGTTCTTTGAACTGCGTGTCGTGATTCCGTGGTCACGTAAAACAACGGCAAAAATAGTAACTGGCGAATATAATTACGCTTTAGCTGCCTAATTAATAATTAGCAGCCGTTCCTGACTTCTCCTCATATCGGGATTTCAACGAACGTCGATTAGATATGATAGCTGAATCAAGTTTCTGGGTAGAGGAGGCGAATTTTAACCGGAATAGTTTTATTGAAGCTCGTCCATTAGCGTCAATAAAATGAAATTAAAAATTAGACTACACATGTAGAAGTTCTCTGAAGGTTATCATCGGACGCGGGTTCGACTCCCGCCACCTCCACCATACGTTTTATAGATATTCTTAATGACTGAAATATCTATCACAGAGTCAATAAAAAAAAATCATCATCCCATATTCAGTTTATGATGTTTGAACCGGAAAATGAATATGAAGTTTGGGAACCAAACATTAGCCCTGCAATTCTTGAACTACTCAAGAAGAATTAGAAAAGAGATGTCAAACCAGAAAAAATATCTAATTATATCTATGCCTTTTTATATTCAAATATATACCGAAAAAAATATGCTGATTTCCTCAAGATTGATTCCCCTCGAATTATTTTCGCAAATGAGCTAAAGATTCAAAAAGATATTGACACTCTTTATGAATCAATAGATAAATGAGTCGTACAACCAATTCCTTTAATAAACCACCATTCTATAAATCTTTTATTCAAATGCTTCAAGAAAAATTCTAATTTTATTGATTTAACCGTATTATTGCGTTAAATTTGATTCTTATATGGAACGATTTTACTTTACAAAGCTGAACGGTTCGGGTAACGATTTTATTCTGTTTGATGATAAATTAAACCCGACTCTATCATTAACTGAGGAAATAATTAAGAAGTTAACCGATAGACATAATGGCATTGGATGCGATGGCGTTTTGGTAATAAACAGAAATTCAGATGAAGCTGATTTTGCAGTAACATATTATAATGCTGATGGTTCCACAGGCAGTTTATGTGCTAATGGAAGCCGGTGTATTATTAAATACGCTTATGAGGAAAAATTATTTAAAGGCAATGATGTAAATTTTTTCCTTAATGGTAATAAATATTCAGGCGAAGTTTTGGCGAATGGATTTTTTCGATTTAATCTATATTCGCCTAGCAGGGCAAAGCTTAATTTTAAAATAAAAGCAAATGCTCAATTAATAAATGCTTCGTATGTTGATACCGGTTCACCGCATGTTGTGATTGACATAAAAGATGTTTTGCGTGATCCGAAAAATTTGCATTCTTTTTATGATGAGATACTTGATTTCCCTATATATGAACTTGGTAAAGAGATTCGGTTTCATTCTGACTTTAAACCTGATGGGGTTAACATAAATTTTATTGATACAAAAGAAGAGATTGTAAAGATTCGTTCTTACGAAAGAGGAGTAGAAAATGAAACTCTTTCCTGTGGCACAGGTTCAGTAGCGGCTGCTATTATTGCTGTTCTTAATTATGATTATAAACCTCCAATTAAACTCTTAGTAAAAAATGGAGATTTATTAGAGGTAGATTTTAAATTAGAAGACGGACATTTCAGTGATGTATCATTGACTGGTCCGGCTATTATTGTATTTAATGGTGAAATAACAATTTAGAAATGAGGCTTAAATGAGTAAAGTAATGTTTTCTGTTCGTTATAGTATTGTCCCAGAAAAACGAGCAGAATATTTAACTATCGTAAAAGAATTAAAATCCATTGTAAAAACAGAGGGTCTCGAAAGTTACGCTGTATTTGAACAAAAAAATAAACCCAATACTTTCGAGGAAGTTTATCTCTATAACAATATGGAATCATACGAGAATAGCGATGAGAATGTTGATGAGAGAGTTGATATTCTTATGACAAAACTTTCTGATCTTGTAATTGAAAAAACAACTCAATATACTACTTTAGTTGAAGTAGTATATTAAATTGAATAATATACCTTTGCTATGTATGAGTATGTAAGTGCAATTCATATTCATTCCCATTTTTCTGATGGCTCTGCAGATGGGCAAGAAATTGCCAGTATAGCCGCTGAGGTAGGATTGGATTTTATAATCCTTACGGACCATAATACTCTTAGGGCTTTAGATGATGGTTATGAAAAGTGGTATGGCAATACCTTGCTTTTAGTTGGATGCGAGATAAATGATAAAGAAAATAAAAATCATTATCTCGCATTCGGTATTAATAAGACAATCTCCACTCGCCTCCCCGCTAAAGAATATGTTACTAAAGTAAATGAAATGGGAGGAATCGGTTTCCTTGCACATCCTCACGAAAAAAGAAATTCAATGAAAGAGCATCCTGCTTATCCTTGGGTGGATTGGAGTATTGATAATTTTACAGGTATAGAGATTTGGAATCATATGTCCGAATGGATGGAAGGACTTACAGAAGCAAATAAGTATAATTATTTTGTTCATCCATTAAAATCAATCTCTTCACCTCCGGAAGAAACTCTTAAAGTTTGGGACGAATTAAATCAGACGAGGAAAGTGGTTGGCATAGGTGGAATAGATGCACATGCTCATAAAGTTAATTTGCTCGGTTTTTTTGAAGTTGAAGTTTTTCCATATAAAATCTTATTTAAATCGATTAGAACACATATCCTTGTTGAAAATGAAATAATACCCGGTGAGGGGAAGAAATATTTAGAAAATGCTAAGAAAGAAATATATGGAGCATTAAAAGAGGGTAGATGTTTCTTCTCTAATTTTTATCATGGAGATGCTTCCGGTTTTCGGTTCTTTGCGGAGTCCGACGGTATTATTTATCAAATGGGGGATTATATCCCTTTAAATAGATCAGTAAAATTAAAAATTTCATTGCCCAGCATTTCTGCTACCATTAGGTTAATTAAGAATGGAGTTCTTATCGATTCTATCGAAAATTTTGATACAGAATTTAATGTTTCGTCTCCGGGAGCATATAGGGTGGAAATCTTCATTAATGAAAATGCTTGGATTTTTTCAAATCACATTAGAATTGGAAGATAATATTTATTAAATTACTTAGCTAAAAATTTTATAGGTGTCAAAAGTGTTAGAAAAAAAGAAAAAAATATCAAAAAAGGAAATGAAACAAGATACTCTTGTTACTACTTATTATCAGACTTTAGATTTTTATAAAAAATACCAATTTAAGATTTTGATTGGTGTTGCAGTTGTAGCTTTAGTAGTTGTCAGCTCCATTTTATATATCAATAAAAAAGCTAATGATAACGTAAAAGCATCAGAACTATTGACTGCAGTGGTACCAATTCTCGAAACAGGTGCTTATAAAGAAGCAATTGATGGTGAGAAACAAAAAAATATCATAGGTCTAAAAGAGATTGTTTCGAATTATGGTGGTACTGAAAATGGCGAAACAGCTCGCATTTACTATGCTCATGCACTTTACGCTTTAGGTAAATATGACGAAGCTTATGAAGAGTACAATGATTATTCCGGAAGTAATCCTCTTTTAGTATCTGCCGCATTAGCAGGCAAAGCATACGTTCAAGAAACCAAAAAAGAGTATGAAGATGCGTACGACAATTTAGTAGATGCCGCTAAAGTATCTAAAATAAATCCTTCCAATGCAGAATTTTTATTGAGAGCTGCTGACAATCTTATTAAACTTAATAAGAATAAAGAAGCAATCACTCTTTTAAAACAGATTAAAGAAGATTATAAAAATGCAGGCGTTACAACCGAAGTAGATAAATACTTAGTTAAAGCCGGCATATAATTTAATAGTTAAAATTTAATGGGTACTTGACTTGATTTTTATATCAAGTCCTAAATATATTTAAAAAAAGCAGAGAGAGATTATGGCAGATACTTCCGATTTCAGAAACGGACTAATAATCAGATTTAAAAATGATCCATATGTAATAGTAGAGTTTCAGCATGTAAAGCCAGGAAAAGGTGGAGCGTTTGTAAGAACCACACTTAAAAATCTAAAATCAGGCAGAAATTTAGACAATACATTTCGTTCAGGTGAATCAGTCGAAATTATTAGAGTTGAAAGAAGGAAATATCAATTCCTTTATAAAGACGGGGATATGCTCGTTATTATGGATAATGAAAATTACGAGCAGCTGAATGTTGAAGCAGTTCTCTTTGGAGGCGGTGAAGATTTCCTCAAAGAAGGTGAAACGGTAGAATTAGTATTAGATGATAAAGAAAAAATCATCTCTGCAGAAGTCCCGATATTTGTTCAATTAAAAGTAATTGAAACAGAACCGGGTTTTAAGGGTGATACAGCCACCAATGTAATGAAACCTGCAACTTTGGAAACGGGTGCAAAAATTAACGTTCCTCTTTTTGTAAATGAAGGAGAACTTCTAAAAGTAGATACACGAACCAGTTCGTATGTCGAAAGAATTAAAAACTAAATAGTGGTATTAATGGACTTAAATCTAATAAAACAACTTATTAAGATCGTAGAGAAGAGTGAAATTACAGAATTTTCCGTTCAAGAGGGTGATCTTAAGTTAAAAATTTCCAAGGCGAATAACCAGCAGACATTGGTAACTTACGCTGGTATGCCTGAAATGAGACCGGCTATGCATGTTCCAAATCCAGCGGAAGCTTCTGCAAGCAGTCCAAATTTACCTCAAAAAGAAAGTGAATCTTCGAACTATCACGAAGTCAAATCTCCAATAGTTGGGACTTTCTATCGCGCACCGGCACCTGATGCCGATCCATATACTCAAGTAGGCGATATTGTTTCACCCGGTTCTGTTCTTTGTATTGTTGAAGCGATGAAATTAATGAATGAGATTGAATGCGATGTGAGCGGTAAAATAGTTAAGATACTTTTGGAGAACGCCTCCCCGGTTGAATATAATCAACCAATATTTTTGATTGAAAAATCATAATCAGTACTAAGGAAAAGAAAATTTTGTTCAAAAAAATTTTAATCGCAAATCGTGGCGAAATTGCTTTAAGGATAGTACGTACATGTAAAGAACTTGGCATTCCTACGGTTGCAGTTTATTCAGAAATAGATAGGGATGCACTTCATGTAGTTTTTGCCGATGAAGCAGTATGTATCGGTCCGGCTTTAAGTAAAGAGAGTTATTTAAAAGTATCAAGCATTCTATCAGCTGCGCAGATAACCGGAGCTGATGCAATTCATCCGGGATATGGTTTCTTAGCTGAGAATGCAGAATTTTCCGATATTTGTTCAGAATCAGGTTTAACTTTTATTGGACCTAACGGTGATGCAATTAGGAAGATGGGTGATAAAGCGGCTGCTAAAGAGACAATGAAAAAAGTTGGTGTTCCCGTTGTTCCCGGTAGTGATGGTGCCGTTAATGATGTAGAAGAAGCAAAAATAGTTGCTAAAGAAATCGGCTATCCGGTTATGCTTAAAGCATCAGCAGGTGGTGGCGGTAAAGGTATGAGGATTGTTTTTGAAGAATCTGAAATTGAGAAAGCCTTCCAAAATGCCAGCACTGAGGCAGGTGCCGCATTTAGTAATCCTGAACTTTATGTAGAAAAATATATTGAGAATCCTAGACACATAGAAATACAAATCATTGGTGATGTGGATGGTAAAGCTTATCATTATGGCGAGCGGGATTGTTCTATTCAAAGACGCCATCAAAAATTAATTGAAGAATCACCATCTCCATTTATCACGGATGAAGTTCGCGAAAAGATGGGAGCGGCTGCTATTCTTGGTGCTGAATCTGTTGGTTATAGAGGGGCTGGTACAATAGAGTTTCTCGTAGATAAACACATGAATTTTTATTTTATAGAGATGAATACTCGTATTCAAGTTGAGCACCCTGTTACAGAAATGGTTCGGAATCTGGACTTAATTAAGCAGCAAATTTTAGTGGCTTCTGGTAATTGTATTGCTGATTATCCAAAAGCACCACGTGGTCATGCTATTGAATTTAGAATTAATGCTGAAGACCCGGCGAATAATTTCCGTCCTTCTCCCGGTAGAATTGAGTATCTCCATTTTCCTGGAGGGTTTGGTATAAGGATCGATTCACATATTTATAATGATTATATTATACCCCCAACATATGATTCACTAATTGCAAAATTAATTGTATGGGGAACAGATAGAAAGCATGCTATCGCAAGAGCAAAAAGAGCTTTTGAAGAATTTCAAATTGAAGGAGTAAAGACTACTATTCCATTCCATCAGCAGGTTCTTGAGCACGAACTATTTATAAATGGCAATTTTGATACATCGTTTATTGAAAAACACTTAAAATAATTTTGAGGTTATTATGAATGTTCCAACTGAATTAAAGTACACAAACGATCATGAATGGGTTAAGGTTGATGGTAATACTGCATATATTGGAGTAACGGATTATGCACAAGGCGAGCTAGGTGATATCGTATTTATTGATATTATCCCTGATTTAGCTGAAATCGTCAGCAGCGAATCTTTCGGTACAATCGAAGCTGTTAAAACTGTAAGCGAAATGTTTGCACCTGTCTCCGGTAAAGTAATTGAAATTAATACTAAACTTAATGATGAGCCACAATTGGTTAATACCGATCCTTATGGTGATGGTTGGATTGTTAAAGTAGAATTAACCAATCCTTCTGAATTAGATGTTCTGCTTGATTCTAAAGCATACACAGAGTTATTAGGTTAGAAATTTTTAATTCCTGTTCTTATTAAAGGGCAGGATTTTTTTTTATCTTGGTGTATTGGAATTTATCAAATAGGTCAGTTATCGAATGCTCCATTTAGAAAAAATATTAATAATAGATTTTGGATCTCAATATACGCAATTAATAGCACGCCGTATAAGAGAGATCAAAGTATATTCCGAAATCCACTCTCACACATATCCAATAGAAAAAATAATAGAAGAAAAACCGTCCGGTATTATTTTATCTGGTGGTCCAATGAGTGTTTATGATCCGGATTCGCCTCAAATTGATAAAAGAATATTTGAGTTAGGAATACCGATACTCGGGATATGTTATGGTTTGCAATTAATTGCATTAAATTTTGGCGGCTCGGTAGAACCCGCCTCTCATCGAGAATATGGAAAAACAGAATTAAAACTTCTTGAACATAGTTCATTGTTTAAAGACATTTCAGAGATTTCAAGTGTATGGATGAGTCATGGTGATTTTGTTGAAAAAATGCCCTCTGGCTTTACTATTAGTGCCAAATCTGATAATTCCCCAATTTGTGCAATTTCCAATATTGAAAAAAACATTTTTGGTGTTCAGTTCCATCCGGAAGTTATCCATTCAATCGAAGGGAAAAGAATACTTGCCAATTTTGTTTTTAATATATGTGGTAGTAAAGGTGATTGGACATCTCAGAATTTTGTAGAAAAAGAGATTGAAGAGATTCGTGAAAAAGTTGGTAATAAAAAAGCAATCTGTGCATTAAGCGGCGGTGTTGATTCATCAGTCGCTGCAATACTTATGCACCAAGCTATTGGAGATAAGCTCATTTGCATACATGTCGATTCTGGTATGATGCGTAAAGACGAAAGTGCTAAAATTAAAAAAATGTTCAAAGAAAATTTCTCTTTGAATATTATCCATATTAATGCTGCTGAATTATTTCTTGATAGATTAAAAGGAATTGAAGAACCAGAGCAAAAGAGAAAAATAATTGGTAAAACTTTTATTGATATTTTCGAAGTTGAGGCAAAGAAAATTCCTGATGCTGAATTTCTTGTTCAAGGAACATTATATCCTGATGTAATCGAATCAGTTTCAGTCAAGGGGCAATCGGTTACTATTAAAACACATCATAATGTAGGTGGATTGCCTGAAAAGATGAATTTAAAATTGATAGAACCATTCAGAGAACTTTTTAAAGATGAGGTTAGGGAAATAGGAAAGGAATTAAAGCTTCCAATCGATTTTATAAACCGACATCCTTTCCCGGGTCCCGGTTTAGCTGTAAGAATTTTAGGAGATATTACATTTGAACGGCTTGAAATTTTGAGAGATGCAGATGAGATATTTATTACTGAATTATATGAATCCGGTGTTTATGACGAAATATGGCAGGCATTTTGTGTTTTGTTACCCGTTAAAAGTGTTGGTGTGATGGGTGATTCCCGAACTTATGAAAATGTTTTAGCACTAAGAGCTGTTACATCCACCGATGGTATGACAGCCGATTGGTATCGTTTTGATTATTCGATTCTCGAAAGAACATCAAATAAAATTATCAGGAAAGTAAAAGGGATTAATAGAGTGGTTTATGATATATCATCAAAACCGCCCGCTACAATCGAATGGGAATAAAGGAAAGATCACCGGAAGATATGCCCCGTGAGAAACTTTCTTTAAGGGGTCCGCAAAGCCTAACTAATGAAGAGTTATTGGCTATTATATTAAGAACAGGCATGAAAGGGAAGGATGTTCTGGATGTTGCACATGAACTTCTATCTGAATTTGGTTCTCTCAAAAACCTTGCTTCCCAATCTGTAGAATCAATTCTTCGCATTCAGGGAATCGGTCCAGAAAAAGCATCCACTTTAGTTGCCTCATTTGAGTTAAATCTAAGAATACGCCAAGAACTGGATTCAAATAAAAGAATTAAAGTAACCTCACCTAAGGTTATAGCTGAATATTTTATACCGTATTTCAGAGATAAACAAAAGGAACAGTTTCTTGTAGTAACATTAAATTCAGCCAATATAATGGAGAGATTCAATATTATCTCAGAGGGAAGTTTAAATACAAGTATTGTTCATCCTCGTGAAGTATTCAAAACAGCTATTGATAATAGAGCGGCTAATATTATATTGATCCATAATCATCCTAGTGGTAATCCCGAACCGAGCAAAGAAGATATTGAAATAACTAAAAAATTAGTCGATGCCGGACGCATATTGGACATAAAAATATTTGATCATATCATTATAGCGGGCAACTTTTATGTTAGTTTTGTCGAAAAAAGGATTATTTGAATATTTTTTTGCTTATATTTGCTATAATAAGTTAATTCTGATTATTTATAAAAAACATTTCATAAACTAAACCGGAGGTAGAAATATGTTGAATTTAAAGAAACATTTAAGTTCAGCTCTTGTTGTAGCCCTCATAGTCGGAACAGTATCACTCACCGGTTGTAGCGGTGTATCCGAAGAACAAATGGCTGAGCTTGAAGCTTTGAGAAGTGAAGTAACTGCTCTCGAAAAAGAAACTGGTTCATTAAAAGCAGAAAAAGCTACTTTAGAGCGCGAAATTGCTGAAAAAAATTCAAAGCTTGATCAATGCGCTAAAGATAAAGCTGAAACCAAGAAAAATTTAGAACAATTAGGTCTATAAGAGGATAAGGAGAAAACAATGAAATTCAATAAGATATTAGTTGTATTGTTTGGTCTATTCCTTATCAATTCTGTTACTCTTTTTGCACAAAGAAAAGAGATGACTCAAGAGGAATGGCAAAGTGAAATGAATCGCCTTACAGAAAGAAAAGCTACTTTAGTAGCTGAACTTAATACTCTTAAGAGCGATGTTGCTTCTTTAAAGAAAACTAAAGAAGCTATGCAAACTTTTGATGCTTGCATGGACGATTTATACGCATTAGTTGGTGCTACAAAAGCTGATGTTGATAATTTCAGAAAGCAATTAAATGTATTAAGCGGCAAAATCGATGGACAGGAAGCTCCAAAAGATGACCGTCAAGCTGAATTAAATGCTATGAAGAAAAATAAAATTTCTGCTCTTCCTGAGTTTTTCAACAAAGTGCATGATCAGCTTCAAAGAAAATTAGATGCTTGGGTAGTAGCTCCTACTGAAATAGCTTATACCGTTGTTAAAGGTGATCACCTTTGGGGTATTGCTAAAAAAGCAGAGCATTATGGTAACCCATTTGCATGGCCAAATATTTATAAAGCAAATAGAGACCAAATTAAGAATCCTGATTTGATTTATCCTAAACAAACTTTCAAGGTTCCTAATTTAACTGAAGAAGAAATGTCTCAGTATGATAAAATTAGAAGAAATTACAAACCTGCACCTCCAACACAGACTGCAAACTAAAATTTATTCTGATTTTATAATAAGAAAGCCCTGTTTGCTAATAGCGAATAGGGCTTTTTCTATTTAAAAAAGGAGGAATTTTTGGAAATAGAAAAAATATTAAAACTCGATAACGTCGATCTTATCTCTCTACTCGGTTTCAATGATACTAATCTAAAACCATTGGAAGAAAGATTCTCTTCAACTATTATTGTTCGTGGTGAGAACGTGTATATTAAAGGCGTTGCCGAAGAAGTAGAATTAATAGAAAAAGTATTTAAAGAAATGATTTTTGTTTTGAATACATCGGGGAAGTTGCGTCCTGATGATGTTATTACGATAATTGATCTTACAAATCATGGAAGAGAAGTTGTAAGTGATAATGATTTTGATAATATCGTTTTATATTCAAAAAAAGATGTAATAAAAGCTAAAACGTCGAATCAAATAAATTATCTAAAGATTGTTCGACAGAATGATATTTGTTTTGCAATCGGACCCGCAGGAACCGGGAAGACCTATCTTGCCGTAGCTCTCGCAGTAGCAGCCCTTAAGAAAGGAGTAGTTAAAAAAATTGTTTTAGCTCGTCCTGCTGTTGAAGCCGGCGAAAGTCTGGGGTTTCTTCCGGGTGATTTTAAAGAAAAAATAGACCCATATCTTCGACCACTTTTTGATGCACTACAGGATATGCTTCCATCTGAACAGCTCAGGGGTTATATAGAAAAAACGGTTATTGAAATTGTTCCTCTTGCTTTTATGCGCGGCAGAACTCTTAATAACGCTTATGTAATTTTAGATGAAGCACAAAATGCTACAGTCATGCAAATGAAAATGTTTTTAACACGACTTGGTCCTAATTCTAAGGCAATTATTACAGGGGACATTACTCAGATAGATTTACCCACTATATCACAAAGCGGATTGGTTCAGGTTAAAAATATTTTGCAGGGAATTGAAGGAGTCGGATTTGTTTATTTTGAAAAATCCGATGTAGTCCGTCATAAACTTGTAAAAGATATTATAGATGCATACGAAAAACACAATTCAAATAAACCGCTCTCATAAATGAAAGCGGTTTATAAAATTACTTAAATTGCTTTTTACTTTCTTCCCAGAATTTATCCATTTCAGGAAGTGAAGACTCGGTAATCTTTTTGCCTGTTTCTTTTATCTTTTTTTCGACATACGAAAATCGGTTTATAAATTTTTCATTCGTATATCTGATAGAATTTTCAGGATTGATTCCTAAGAAGCGTGCGTAATTTGTTAAAGCAAAAAATAAATCTCCAAATTCTTTTTCCGTTTCTTCTTTATTGTTTTCTTCTGCAACTTTTTTAAGTTCGCCAAGTTCCTCTTCCACTTTCTCCCAAACGTTATCGATATTATCCCAATCAAAACCAACTTTGGAAGCTTTTTCTTGAAGACGAAATGCGCGTGCTAATCCGGGCATCACTTTAGGAACTCCCTCTAAAACAGATTCTCTTCCTTCGCCTAATTTTATCTCTTCCCAATTTCTCATTATCTCATCATTATCTTTAACTTTTGTTTCTGCGAAGATATGCGGATGCCTTCTAATTAGTTTTTCTGAAATTCCATCAATAACATCATTTATTGAAAAGTTATTATCTTCTTCGGCAATTACGGAATGAAAAAGTATATGAAGAAGTAAATCACCAAGTTCTCCCTTAAGTTCCTTGTAATTTTTTTCATCTATTGTTTCAATTAATTCGTATGATTCTTCTAAAGTTGCAGCTTTAATACTATCATGAGTTTGTTCTTTGTCCCAAGGACACTCATTGCGAAGTCTTTTCATTATTGCCCAAAGTTCTTCAAATTTTTCGCCTGTCATTTTTCCTCTTATTTTTTTCAAATGCTCTTTCTAATTAAAAATATTTTTTATTTAATAAAAAGGGATTATTTTACTATTATCAATTATATATTAAGGAGATATCATGTACGAGGAGAAATTAAAAGAATTAGGAATTACCATCCCGGAGGCACCAAAACCTTTAGCCGCTTATGTCCCCGCAAAAAAAATGCACAAATTAGCATTTACAGCTGGTCAGCTTCCTTTACTTGATGGAAAATTATTGTTTACTGGTAAATTAGGAGTGGATGTTTCTGAAGAAGATGGTATCAAATGTGCAAAACAGTGTGCAATTAATTGCTTGAGTGCTATTAAATCAGTTATTGGTTCAATCGATAATATTGAATCGATTGTAAAAGTTACAGTTTTTGTTAATTCAAGCGATTCTTTTATTAACCAACCAAAAATTGCTAATGGAGCTTCAGAGTTTTTAGTAGAAGTTTTTGGAGAAGAGGGAAAGCATGCAAGAAGTGCTGTGGGAGTTGCTCAATTACCGATGAATGCTCCTGTCGAAATCGAAATGATTGTAAAAGTAATTGATTGATAAGAAACATTTTTCTTATATTGTGGTATAAATAGAAATTTCAGAAAGTATTATGAAAAAAATATTACTAATATTATTAATAAGCTCAATTTCACTATCAGCTCAATTTAAAGAGCAGCCAAATAGTGCTCCAAGCATTAAAAGTGGAATTTTGAGTGGTAATTCAAATTCACTTTTCGGATTTATTAATCCGGATAATTTTAGTATGCATCATTCATTTAATATGTCTTACACGGCTTCCGGTGCATTTGGGATGGCTCTTGGCGCATATACTAATTCTATGGCGTATAAACTCACCGATAACCTAAATGTTGAGACTGATATTAGTGTAGTTAATTCACCATATAATTCAATGAATAGCAAAGAATTTGCTAATCAATTCAATGGCGTATATTTAAGCAGAGCGCAGATTAATTATAAACCATCAGAAAATATGACTATCATGCTACAATATCGTCAACTTCCCGCAGGTTCAATGTACCCTTATTCCTATTACGGTAATAATTCTTTCTATGGCAATAATCCTTTTTATAGAGATAATTCCTTTTTCGATCCTTTCGGAAGGAATTAAACCCTAAAATTAGTTAAATTGAATAACCGGATTTTCCGGTTATTTTTTTATTTAAATTGGCTCTATGAAATCGAAACGTAAACCTGTTGCAAAAAAAATCGGAAATGTAGATCTAAAAAGCTCAACACTTAATATGTTGATGAATATAGCTATATTTATCTTAGTCGTAGTAATTATCTTTCTAAGTTATTCAATTTATTTAAAAGTATTTTCCATTACTCCCGAAGAGATTGCCGAAACAAGAGATAGTGAACGTTCTGAAATCATTCAGGTGGAAGTATTAAATGGATGCGGCATTCCCGGAGCGGCTACTCGTTTCGCTGAATATCTAAGAGCAAATAAGTTTGACGTAGTTTCTGCAACTAATGATAAAGAGATTGATGAAACGCTTGTTATTGCACGCACCCAAAATATGGAAAATGCGTATGCAGTAGCAGAGGTACTTGGAGTGAAAAAAAGTAACGTAAATCAGATTCTAAACGATGATTATTTTTTGGATGTTTCTATTATTATTGGTAGAGATTACTATACATTAAAACCATTAAAATGAGGTGTTTTTGGATTCATTAAAATTCGCAAAGAAAATAGCGGATATTGTCCTTTCAAAAAAGGGGACTGATATTAAAATATTAGATTTAAGAAAACTTTCGGGAATATCGGATTATTTTTTAATTTGTTCAGCCGATTCAGATCGTCAAGTAAAAGCAATTGCCGATGAAGTTGATAAAATGCTTAGTGAAGAAGGAATTAAATGTTTTCACCGCGAAGGTTTCGAATCATTAAATTGGGTTATCCTCGATTATTTCGATGTGATTGTTCACGTATTCAAAAACGAAACACGCCAATTCTATGGGCTTGAAAAATTATGGGGAGATGCCCCTACAATAACAATTGAAGATGAATTACCAAACACGGAGAAAGAAGTTGAAAGAGTACCTAAGCGGACTGTTCGCAAATCTGTCAAAAAATCTTGATTATCTAAATAATAGTGCAATCCTTTTCAATGTTCCTAATCAAGCAAATTTCGGCGATCTCTCAACGAATGTAGCCCTTTCGGTTGCGAAAGGATTAAAGAGAAATCCTCGTGAAGTAGCTCAAGAGATAATTGATAATATTATTTTAGATAAAAATATATTAGAGAAAGTAGAAATAGCCGGACCCGGATTTCTTAATTTCTTTTTTAATCCGGAATACTTGACACAAATAATAAAAATTATCCATGCTCAAGAATCTGAATTTGGAAAGAGTAAAAAATATTTAGGAGTAAGAGCAAATGTAGAATTTATCTCTGCTAATCCAACAGGACCGCTTACAGTTGGACACGGTAGAAATGCAGTGGTGGGAGATACAGTCGCTAATCTTTTAGAGGCAGTTGGTTATGATGTTGACCGTGAATACTATTTCAATAATGCCGGCAGGCAGATGCGTGTTTTGGGAGATTCTGTTAGATTACGATATCTTCAGTTGCTTGGTGATAATGTTGAATTCCCTGAAGATTATTATCAGGGAGAGTATATAAAGGAGATTGCACAAAAACTTTATTCAGAATTTGGGGACACATTAAAAGAAGTTGCTCCCGAAGGTAAATTTAAAGAGACTGCCGAAAAAGAAATCTTCAATGATATAATAAAGACAATGGAAAATATCGGAATCAAAATGAAGATATTTTATAATGAGAATAGTCTTTATGAAGAAGATAGAATAAATGAATTATTAAAATTATTTAAAGAAAAAAATCTCTCTTATGACAGCGAAGGTGCACTTTGGCTTAAACTTTCGGAACTCGGTAATGAGCAAGATAAAGTAATTGTAAAGTCAACAGGCGAACCGACATATAGACTTCCCGATATTGCATATCATATTACTAAGTTCGAAAGAGGTTATGATCTAATTGTTGATTTATTTGGATCGGATCATAATGCCACTTACCCTGATGTTCTTGCAGGACTAAAATCATTAGGTTATGATTCAGAAAAAATTAAAGTACTGATTCATCAATTTGTTACGATTTTACAAAATGGTGAGATTGTGAAGATGTCCACACGTAAAGCAAATTATATTACACTCGATGAACTCTCTGATGAAGTTGGTAAAGATGTTGTAAGATATTTTTTCAATATGAGAAGTATTAATAGTCATCTTAATTTTGATCTTGATGTTGCTAAAAAACAATCGGATGAGAATCCTGTGTTTTATCTTCAATATGCGCATGCAAGAATTTCATCAATATTGAAGATGACAGCAGAACAGGGATTAAAATCTAATTTAAGTCATATCGGATTATTAAAGAAATCTGAAGAACAGAATCTGATAAAAAAAATAATCGAATATCCTGATGAAGTATTATATAGTGCTGAGCATTTTGAGACTCATCGAATCCCGGTATTCTTAGAAGAATTGGCTTCATTATTCCATAAGTTTTATACTGAATGCAGAATTATTGGAAGCGAACAAAATCTCGCTGAAGCAAGAATTGCATTAGTAGAAGCAGTTCAGACGGTGATCAAAAACGGACTATCTATTCTTGGTGTCTCTGCACCGGACAGGATGTAAATAGATAATAATTTTAAGCGAGGGCGGCGGAGAATGCAATAATTTTCTCTGCCCCGTTTTCTTTTAATACTCTTCCACATTCAATTATTGTACTGCCTGTCGTAATTATATCATCGACTAATAAAATATTTTTCCCTTCAAGACTTTTCTTCCCGCAAAATCTAAATGCATCTTTTACATTACTTTTTCTTTCGGTATGATTCAGACGAGTTTGTGATTCTGTGTTTTTTACTCGCTTAACAATGTTTTTTTCTATGGGTATATTCGTGAGGTCAGATATTCCTATTGCTATATAATCAGATTGGTTATAACCCCTCTCGGTAAATTTTACACGATGTAATGGAATGGGGACAATGAAATCAATTATTTCTTTCCTGAAATAATCAGAATTTTCGGATGCAATTAATTTACCAAGATAATTACCAATTCTATAATTACTCTGATATTTAAGGCAGTGTATTAGCGATTGTATCGGTGTTTCTTTTGAAAATAAGTATAAGGCATTTAATTCATTAATAATATTTGGCGACTCAAAGTATTGCTTATATTTAATTTCTGAGTGATTATTATCGCATTTAATAAGTTGTAATGTGCATTGATTACAAAGGTATTGTTCTATTGTATTAAGTTTGAGATTACAGAACAAACAATACCTTGGAAGGAAAAAATCTAAAAAATTATCGATTAATCCGGTCAGAGAATTAGTTTTCACCTTTCTCTGCTAAAAATTTTCCCAATTTTTTATCATTAAAATCGAGGTGATTATAAAACCATGTTTTGAAAGATTTCATATTTTCAGTTCCGAAATTAATCTTACCATTCTTAAAGTCCAAAGCGTCATCCTTAGTGTGCTTCAAGACTCTATCGTGTTCTAATTTGTGGGAAATATACCCCTGGAATTTTGTTTCTTTCATTATGGCTTCTTCGTACTCAAAATGTGCGCTGAGGTCTGAGATTAATTCATCGAACTGTTTTAAGACTTTTTCTTTGTCATTAATCAAAATAGAATTATACATATTATTAACGATATCAATCATTTTAATATGTTGGTTATCAATTTCCTCAAAGCTGCATGATGCTTCTTCAGTAAATTCAATAAACTTCATTTTGCCCTCATTATTTTTATAACATACCGAAACGTTTTCTGTAAAACCATTCAACTGTAAATAAAAGAATAATAATTGATAATATCCAATAATTTGACCATAATAAATACTCGTCAATCGACACGTTATCTTTATTTTCTTCTTTTTGGAGTTCAATAATCTCATCAATTATTTTATTTTGTTCTTCAATAGGGAAGAATTTCCCGCCGCTATTTATAGCAAGATTGGATAGAAGATTTATATTCATTCTACTTTCTATGGCTTCTATTTCCATATCCCCGATATTAAATTTTACAGGACCGCTTTTAATAGAACGATTATTAATTGATGCAACGCCATTGATAATAAAATCACCAGCCTCTAAAATATCAGTAATGGTTTTATAAATTCCGTTTTGAATTGGGGTTAAAATTAATTCCTTCCCAAAATTTTTTTTGCTGATGTTTATTTTTATCTCTGCGTCCGAGATAGGATTAAACGATTGATCATAAAGCTCTGCGAAAATCTCAATTGGTTCACCGGTCGAGTAACTTTTCTTAGATGTGCGTATAATAAAATTTTTCTGTTTATCATTTTTTATTAACCACTTAGTAGAAGAGATAATGAATCTATCGAAGAAATTTGATTTATCATCTGGAAATTGAAGTTTCCATTTCCAAATATCTTGAGCGAGAACAATCATCGATCTTTGCGCGCCAAAGCTCTTAGCCACTATTAATGGTGTGTTTGTAGGTACACCCCTTATTTTACTGTTTGCTAATAATATACTTTCCGGTTTAAGATTAAATACGCCGTTTAATCGATTAATAGGAGGTAGCTTATCCCAAACTGTATTATCTGCTAAGTCAGAAAACAAGAGTCCTACATTATTTATCTGAACATCGGGTTGAACTTCTAATACACTATTCGATGATGATTTTATTGAAATGGGTAATATTTTCTCGAATGCTCTTAATCTTCCTATATCAGTAGATGAATTTAATATCATGAAGAAAGGTTTGTTCTTAGTAACTAAATAATTAGTTATAAGATTATCGAGTTCATTATTCGATTTAATTACCGGATAACCAATAACAAAAAATAAATCCGTACTATCTTGTGTAAATAGATTTTTCTCTTCAAGAACTTTGTTATCGGCAACATTAATAAATTTATTTAATATAATATTTTCATCCGCAGATAATGAATTCAATACAAAAGTAACGTCAGTGGATGGTGCACCTGCAATAACTGTTACCCTAATTTTTTCTTTCATAATATCAAGATAAAAATTATAGCGATTGTTTTTCTCTGTTACTTCTTCGGGAAGATTCTTGACATAGATTGATAATTTTTTTTCTCCGCTGGTTATAGGCAGATAATTGAACTGAATTTGATTTAAAGAGGTTTCGCTAAAATTAATTTCCTTTGAATCGATTAATCTATTTTCTTCATAGAGATATGCTGTACTATTTTTATCCACAAAACCGTTATTAATAATATCAGCCTGAATTGTAGTAGGCGTGCCTGCATAAATAAATTTATTGTAATTAACGTTTGATACATAAATATCTTTTTGTTTAGAAGTGTCGCCAACACCGACAGTGATTATAGGAAAATTACTTTTTTCTGATCTATATAATGGACTTGATCCTTCTGTAATTATCCCATCAGAAATTATTGTTGTAGTAGCAATATTCCCTTTCGCAGAATCCAAGTAATCAAATATATTTTCAAAGTTAGTAACGGGTTCTATAAATGCAATTTTGTCATCTTTACCTAATTCTTTATTAATTCCACCGAACGAAAAAAACTTAAACGGTAAGTTATAATCATTTAGTTTATTCCGTAATTCATTAATAAGAGAGATTCGTTTAAGGCTATCCTTTAAAGAAATTGAACGAGAGTTATCTATGAAAACGTAGTTAATCGGATTATCAGGAGTGTGGTTAATAATCGATAAAACGGGATCGAACAAAAGAAAGATTATTAAAGCAAGGATCAAACTTCTTATTAATATAAAAAGCGTCTTTGCTTGAGTTTCTAATTTTGGAAGCGTGTATTTATATACATAGACAGAGAATAGTACAAATAGAATTATTCCAAGAATTAAAAAAAGTGTAGAACCCGATATTGATAAACTAAATTCACTCACTTTAAACGACTATTCCTTAATATTTCTAAATACTTCGGGTATATTCCAACTCTGCATATTATCATAAGATTTATAATCAGTAAGATCGAAATGAATTGGGCTGATGGTTACATAATTATTTTTAATAGCATTTTGATCTGTATCCAAAGTAATATCAGTATCCATAAGTTTTCCGGTAAGCCAGAAATATTTTTTACCATACGGGTCTAAACGTTCTTCATAAATATCGTCCCATTTAGATTTGCCCTGTTTAGTAAGCAGAACGCCGGATATTTTTTCAGAAGGCAAATCAGGAACATTAACATTCAATAGAGTGCCTCTTTCTAAACCATTTTTTACAACTAATTTTGTAAGTCCCTTTACAACTTCAATAGCGTAATCAAAATTTATAGCTTCGTGGCTTGTAACTGAAACGGCAATTGCAGGAACATCCATAATTGCGGCTTCTCTTGCGGCTGAAACAGTGCCGGAATATATTATATTTATTGCAGTATTTGAGCCATGATTAATACCGGAAATCACAATATCGGGAGTTTCTTTCATAATATTTCTTATACCGATTTTGATGCAATCGGCAGGAGTGCCATCGATTGCATATCCAAAAAACTCACCATTTTTATAATACTCTGTTACTCTTAAAGGCATTTTCATTGTAATTGCATGTCCCACTGCACTTTGTTCGGTACGAGGGGCAATAACTGTTACTTCTCCTAATTCTTTCATAGCTTGCGCTAAAGCATATATTCCATTTGCATCGATTCCATCGTCATTCGATATTAGTATTTTCAATTCTATTTTCCTATATTTTTTTAATAGTTACAAATATACTTAAATACTATTTCTATTAAAATTAGTAAGTTACTTAATACAATATTTATCAGAAGATGTTATATGAAAAAAAATCAAATGTATTGGTTATTAATATTAATATTATGTTTGCCACAGAGTATTTATTCACAGTCAGAAGAACCCGTCTTTGAATTGTACTTGATAGATTCATTTATAACCACAGAAGAACCTTACACATTAATAGTATCATTTTTTACAAGTGAGGAATGCAAGTCTTCAATTCGCATAGGAGAAAAAGATTTTCTCATTTCAAAAGAGTATACTGAAGATCATAAGATTAAAATTGATCTCTCGGGATTCGAATTAAAGAAAGAAACTTTAGGATATGAATTGATCTGCGGGAATAAAGATGGAAAATTTATTCATCAGAAATATTCAGCCAATGTACCTTCTAATAAAGTATTCTCTTCTGAAAGTGAACAGAGCTTATTAACTGTATGTTGTCTTGGTGGTGTTATTTTTGGAATTCCGTCTCCCTCGATATTCCGATTTGAGGATAAAACAAATTTTGGTTTTTCTAAAGAGATCCCATTATTCTCCTTCTACTCCAAAAGTTTTAATTATCCTTATGGATTTGTAAGTATTGAATATACTCATATACTAAAAGGCAAAGTGCAAAATTTATTTAGAATCGGTTACAAACAGATATTTCAGATCGATGGCATTGAATATATCTCGCCCGGAATAACTTACAACACTAATTTTGCGGGATATAATGGAATAGGAACAGAAGTTTCTGCCGGATTGTTTTCTGTTTCAAACATATTTACTTTTTACGGTCGCTATAGATATAATTATGTACCCGGTAATTCAAAAAATAATTTTCATGAATTTTCTATCGGGCTTTATTCCAATTTCTTTTCAATAAATTTTTAAGGATATGGCGGCAATCACAGAAAGAGCAATTTCCGTTTCAGCAATAACCGGATTAATAAAATCCACACTTGAAGAATCATTTGGGCAATTCTCCGTAATAGGGGAACTTTCTAATTTTAAGCCGCATGTTTCGGGACATTGGTATTTTACTTTAAAGGATGCCTCCGCACAGATAAGCTGTACAATGTGGAAAGGTAATAATTCTTATGTTTTTTTCACTCCGCAAGATGGAATGAAAATTATAGTCAATGGTAAGCTATCTATCTATCCACCGCGGGGCACTTATCAAATAGATGTTCGTTCAATGGTGCCTGCCGGAGAAGGAGAGCTTCAAGCCGCATTTGAAAAGCTTAAGAGAAAGTTGAATGATGAAGGTCTTTTTGATCCGGAAATAAAAAAGGAAATACCAAGATTCCCAAAGAGAATCGGCATAGTAACTGCTAGAGATGGAGCGGCTCTTCAGGACATGATTAATTCTGCGAAAAGACGATATCCATTAGCAGAAATATTACTTTATCCGTCTAAAGTACAAGGTGAAGGTGCTGCTCAAGAAATCGCTAAAGCTATTGAATATATTAATACCTTAGATGATATTGATGTGATGATTTTAGGAAGGGGTGGTGGTTCTTTAGAGGATCTATGGGCTTTCAATGAGGAGATTGTAGCTCGTGCAATTTTTAATTCAGAGATTCCAATTATTGCAGGAATTGGTCATGAAATAGATTTTACAATTGCAGATTTTGCTGCGGATAAAAGGGCATCTACTCCAACGGCGGCAATGGAATTAGCTACTCCTAATTATAATGATATTCTTTCTTTTATAACTGATTTTATAGAAAATATCGATTCGGATATCTTAAGCGGAATTGAGAATAAAAGGAATAAACTATCGAGAATTATTAATTCCTACGGTTTTAGATTGCCGGAAGATGTCATTAAAATAAAAACACAATACCTTGACTCAATTTTATATAAATTCGACTCAGTGATTGATAAAAAACTTACTTATAAAAGGAATTTACTATCACTTCTTGACCAAAAAATTGATAAATTTGATTTTAATAAAATTCTTAAAAGAGGGTTCGCATTAATTAATCAAAATGATAATCTCGTCCAAAGAGCAGAAAATTTTAATAAATCTAATCCATTTTTAATTAAATTTTTTGATGGTGATATAAGGATTGACAATGACAAAAAAGAAAGATGATTCATTTGAATCTCAACTTAACCGATTAGAGGAGATTTCCGGTCTCCTGGAAAATAATCAGACAAGTTTAGACGATTCAATAAAACTTTATGAAGAGGGAATTAATTTGGCAAAAATTTGTTTTACTACTTTAAGGAATGCAGAATTGAAAGTGGTAGATCTAAAAAAACAGTTAGAAAGAAATATGGAAAGTAATTCCTAAAGGAGATGTTAAGATAATGGTAGATTCATCAAATTATAAAATATTATTTAATGTAGATAAACCTGCTGACTTAAAGAATTTATCAATACATGATCTAAAAATATTATCAATAGAGATTCGTCAATATCTAGTCGATGTGATTTCTGAGATAGGTGGACATTTCGGAGGCGGACTTGGAACAGTTGAACTAACGGTTGCTCTTCATAAGGTATTTAATACACCAAATGATTTAATTGTATGGGATACGGGGCATCAAGCTTACCCACACAAGATACTTACAGGTAGAAGGGATAAGATGCCTACCATAAGACGTCTTAATGGCTTGAGTGGCTTCCTAAAGCGTTCTGAGAGCGAATACGATGCTTTCGGTGCAGGACATGCTTCCACATCAGTCTCGGCGGCTTTAGGTATGGCTGCTGCACGAGATATTAATAAGGATGATAAAAAAGTTATTGCCGTTATCGGGGATGGTGCTATGACCGGTGGTATGGCGTATGAAGCGATGAATAATTCGGGCATATTAAAATCAAATTTAATTGTTGTTCTTAACGATAATAATATGTCGATAGCTCCGAACGTTTGGACTGTTTCAAATTATTTTACAGAAATGATTTCGCATCCGGAATACAATCGATTTAAAGGTGCTATTTGGGACTTAACAGGCAAATTAGATGATTTCGGAGATAGAATTAGAAAAGTAGCTGCGCGAGTTGAGACAGGGATAAAAGCTATTATCACTCCCGGTATGCTCTTCGAGGCGTTAGGATTTCGTTATTTTGGTCCAATTAATGGGCATAATCTAAATCAATTAATAAAAATATTTGAGCATGTTCAACACATAAACGGGCCTATACTTGTCCATGCGATTACGGAAAAAGGTAAGGGATATAAACCGGCAGAGGGACACGTTCAGAAATTTCATGCCGCTACACCATTCGATAAAATTACCGGGCAAGTTTATAAGAAAGAAGGTGCAGCTCCTTCCTATACATCCATATTTGGAAAAGCATTAGTTGAGATTGTTAAAGATAATCCTAAAGTAGTTGGTATTACAGGAGCAATGCCGGATGGTACAGGTTTGGATTATCTAAGAAAAGAATATCCTAAGAATTATTTTGATGTTGGAATTGCAGAGGAACATGGAGTAACGTTTGCAGCCGGAATGGCAACGCAAGGAATAATTCCTGTGGTTGCTATCTATTCTACATTTTTGCAAAGAGCAATTGATCAGATAATACATGATATTAGTTTACAAAAACTTCACGTAGTATTTGTTCTTGATCGTGCCGGACTTGTAGGTGCGGATGGACCAACACATCATGGAACATTCGATCTTTCCTATTTAAGAATGATTCCAAATATGGTAATTATGGCTCCTAAGGATGAAGCAGAATTGCGCAATATGCTTTTTACAGCAGTTCAGTACAAAGATGGACCGATTGCTATTCGATATCCACGAGGATCAGCTTTAGGAGTTGAAATTAAAGAAGGATTTGAAGCACTCCCAATTGGAAAAAGTGAAATTATTAAATCAGGTGAATCTGTCGCTCTCCTTGCAGTTGGTAATATGGTTGAATATGCTAAAGAAGCTGATGTTTTATTAACTGAATCGGGTATCACTTCCGAGATTGTAAATGTTAGATTCGTAAAACCGTTAGATACAGGTCTTTTAGATGATATAGCAAAGAGATTTAATAAAATTGTAACTCTAGAAGAGAGTACAATTGTCGGGGGATTTGGTTCGGGTGTATTAGAATATTTATCAGATAGAAATTACAAAAATGATGTTTTGCGAATAGCATTGCCGGATGGATATGTCGATCATGGTACTCAAGATGAGCTTCATAAATTAATCGGAATTGACCCAGAAGGTATTGCTGAAAGAACTAAGAAGTTCTTAAATTCATAACTAAAAGAAAAATATTATGGAAAAAACGAAAGTCGGAATAATCGGTTTAGGAGGGATTTCTCAATTAGTACATCTTCCTGTTTTAAATAAACAGCCGAATGTTACTATTGAGGCGATTTGTGATCTTACAAAAACCAGGTTAAAATCAGTTGGTGATAAATATAATATTTCAAAAAGATTATCGAATTATAAAGACCTATTAGATTTAGAAGAGATTGAAGCGGTAATAATAGCAACTCCTACAAATACACATTCTGAGATTGCATTGGAATCTTTAAAAGCGGGTAAAGATGTTTTAGTTGAAAAGCCAATGGCAAGAACATCAGAAGAAGCAAAAATAATTCACGAAGCCGCAAAGAAATATAAAAAGCATTTAATGATAGGAATGAATCTTCGTTATCGCCCCGATTCGATGCTTTTAAAAAGTTTAATTAATAGTAAAGATTTAGGCGATCTCTTTCTGATAAAATGTAGTTGGATAAAACCTCAGTCCTCAAGCAGTAGATGGTTTATTAATAAATCAATTTCCGGTGGTGGCGTAATAATGGATTTGGGAATTGTGATATTAGATTTGGCTCTTTGGCTCTATGATTTTATACCAATTAAAAGTGTATCCGTTCAGAAATTTCACCACAAGTTAAAGGAAGTGGAAGATTCTGCTGTCGGTTTTATTCGTTTAGAAAATGGTGCAGTCATAAGCTTTGAAGTAAGCTGGAGTCTTTATTCCGAAACTAATGGATTCAGTCTCACTGCTTTTGGAACAAAAGGATCAGCTCTCCTTAATCCACTTAGAGCTTATAAAAGGATAGATTCCCTGAGTTTGGATTATTCTACTTCGGCAACCTCAAGTAAAACAAATCTATTTCGTAAATCATATGAAAACGAACTTAAACATTTTATTGGATCGGTGAGAGGAAATAATCCTGTAATATCATCAAGTGAAAATGCTATGATGCGCATGCATCTATTGGATGCAATTTATAAATCAGCAGAATCTAACAAGGAAATATATTTATAATGGCTACTAAAATATTATTAGTGGATGACGAAAAGGATATTGTAGAATTTTTGCAATACAATTTGGAACAAGAAAGATTTGAAGTCATCACAGCTTATGATGGACAAGAGGCTATTGATAAAATGGTTTTAAATCCTGATTTAGTAATATTAGATGTACTTATGCCAAAAATGGATGGTTATGAAGTTTGCTCTAAAATTCGTCAAATGGAAAATCATAAAACTACTCCCGTGATTTTCCTTACTGCTAAATCATCTGAAACAGATGAAATACATGGACTTAATCTAGGAGCTGATGATTTCATTCAGAAACCTATTTCTCCCAAAAAATTAATTGCACGAGTAAAGTCCAATCTAAGGAAAAACGATGCTATTTCATCCTCAGATTCAAAAATTATCGAGATCGGTCCTTTAGTAATTGATAGAGAACAGTATGTCGTACTTCTAGAAGGAGAGACTTTAGTATTCCCGAAAAAGGAATTTGAAATAATTAGTTATCTTGCTTCAAATCCGGGTAAAGTATTTGATAGAGATAAAATATTAAATGATGTTTGGGGTACAGATATTTATGTAGTCGAGCGTACTATTGATGTGCATATCCGAAAGATTAGGGAAAAATTAGGGAAACACGGTAATTTAATTGAAACCGTTAAAGGCGTTGGATATAGGTTTAAGAATATTGAATAGTATTAAAGAAAACTTTGTAAGTGCTAGAATATTTCTTCCATCTGTATTAATTCCAGCTTTGGTGCTATATCTACTATTAATATTTTTTTTCGTCTTATCAATTATTCAAAGTCTTTCACTATTTTTTTTATTATTAATTTCAGCTCTTGTAATTCTTAATTTAATTGGTTTGAAACATCGGAAAGAAATTTCTACAATTAGGAATATAATTAATTCTATTCGCAATAATAAATTTAGTTCAACTGATGAAATTAAATTGGGTGAATACCTTGTAGAATTAGAGGGTGAAATTAAATCGATGTTTTTTAGGACACAAAATGACATTGCAAATCTTCAGAAATTAGAACAAGTAAGAACAGAATTTCTAGGTAATGTGTCGCATGAATTAAGAACTCCGATATTTGCAATTCAAGGGTATTTAGAAACTCTATTAGATGGAGCAATAAACGACAGCAAAGTAAACCTAAATTTTCTTAAAAAGGCGAATCATCATACTTCAAATTTAAGTAATCTATTGAATGATTTAATTGATATATCTATGATTGAATCGGGACAAATGAAAATGAGTTTTCGTTATTTCAATGTCCAAGAATATTTGAAATCATTAATAACAGAATTAGAACCGCATGCACTTGCAAAAAATTTAGTATTGGAACTCCATCCTGTAAAAAATAATCTTCAATTTTTTGGTGATAAAGAAAAATTAAAACAAGTTTTGGTCAATTTAGTAATGAATGCAATTAAATATACTGAAAAAGGGAAAGTCGAGATAATCGTAACAGAAGATGATAAAACGGGTAAGATAAAAATCAAAGATTCCGGAATAGGGATATCTGAGCGTGATTTAGAAAGGATTTTTGAGCGTTTTTATAGAGTTGATAAGGATCGCTCAAGAGAAGTTGGGGGCACTGGGCTTGGTTTGGCTATCGTAAAACATATAATAGATGCACATGGTTCTAAGATAGAAGTAATGAGTAAACTCGGAATTGGCACTGAATTTTCATTTTCGCTCAAAAAATAATATTTGCAATTTAAAGTAAATAATGAAATTTTATCATAAATCATTTATTGACATAGAGTTATCGTTTAGCTATATTTGAAGCTCGAAAATTTTTTACGTGGAGGAATTAATGTTTGCGGTTGTTGATATAGCTGGTCAACAATTCAAGGTCGAGGAAAATAGTAAATACTATGTTCCTAAATTAAAGGCAGACCTTGAAGCTGAAATTGTATTTGATAATGTCCTTGTATTGACACAAGATGATTCTACTAAAATAGGTACACCTTATGTTGATGGTATAAAAGTCCATGCTAAAGTCTTAGAACATCTTCAAGATGATAAAGTGATTGTGTTTAAGAAAAAGAGAAGAATTGGATATAGAAAATTGAATGGACATAGACAAGAATTAACTAGAATTGAAATTACAAAAATAGCTTAATCGGGAGGATAGATAAATGGCTCATAAAAAAGGTCAAGGTTCGTCAAGGAACGGTCGTGATAGTAATCCGCAGTATCTCGGTGTAAAAGCTTTCGGCGGTGAAAAAGTTTCTGCTGGTTCTATATTAGTTAGACAGAGAGGAACAAGATTCCATCCCGGAACTAATGTGAAAAAAGGTAAAGATGATTCTTTATTTGCTACTATCGAAGGATTCGTAAATTTTGACGTTAAGAAAAACAATAGAAAATATATTCACGTTTTAGAGAACGTAAACTAATATTTCTATATAGTATAGTTTTGAACAAAGAAGCTACCCATAGGGCAGCTTCTTTTGTTTTAAATAGACACGTTCTAAAATAAGAGGTATTTGCGAAAAGAGTAAATACCCGATGCAAATTGACCGATGTAAGTTGTTAATTTACAATCACTTGTAACTAGTTCTCAAGGCGTTAGGGATTAAGTTTCGAAAATAAATTTACGAAAGTGATTAATATGAATGTAAATTATTATAGACAAAGAAGTTATCATGATGATACAAAATCCCTATTCTTGTAAATCTTTATAAACAAGATATTTTCTATAATATATATTATATATACTATGACATTAAAAAGGGATTAGCATTTTATATTGCCATTCCCTTTTTAATAAAATACTTACTCTAAAACATTATCGTTGCTTTCTATTATTAAAACAAAACTATACCAAACATTATTGCGTGAGAGAAATTATAGATTTCTAAAATATCCTGAGGATAACTATCTGCAAGGTCTCTCTCATATCGGTATTCTACAAAAACATTTACAGGTGAAATATTAAACTCCACTCCCGCACCAATAGATATACCGAGTACACCACTATTAAAATCCTCATATATATCTTTAAACCAATCAGATCCATTATTACCTACAAAAAAATTCATTTGCGGACCACCTATAATATAAGGCGAAATCGGTCCTTTAAATAGACTTAATTTTGCTAACGCAACCACAGAAATATAATCAATATTGTTTTCTATACTAATATATTGACCATTACCATCAGGATAATCAGAAGTTGTTAAAGGTATATCTTTCTTATTTCCTTTACGTGAATAACCAAGTTCTCCCTGTAAAGCAAAATGATCACCAAATCCAAACTCTGAAAACGCTCTAATTGTCAATCCATAATTATAATCCCAATCGATACCGCCGAGGAACAGTCCTTTATAATCCCAAGTATGATTTGCAATATTTAAACCTGCTTTCAAACCAAATTTTGGTAGAACCTGGCTATATGTAAGACTGCTGCCGATAAAAAGAATGAGTATTACAAATATTGTTTTTTTCATTTAGTTATTCCTTAAGTAAGTTAATGAATATAAACCGCTCAGCTATCAAGCTATTTGAAGTAACATATTTACCTGAACTATAAAACCCCTTATCATATTACCAGATATTTTCACTCCAACTAATTATTAAAATAATTCCACCAATTGAAAAAAGAAGAAAATATATCCATCCAGTTATTTGAATCCATATAACCAGTTCATCGTTTGCTAAATTATTTGTTGCTGATTTGACTGAGTCAGGCAAAATGAAAATATTTAACTACTCATCAGTTACACTATTATTGGTTTTAAATCTTCCTAGAGATACCGATCTTTTCCTATCTTATTCTATCCGAAATGAATATTAAAATTTATGCCTCGAAAAAAAAATTTCCATTCTGTTTGTATAGAATAGTTATTTGGTACATAAAATCAAATTCAATGACTCATAAAAAAAGCAGTAAGGATATCCTTACTGCACATTTAAATAACTTAAAAACCGTTAACCTATTTTAGGACGAGACACATCATTAAAACTGTTAACTTATTTAAGGATGAGACACCAAAAACTCTTGACCTTATTTTATGAAAAATCAAAGTCCTAGACGTTCCATATCTGCAATTAAAGTAGTTACTGCATTTACAGAGTAATCGAATAATTTTTGCTCTTCTTTATCTAATGCGAAATCTATAATCTTCTCAATTCCATTAGCTCCAAGCACAGCCGGTACTCCTACATAATAACCAGAAACGCCAAACTCTCCATTTAAGAACGCACAAGCCGGAAGAACTCTTTTTTGATCGTGTAAAATTGCTTCTGCCATTGCAACAGCAGATGATGCAGGGCTATAGAATGCAGAACCGGTTTTAAGTAGTTTTACCACTTCACCGCCTGCCATTTTCGTTCTTTCAACCATAGCATTCATTACATCTTGAGCTTTTGCCTTATCATTATATTTTCTTTCAAGTAGTTCCATTACCGGAATACCATTTACATTTGCATAACGGATAATTGGAACCATTGTATCGCCATGTCCGCCAAGCACCATTGCATTAACATCTTTTACAGAAACTCCAAGTTCCCATGCAATGAATGTAGAGAATCGAGATGAGTCGAGAACGCCTGCTTGACCAATAACACGATTTGTAGGGAAGCCCGAAACATTCTTAAATAATGTGACCATAGCATCAAGAGGATTTGATATAACGATTACTATCGAATCAGGGGCATAAGCTTTTACGTTCTCTGCTACTGATCTCATGATCTTAGCATTAACAGCTAATAGATCATCTCGACTCATACCCGGTTTTCTTGGAAGCCCGGCTGTTACAATTACAAGATCAGATCCTTCAATATCTTTATAATCGTTAGTTCCTTTGCAAGAAATATCAAAGCCATCAACTCGAGATGCTTCTGCGATATCTAATGTTTTTCCCTGTGGTAAATCTTCTACTATATCGAATAAAACTACATCACCAAGTTCTTTTAGTGCAATTAATTGAGCTAAGACACCACCAATTTGTCCGCCACCAATTAATGAAATTTTCTTTCTGCCCATATTAGCTCCTAACATTTAATAAATTATTTTAATTTAATTACAAGAATAGTTTCAGTTCCTTCCGGTGTTGAATTATAACTAAGTTCATCTATAAAAGATTTCATAATATGAATACCGCGCCCGCTATCTTTAAGAATATTTTCCGGTTTAGTCGGGTCGGGTACCTTATCGATATTAAATCCCTTGCCTTCGTCTTTTAAGATGACAGTCATCTTTTCTTCATCGATAATAACTTTTATTTTTACTTTTTTATTGGGGTCATTTTTATTACCATGAACAACACAGTTAGAAGCAGCTTCCGAAAAGGAAAGTGCCAAACTATTATATTTAACCTTGGCGAGATTACTTGCTTGTGCGATTTCAATAATAAACTCTTCCGCCTCCGGCAGGTAGGATGGGTCGCTTGGTATTTCCTTATAAAAAACTTTCTCGGGCAATTTGTTTTACTCCGGTTGTTCTTAATTAGTTATCTAATTATAAAAATATAACGGATTGAATCACTTTTCAAGTATAATATTCAAAATAATGCAATCAAAATGCGATTGTTGCTTTTAAATTCATATTCGCCATATTCCTATTTACGGCATTTTCAGTTTTGATAAACTCATACCAACCATAAAAAGAAAGAGACACGTTATTTAAGGCAATCGTAATATCTGATACCGGTCCTATACTTTCATATCGTGATAAAAGTTTTTTATTAATATAAGTATCATATCCAAAAGTACTTAAATTAAAATAACGAATACCGGCTCCAAGAGAAACCATATTATAGGTATAATATAATTTAATTTCTGCAAAAGCTTCACTTAAATATCTAATCGGTCTGCTTTTAAAATCATCCCAATTAAAATCACCCTGTTCACTAAATTTTAGGTATCCCGTACCAACAAATTTTGTTCTTCTTGAAATATATAATTGAGAAGAATCCCTAAGAGCAAGCTGTCTAAATGCATAACTTTTAAAATTTGGACTTAATTCCTCAAAATCATAGACTGTATAATTGGCGGACACCTCAGCATTATTTTTTGATTCAAACCGATCGGTCTTAAAAATTCCACCACCACTTAATTTAATAATTCTATTGATATTATTATTGGAACTTCGTTCCTTAAAGATATATACTGTTTTATTTATGCTAGCTTCAGTATTGATGAAGGCAGTAAAAATTGCATTAATTTTCCTCTCATATTGAATTCGGGCGATTGTGAGAAGTTCATCTCTATCATCATAATTTTTTTCGCTCGGCGTATCGTACCTTAGTTTACGGTGGAATATACTTGTAATGATAAGGTCTTTTCTTGTCAGATTAATTTTCCCTAAAAAGGTAACTGTAGATAATTGAGAAAAATTATTTTTTTGAGCTTCTTGAATACTTTTTTCATTGAAAGAAAAATCAGTAATACCATCGATTCTTTTTGGTTCGTGTTTTTCTTCACGCTCTGTATACGAAGCTCTTAAATTAGCTTGAAGGATTTGAGAAACGTAAGATACATTCCCGGCAAATTCCAACCGAAATTCATTGATCTTATTATCTAGATTAATATTATTATTATTGAGCGATATAAACCGAGTAGTGCGCTCTATATCACGCCAATAAACTCGACCCAATAGATCGAAAAAAAGATTATCATCCTGCGAGATATAATTTAATTTTTCTTGAATAAGATAATTCGATTCGGTACGGCTTTGGATATTGTTTGTTATACCAAACTCACTTGAAGTAGTAGGATCGGCTGCGAAATAAAAATCTTTTCTTTGCTCTGAATATCCAGCTAATAATTTATTACTGAATTGAGAATCGAACTGATTATCAATTTCAGTGTTAAAAACTCTTAGAGCATTTTTTCTGGGGGAGATATCTTCATTTTGAAAACGAGCAGATGAATTAATTATAAAATCACTAAGTGATAGCTGTTCTAAAAATCCTTCCACTCCATATAGTAGACCGCTATCATCTTCACTAATTTGTTTGTTCTTTGATAAACCTAAATAGGGTGTAATGGATACATTGGGATTAAATTTAATTTTCGTATAACCTGAAAAATTGATTTGCGATGCTTTATTAATCGCAGTTTTTCTATCATCGGAATAGAGAGTATTATCGATTAAAACGCCGGCTCTAAAAATTTCTGAAAATTTATATTCTCCGATAGCACTTAGGTACTGTTCATCTTTTATATTTTTTTCGGAAGTCTTTGTAATTGTCGAGGTAAAATTTTCTTTTACACCTGTAAAAAAATCATTTTTTTCTAAGAAATATTTAACTTTATAATTGAAGAAATAGGTATTAAGCTGTTTATCAAAAATTGCTGAGATATTTTTGTACTTATAACCCGAAAGAAGGAATTTAGATGTATCTACTTCTACTTGAGAAAAAAGAGTAGAAGTAAATGCAAAAAATAGAATAGTATTAAATAGTAATCGTTTCGCCGCGAGCGGGTATTGTAACATTTAAGAAACCAAGTGAATGAAGTTTTTCCTTAAAGATTTGCTGTTGCTCATATTCGCCATGTACTAAGATAAAATTCTGCATTCTGCTTTTATCAAACTTATCGGCATAATTATAAAGCTCATTAGCATCGGCGTGAGCACTAAAAGATTCCATTACTATAACTTCCGCTTTAAGATCATATTCATCGCCGAAAATATTTATTTTCTTTTCTCCATCAATTATTTTTCTGCCGAGTGTATTTTCAGCTGAATACCCAACCATTAAAATAATATTATTAGGATTTCCAACATTATTAGCAAGGTGATGCAAAATTCTTCCTGCTTCGCACATACCTGAACTTGATATGATAATAAGTGGACCTTGTTTTTCATTTAGTCTTTTCGAATCTTCAACATCAGTTATATATGTAAGTTTTTTAAATCCGAATGGGTCTTCTTCTCTCAGTAGAAACTGCACAGTTTCATAATCGAAACATTCAGGATGCATTCTGAAGACATCAGTAGCATTGACTGAAAGAGGGCTATCAACATAGGTTGGGATAGGAACTAAATTAGTTCGGTCATAAATTCTATTTAATGCAAAAACTATCTCTTGAGTTCTGCCAACGCTAAAAGCGGGAATAATAATTTTGCTTTTATTTTTCATTGCACGGCGGACTATTTCTTCCAATTGAGCTTCGGAGTTCAGAGCATTCTCATGCATTCTTCCGCCATAGGTACTCTCAGAAATAAATAGATCAACATCGGGAATATGTTCTGGGTCTTTTAGTATAGGTAAATTATTTCTTCCGAGATCACCTGAGAATCCAAGGTTTATAACTTTGTCATCTTCTCTAATCGTAAGAAGTACAGAAGCAGAACCGAGAATATGACCGGCATCGAAAAATGTTAATTTAATACCCGGAGCAATTTCTCTTTCTTGATGATAATTCATTCCTACAAACATACTTAATGTAGTAAGCGCATCCTTTTGTGTGTAGAGAGGCTCAAATGGATTTTGTCCTCTTTTCTTTCTCCTCTTATTTACGTATTCAACATCCTTCTCTTGAATATGAGCACTATCTTGAAGCATTACAGCAGCTAAATCTCTTGTCGCAAATGTAGAATAAATATCCCCTTTAAAACCTTTTCTAACGATAGTAGGTAAATTACCCGAATGATCGATATGAGCATGGGAGAGTATTATAAAATCAAGTTCTTTCGGATCGAATAGATCAAATGTTCTGTTAATTTCAAAAGCTAATTTTCTTTTACCTTGATACATTCCACAATCAAGCAAAAACTTTTTTCCATTAGTTTCGATCAAATGCATAGAACCGGTAACAGTACGTGCGGCACCAATAAAAGTAATTTTCATTTTTTCTAAGCCTTTATAATTTTATAGTTTTTGTATCCGTTATAAATTTCCTTTGCTGCTGTTTTCACTACGGTGGCAGTTGGAATTGCTAAAAGCATTCCGAAAACGCCGAGTAACTTACTGCCAGCAATTATTAATACTATTATTGTAATTGGATGGAAATCTGTGCTTTTTGAAAAAACATTTGGTTGAATAAATCCATTGTCAATTGTGTAAATAATTAAGAACATTACTAATATACTTGGCAACATTGATAAATCACCGAATTGAACAACTGAAATAATTATAGCCGGTATCCCTCCAATTATTGGACCGAAATAAGGAATCAGATGACCTATACCAGCGACTACCCCGATCGAAACAGAATTATTTATTCCTAATATTGAAAGACCTAAGGCACTAAGGAAACCAACTAAGAATGCATCAAGTATCCATCCCCTAACAAACCGTCCGAGCTGAATCGAAATTTTTCTAATTACCCAATATGAAACTTCAAAATATCTATTAGGCATAATATTAATTATACCTTTTGTAAGTGTTTTCCTGTCCTTTAGGAAGAAGAAAATTATAAAAGGTACGATTACAAAAAGTGTAAGCAAGGATAATATGCTGGAAATAAAAGTAGATAAGTTATTAACTACATTGTAAATGGAATTTGTTAAAAGATTTTGAATCTTAACGACTAATTCGGAAGAATTAACAAAAGGGACAAATTTCTTAATAAAAGTTTCCAATTGCCCTGAAAAGTTTTCTACACTTTCTTTACTAAGAGTGATGAGGATAGTATTAAATTGCCCCATAATTTTCGGAATCAAAATCCAGATACCGAGACCTATAGCAGAGCCGGCGGAGATGATAACAATAAAGACAGACAACAAACGAGGCAGCCCTTTTTCTTCAAGAAAATCGACTAAGGGATTGAATATCATTGCTATTAATAGAGAAATTGTAACGATTACAATAATATCAATAAAAATGTATGCCAAATAGAAGAATAAAATTAAAGAAACTATTATCCCTGATAGGCGGATCATTTTCTTTATATAAATTTCTTTCGTTGTCATCTTCTCTTCTTATTCGTATAGTGCAATATTCTTATTTATAATAATAATTTCAATTAAAATATGAAATAAATTACTCCCCATTTTTTTATATTTACAAATATAATTAATATATAAACATAGGATAAAAATGGCAGATATTGAACTACTAAATCAAATACGCGAAAAAGCTTCGCAAAAAAAGAAAACAATTGTATTACCTGAATCGCACGATGAACGTGTTTTAAGAGCTGCAGAGATACTTGTAAAGGAAAAAACTTGTAATGTAATTACATTAGGGAATGAAGAAAAAATTCGCTCTGATGCTCAAAAACTTGGCTTGGATTTATCAGGTGTAAGAATAATTGACCCGGAGAAATCAGAAAAACTAAGTGACTTTGCCAATATCTTTTATAATAAAAGAAAGCATAAAGGAGTAACGATAGAACAAGCTCGCGAAACAATTAAAAGAGATATTTTTTTTGCAGGGATGATGGTTGCGGAAGGAATGGCTGATGGAAGTGTGGGCGGATCATTCGCTACAACTGCAGATATTACACGAGCCGGAATTTTTTGTGTCGGTATGAAAGAAGGCATTTCAATTTTATCAAGTTTCTTTTTGATGGTATATCCCGAAAAAGCTTATAGCTTTGCTGATTGTGCAGTTAATCCTAATCCTGATGCAAGCCAATTAGCCGATATCGCAATCTCAACCGCTGATAACCATAAAGCACTAACAGGCGATGAAGCATATATTGCAATGCTTTCATTTTCTACAAAAGGAAGTGCTGAACATGAATTGGTTGATAAAGTTCGTGAAGCAACTAAATTGGTTAGAGAAAGAAGACCTGACTTAAATGTGGATGGTGAGTTGCAATTTGACGCCGCAATTATTGAAGGTGTTGGTAAAAAGAAAGCACCTGAAAGTTCCGTAGCCGGAAGAGCAAATGTATTAGTATTCCCTGATTTGAATGCAGGAAATATTGGTTATAAAATAGCACAAAGATTAGGCGGTGCCGAGGCAGTTGGACCTGTTAATCAAGGTTTGAAAAGACCATTCTTCGATTTAAGTCGTGGCTGCAGTGTTGATGATATTGTAAATACTTCTGCTATCGCTGCACTAATGTCGTAAAATTATTATTAAAAAAAATCCCTTTTGCTTTTTTTGTGTTTTACAATCTTGCAATAGGGATTTTTTATTTTATTTATCTATTGTTTGATATACATAAAAAATTATAAAATTAAAATCGGTCTAGAATTGGTTGTTCATGTATTATTGCAAATTTTAGAATTTTTGTTTCACCGAGTTCGGTCATCTCGATATAAGCTATATAAAGTCCGCTCGCAACCATATAACCTGCATTATTATTCAAATCCCACTTTTGAAATTGACTCTCAGGATTTGTCTTTTTTATTGTCGCAACTAATTGTCCTGCTAAATTAAATATCCTGATTGTCGCATAAGCAGGCAAATGAGAGAAGGTAACAAACCTTTGATACTTATTTATCTCCTGCGGATTTGCACCATAATATGGATTTGGAAAAACATTTATTCGAGAAATATCTTCTTTACCAAAAGATTGCTGCGGGATTGTTTCTATCACTTCCACCGGATTCTCAAAAATATGCGATCCATAAGGTGGGCGTTCATTATATGAATATGCCGTTACTGCAAAATAATATTTTTGTCCATAATTCAAGGGCAAGTTAGAATTGAATGCATCTTTATTAATTGTTACTGATCTTTTAATTCCCGAATCAGTTCCAAAAGCAATTACCTTATCGATATAGACATTATTTATTTCGTCAAATTCTTTATCAATAATTGCAGTTACCTCGTTTTTAATATCAAAAGTAGCAATTCGTTTAGCTTCAGAAATGGGGAAGCCCGGAGCTGGGATTTGATATATATTATATCCCTCGAAATTATATCCATACTTGGAAAAACTTTCTGTAAGCATTACCGCAGCCGGATCTTGATCCCATGATAAAGTTATTTCACTTTCAGAGGTTGTTACATTTATTTGAGGTTTAGAAGGTGCAGCAATAAAATCAAAAAAGTGATTATAAAGAAATTGAGCTGCTTGTGAATACTCTTTCAATAATGTTACAGCTTGCAAATTATCGATACCCTTAGTTGCACCGGCAACTATTTCAGCAACTACAATTTCTTGAGTATCACCGTAAGACATATTAAATGGACCGGAAGCCAATCCAAGTGTACGATTGCCGGGTGAATGTAACTGACCATCTACCCAGCCTGTTTTATCATTCGGATTACCTGATAATGGGAATTTAGTTGGAAGACCTGTCTTGTGATTTATTGGTAGTTCACCTGTATAGGCAAGTTTACCTTGAAATAAATTATAAAATGGAAGTGCACCTGCGTAATAGTTCTCTTGTGTCGGAGCAGTATAAATATTATCACCGTTAATCGTAAAATAAAATGCAGTCATACCAAGATTTTTTTTGCCTGATATATATTTGTTTTTGAAAATCGCAGTGTCTGAAGGTGTGCCGTTTACAATTGGACCTTGAACAAACCTAAATCCAACGGCAGGTACATTTACTCCATAAACAGGATCAATTGAATTGGAATTATACCCAAATCCAAGACCTAATGTGGTATCACAACCCACATAATCATCACCTCCATCCCCAACATCAATATCTGACCAGATAGAAACATACATCTCTGTATATGGTTTTTCCTCCAAATTTTTATTGATAAGTATATATTTCCTAAAAAGCATATTTCCGAGAAGACCGTCTGTATTATAGCCCCAAACTGTTACTTGTTCTTCTATTCCCATAGGAGGCGAGCCATATAAAAATTCAGCAGCTTTGGGATCAAAATCATTACAGACAAACCAAATTGTTTGATCTGCTCCCGGTACTCCGGGAATATCTTTCATCGGTTCATAAATACCATTTTTATTTATATCATTAAAGGGTGCTCCTTGATCGGCAGGCCATTCCATCCAATCTTTCCTGTATCGTTCTCTCACCTCGTTTTGATCTTTTCCGTCTCCATCATTAACTTCATCTTTAAGATTTGCATTTGCATAGTCCGGTCTTACACGATAGATTCTTACATCAGGATCATTTCGATTGACGGCCTCCCAGTTACCTTCTGAATTTTTAATTACTTTTCCGGGTACGGTTCCTTGTCGATATACTGAACCGCCTACCCTTACTTTCCCCTCAACTTTACCGCCCCATAAAAAACCGGATTGAAAAACTGCCGCCCTCCAGCTTCCTTTTGGATATATAAATCCTGAATTTCCGTTCTGATTTATATCTGATTCACCGTCGTTCTTAAACCACGTAGAGATTCTATTGATGTTGAATTTAGTGTAAGATGGCTCGCCGTTAATTTTAAAAATAGGTGGATTTTTGCCACTTGTTTTTTCTTGCGAGAATAATTGACCATACGGAAAAAATATAATTATAAGAAAAAAAACTGCGAAAGTTGTAAGCTTTCTATTCATAATTTCTCCTATATTTTATATCACTCTTCATCGAAAATCCCAAATTTATTTTGCTTCATTAAAACCGATCTAAAATCTGCTGCTCTTGAATTA
>JALNXG010000038.1 GCA_023230485.1 Melioribacteraceae bacterium
TTACTCAGAACAAATTCCTCAGGATTATTCTCTTTCACAAAATTATCCTAATCCTTTTAATCCTTCTACAAATATTCGTTTCTCATTAACTAAACTTAGTTTCACAACGCTAAAGGTTTATGACATTCTTGGAAGGGAGGTAGCAACATTGATTGATAAGGAGCTATCGGCAGGAAGACATACTTATGAATTTGATGGAAGCAGACTAGCAAGCGGTATCTATTTCTACCGGTTACAAACAGGCGAATTTACTCAAACAAAGAAAATGCTACTTATAAAATGATGCAATAAAAGCGGTATCGAAAATTATTGGCAATCAAGCTGCAGACAAAATTTGTTTGTTGCTGAAAATTATTATGATAAAATTTAAAAATTGAGTTTCTTAACAGGGAGGAAATTTCTTCCCCAAAGTAAAGCGAGAGGCACACAAAAAATCCCCGTTTACTTTGTAGTGTTGCGGGGATTTTTTATAATTTCTTATTAGATCTAAATGAGATTTTTATCACAAAGCAAACAAAATGAATTAGATGGCGCCTCATCACAAATAAGCCAACACCCAATTCAAACCTCCACTGAGTCTGAAGTTATGAATCTAAACCATCATCTCGCTCGCCGGAAATAAATTTCTATTAATCTTTATTGCTATATGAAAGCTCTACTTTTACATGGAAATCGGCACCGCTGAATAAAGTGTATTTTACTTCACCGATTGTGCATTTATATTCTTCACCAACTAATTCGCTTATAACTTTGCCAATCGCAGTCTCTAACGAGCCAACGCTGACTGATTTTAATTTATTCTTTAATAATTTTTCGACGTCTATTGCTTTTTCTTCCGGCATTTTTTGCTCCTTTCTTGTTCTGTTCTGTTTAGACGCAGGTAAAACGAATTAGTTTCATTCTCTAATAAAATTTAACAATTCTTCGGTTTTTTCTTTTAATAATTTTTCGTCCCCTCGCGATTCCACATTTAGACGAATTAATGGCTCTGTATTGCTTAATCTTACATTGAATCTCCAATCAGGATATTCTACACTAATTCCATCTACTTCATCCTGTTTCCCATCTTTATATTTTTCTCTAATTTGTTCGACTTTCTCAACCGGATTAGCAATTTTTGAGTTGATTTCGCCCGAACATGGATATTTCGCAATCATTTTCTCCACTAATTCAGAGAATTTCTCATTTTCGACTGACATCAATTCAAGAACTAATAAGAAAGGAATAAGTCCGCTATCAGAATAATGATTATCACGGAAATAATGGTGTGCAGACATTTCGCCGCCATAAATCGCATTTACTTCACGCATTTTTTGTTTGATATAAGCATGCCCGCTGATTGATTCGACAGCCACACCACCTTCGTTTTCGACAGTTTCGATCGTATTCCAAGTAAGACGTGGATCGTGGACGATTTTTTCACCCGGATTTTTCTTCAAAATTGATTTTGCTAATAGACCTACAATATAATATCCTTCAATAAAATTACCTTTTTCATCAAAGAAGAAACACCTGTCATAATCTCCATCCCAAGCCACGCCAAGATCAGCACCCGATTCTTTGATGGCATCAATAGAAGATTGACGGTTTTCGGGTAGAAGTGGATTAGGAACACCATTCGGGAAATTTGAATCGGGTTCGTGATGAACTTTTTCCATCTCTATCGGTAATAATTTTTCTAATTTATCCAATGCCGGTCCAACACAGCCATTACCAGCATTTACAACAACTTTATAGGGTTTTATCTTCGAGGCATCATAAAACTTTGATAAATGATTAATAAAAGGCACCATTATATCCTTTACACTAACCGTACCCTTCTGAGCGGCTTTTTCTCCAAGTTTATCGTTTAAAATCTCACCTTCCAAAATGTGGAGATCGGAATCATAACCCATCGGTAAAGATCCTTTCTTTACGAATTTTAGTCCATTATATTCAGGGGGATTATGACTTGCAGTAATCATTATACCGCCATCTGCATTTAAGAATGGTGTGCCGAAATAGATCATTTCAGTACCGCACAATTCAAGATTAATTACATCTGCGCCTGCATCTGTCAGTCCATCTGCAAGAGCATTAGCAATATCGATTGATGATTTTCTAACGTCATATCCTATAACTACTTTTTTTGCTTTAAGATAATTCGCATAAGTTCTGCCTACTTTATATGCTAGTTCGGTATTTAATTCGGAAGGGACTTTACCCCTTATGTCATACGCTTTAAAGGATGGTATTTTTTCCATAAATTCTCCTGAATACATTAATATGATGCATTAAAATAATAAATTAATAAGAAATTTTAGATATTATTTTCCTCTCAATTCTAAGCAGTTAAAATAACAAAGAAAAAATAATTCCTCTTTATTATCTCGATGCCTTTTTTTAATATTTATTATTATTACTTTTGTTATTAATAATCTCCAACGGCAGTAAAATTTATCAAAATTATCTTATTAAATAATAGGTGTATAATATGATGCGTAGAAACAAAATTGTAGTTGCTTTCTTATTTGTGTTGTTTACAGCTTTATCTTTAAACGCACAGCACAGTGTCAATTACGATACTGTAAAAGCCCAAAAATTTGATACCGGAAAAATGTGGTCTTTCGATTATCCTCCGGTCGATTATCTTAAAAAAACTTATAACTTTTCACCGGAACAAGAATGGTATGATGATATTAGACTTTCAGCTTTAAGACTTCCGGGATGTACTTCTTCATTCGTTTCTGAAGATGGTTTAATGATGACAAATCATCATTGCATTAATGGTATCTTAAGCCGCGTTCAATTAGAAGGCGAAGACCTTGAGAAAGAAGGCTTCATGGCTAAAACATTAGCTGAAGAAAGAAAAATTACTGGTTATTATGTAGACCAATTAATAATTATTAAAGACGTAACAGGAGACATTCAAGCTGCCACAGCAGAAGGTACAACTGATGCCGAGAAAGCTGCTAAAAGAGAAGCAAAAGTAAAAGAATTAATTGAACAATATAATAAAGAAACCGGTTTAATGTGCCAGTTTGTTTCTTTATTCAATGGCGGTAAATTTGCAATCTATGGTTATAAGAGATATAATGATGTAAGATTAGTTTTTGCACCGGAAAAAACTATCGCATATTTCGGTGGTGATTTCGATAATTTTACTTATCCTCGCTATAATCTTGATTGCTCATTCCTTAGAGCTTATGATGAAAATGGCGTTCCTGTAAAATCAAACAATTTCTTCAAGTTTACCGATAAAGGTATTCAAGAAGGAGAACCAATCTTTACTGTAGGTAACCCTGGTTCTACTCAGAGACTTAAAACTGTTGCACAATTAGAATACTATCGTGATTTTACTTACAGAAATAATTCTTATATGTTAGATACATATTATAATGCATTAGAAGCATTAAAAACTGAAGAACCAAGTCGTGCAGCAGAATTTGAAGCTATGAAAGTTCCATTAGGAAACTCTCAGAAAGTAATTCATATGATTTATACTGGTTTAATTGATGATTACTTAATGGCACGTAAAAAAGATTTCCAAAGAAAACTTCAAGAAGCTGTAAAGAATGACCCTGAACTTGAAAAATTATATGGCAAGACATGGGAATCTATTGAAAGAACAAGAGCTGAATTAAGAGAAATTGCACCTATGCTTTCTGCAGCATCTATTAATCCTAGATTATCGTCTGATCATTTCTTGAATGCTAAAAAAATGATCGAATTAGCGAAACAATTACAAAAACCGGAAGAAGAAAGAGACCCTAACTATAAAGCAGATAAATTAGATGCTACTATCGAAGGTATGTTCTCTGATAAATATGATAAATTAGTTGATTATACAAAACTTTGGGTTCAAGCTGATTTAATTAGAATGAACTTAGGCGAAAACGATCCTTTAGTAAAGAAATTAATGAATGGTAAACAGGGTAAAGAAGCCGGTAGCTACATGCTTAGCAAATCTGAAATTGCTACAAAAGAAGACCTTGTTAAACTTGCTAAAAAAGCAGTTAAAGATGGTGCTGATGTTATCCTTAAATCCAACGATCCATTTATCTATTTCATGGTAAATACTCAAGATAAATTAGTTGAATTGAATAAACAAGCTAGAGAAATTGCAGCTACTGAACAGATTCAAGATGATCTTTTAGGTCAGGCAATTTTCAAAGTATATGGCACAACAATTCCACCTGATGCTAATTTTACATTAAGACTTAGTGATGGTGTATTAAAAGGATTTGATTACAATGGAACGAAATCTCCTGTAATTACTACTATGTATGGCTTATACGACAGATATTATGGTTGGAAGGGAGAATACCCATGGAACTTACATAAAATCTGGATTGACGCAGCAGATAAAATTGATCTTTCTACTCCATTCAATTTCGTCTCTACAAACGATATCGTAGGCGGAAACTCTGGTAGTGCTGTTATTAATAAAAATGCAGAAGTTGTCGGTTTAGCTTTTGATGGTAATATGAATAGCATTATTGGTAACTTTATCTATAATCCGGTTGATAATAGAATGGTTGCTGTTGATGCAAGAGCTATGCTTCATGCTTTCAAAAACGTTTATAAGAATGCTCACTTATATGATGAATTAATGAGTGGCAAGTGTTCTAAATAGAAACAAAAATTCAACTCCCGTTCCATCCGGAACGGGAGTCTATTTTTAAAAATAAGGGGGTTTTAACAAATGAAAAAATTAATTTATTTTTTCCTCTTCTTCTCATTTATCTCCACAGCCACCGCACAAAGCATTTATGAACCGATTGATTTAAATAAAGTAGAATCTTCTCTGAAAGATATGGGCAAGATGTGGACTTTCGATAGTGTGCCGGTCGATTATTTTGAAAAAGAATATGGATTCAAACCATCGGAAGAATGGATTAAAGAAGTAATGATGTCCGCACTTCAATATGATAATTTTTGTTCGGCAGCATTTGTTTCGGCTGATGGATTGATAATGACTAATCACCATTGCGGCAGAAGCGATCTTCCGAGTTTATCACCTGAAGGCAAAGATTATCTTCGTGATGGTTTCTGGGCAGAAAATATGTCTGATGAAATTAAAGTGCCTAAGATTTTCTTCGATCAATTAATGCAAATTGTGGATGTAACAGATATTGTAATTTCTGAAATGAATACAGGTAAAGATGATATTGAAAAAGTATCTAAACGTGAATTAAAGATAAAAGAACTTGAAGATAAGTATTCTAAGGAAAACTCACTCGTTTGTAAGGTAGTTAAGCTTTACAATGGCGGGAAGTATTCTCTTTATATGTATAAACGTTACACCGATATTCGATTGGTAATGGCACCTGATTTTCAGATTGCTTCTACCGGATGGGATTGGGATAATTTTACATATCCTCGCTATGAACTTGATTTTATGTTCTATCGAGCATACGAAAACGATAAACCCGTTAAGACAAATCACTTCTTTAAGTTCAGTAAAAATGGTGCTAAAGAGGGTGAGACAGTTTTTGTAATTGGCAGACCGGGAAGTACTAATAGATTAGATACTTATGCTCAATTAGAATATTACCGCGATTATCAGTATAAATATTATCTCGGTATGTATAATGAATTTTATAAAGTCGCTTATGATCTCTTTATTAAATATCCTGAAAGAGAAACAGAACTTCTAAATAGTGTAATGAGTATTGGTAATGGAAGAAAATCTTTTGCCGGCAGATATATGGCTCTTCGTGATGATTTTATAATGACTAAGAAAAAAGATTTTGAGAAAAAATTTAAAGAGAAAGTAAATAGTGAACCTTCTCTTAAAGCTAAGTATGGACATGTATGGAAAGCAATTGAAGATAATATTGCAGAGTATGCGGCTATCAGTCCCGATTTGTATTCTGTTAATATGAACCCAAGAATGAAAAACATCTATTTATCATTAGCAGAAAAAGCTATTGAATATGCTAATCAAATGAAACTTCCCGAAGCCGATAGAAAAGCAGAATTTAAATCTGATAAACTGGAAGCTACATTAGCTGCTTTCTATCCACCTAATATTGATAAAGAATATCAGGATAAATTATTTACCGCTCAATTAAATTATATCGGCATTGTTCTCGGGAAGGAAAATGAAGTTTATAAAAATTATTCTAATGCTATAAATAAAAGCGCTTTCTTTTCAAAAGAAAAAACCGAAGAATTTTTGAAAAAATCTGCGGATGAAATTCTAGCTTGCAGTGATCCTCTTATTGTTTTTGCTCAATATGCAGATAAAAAACTTTCTGAATTAAGACCAAGAGTAAGAGAGATTAATAGTGGATTACAGGTTTTAGAACAGTTACTTGGTGAAGCAGCTTATGCAGTATTCGGCGAGCAGATTCCACCGGATGCCACAAGTACTCTAAGAATTTCTGATGGAAGAGTTGAAGGTTATGAATACAATGGAACATTAGCTCCGGCTAAAACGACATATTTTGGTCTATATGATAGATGGAATTCATTTGGCAGAAAATCATATCCATGGGGTCTTCATCCAAGATGGCAAAATATTCCTGAAGGAATGGATTTAGCTACTCCGATTGCATTCGCTTCTTCTAATGATATTGTAGGAGGTAATTCCGGTAGTTCATTAATTAATATTAATCGTGAAGTTATCGGCATCGCTCATGATGGTAATCTTGAAAGTTTAGCAGGGGATTTTATTTTCTTACAAGAAAATAATCGTACTGTTTCTTCTGATTCGTGGGGACTTATGGAATCATTGAAACATGTGTTCAAAACTGATAGATTAGTAAAAGAATTAGAAAACGGCAAAATCATAGAGTAAGTTTTTAGTATTCGCTACGCCTGATTCGTGATTAGTAAGGTCAATCAAGTTTGTGGTCTAGGAGAGAATTTAAGGGGAACGATGCCCCCAATTACCGAACGATCTAATTTTTTTTTCTAAAGCCGCTTTCGAGCGGCTTTTTTATTTACTTTTAATAAGGAAACTATTATTTGATTAATTCGGGAAATGTTTATAAGTTAATAGGACTAATAATCTTATTTAAGTGGCGTATGCGTTTTCATGATGAAAATACAATCGAAATAAAATCTCCCTGCAATGGTGATTGCTTTATTGATAATTCCAATAAACTCTGTCAAGGATGTTTTAGAACAATGAATGAGATAATTTCTTGGTGTTCAATGGATGATAAGGAAAAAGAAGAACTTATGGAAAAAGTAGAAATGCGCCGCAAGCAGTATGAATCAAAATAATTATTTTTTCCTTCTTTGATAAGCAAACTCGACAATTTTTTTTAATGTCTTCCGATAAGATATACCGGCTTGTCTTGATGAACGCATCAGCCCCGCATCTTCAGTAAGATCAGGATTAGGATTTACTTCTAATACATAAAGTTGACCATCATTTTTAGAAAGCCGCATATCGATACGTGCATAATCTCTGCATCCCATTGCTTTAAAGCAAGCGATAGCCATCTTTTCTGCTTCTTTTCTTATTTTATTACTTAGTCGTGCCGGACAGATGGGGATAGTCTTATGGTAGGCTTCATGAAATGGATCCCACTTAGCTTGATAACTTACAATATTATAAAGATGTGCAGGCATTTTGCTAAAATCGATCTCACTTATTGGCAAAGCCTTAGGTTCATTGTCTCCAAAGACTGCAACGTTCAACTCTCGCCCTTGAATAAACTCTTCTAATAAGACTGGCTGTTTATATTCACAAAAAACATATTCGATTCTTTTTATTAAATCAAAATGATTCAACACAATCGATTCATTCTCTATTCCCACACTTGCATCTTCCCATGCCGGCTTTACTATTACGGGATAATGCAATCCATGTTTGTACGAAGTTTTAATTTCATCAATAAATTTAAATTTAGGAGTACGGATTCCGAAGGCACTTACGATCCTTTTCGTCAGGGTTTTATTTTGGCAAGTTGCCAAAGCTAATGGGGAAGCACCGGTATAAGCTATTCCCATTAATTCAAATAATCCGGTGAATGCTGTTTCAAGGCGTGGCTGGTCTCGAAAGATTTCAACTAAATTAAATATTACATCCGGTTTATTTTTTTTGTAGTCTTCAATAAAAGTATTCAGATCATCCATAACATTAAGAATATAGGCATCCATGCCCCCTTTTCTTAATGCTGCAGCAATCGATTCGTATTCATTTATCGGGTCATATTCGGTAATTGCAAAATACGGTTTAAAACCCAATTCTTTTGGAATGTGAGTTTCATACGCATCTTTAATCTCCGGATACGCTTCATTAAATACGATAGCAACTTTCATTTATTCTTTAATATTTTTTTCTAAAAGTTAACAATTTTGTTTGGCTTATCAAAAGATTTACTATTTTTGTTGAAGATTTAGTTTAGGGCAATATGAGTTTTTATCCACAACCAAACAAATATCAGTGCGGACCTTTTGCATTAAAATATGCATTAGTCATGCTCGGAATTTTTAAAAAAGAAGATGAGATAGGAATTATTGCGGGCAGCACATGGTGGTCAGGTACTGATGAAATAGGATTAGCAAGGGCAGCTCGCCGATTTAAATGCAAATTAAAACATTTCCAAGCAAGCGATCCGGATGAAGCAAAAAAGACATTAATACAAGAATTAAAAGATGGTTATCCATGTATTCTGAGCGTTAAGAATTGGGAACATTGGTGTACAGTTGTTAGTTATCAAAAAGGACAATTCGTTGTAATCGATAGCGAACAAGATAAAGTAATTTCTGTTCAATCGGAGAGACAATTACTTCGGCTTTGGAGGTATTATGATAAAGAGTCAAAGGAAAAAAGTTATGACGGTTATGCTCTCGTTCCCAAATTTAATGTTCAGACTAGAGCTAGATTTACACCCGAGAAAGCAAAATTCGTAATGTATGATAAAAATGAAGACCTTGCTAAAAAATGGGACATCTATACAAACGACTTGATGCAAGTATGTTTAACTAGAAAAAAGCAAAGGAATAAGATAATTACATTTTCTCAATTTCTTCACCGCAATGAAAATAATTTAATTCATCGCGTGGCAAATTGGCACGGCGAACCATCCTATTCAGAGTTAAAAAAAGTTCTTTTGAATATGAAATTCGTTGCTGAATTGTATGATCTTGTTATACCTGAGAATAATGAAAAGCGAGCTGCTATTGATATTGCAGCTCTTTTAATGATGTATGCCTGCGGAAAATATGGAATGTATCCTATCTATTAGAACGTAATATTAAATGCTAAACCTAGTTGCTTCCCGTTTGAAGATAAAGAGATCATATCAAATGGGGTGCTTTCCCCTCCAAAATAAGAATCATAAAGAAAATACGAAATAAGAGTGCCAACTGTGGCACCAACAACCACATCTGAAAGATAATGTTTATTATCTCTAAGCCTGCTATATCCAACATAACCAGCCCAGCCATAAAGAACTGAAAATGTTGATGCTCTTAAAAAAGTATTAAATGCAGGATTTTCTCTTGCTAAATCCCATTCGTTATATAGATCAAATAATTCTAAATGTAGAAAAGTTGCAGCGGCAAATGTATTGGCAGTATGTCCGCTAAAAAAACTCTGTGTATCTGAACCGTCTGGGCGCACTCTTTTTACTAAATTTTTTACAATTTCAGTAGCCGTATAGGTGTAGATAATTGATTTTTGCATCAAGAATATTTTCTGGTATTCTTTTGGTGTAATTTCAAGGTCAGTAAATAGATTTAGTCCGGTAGTTATAGCAAGTCGAAAATAAAATATTGTACGTGGTAGAATATCTTTATCCATACTTCCCATTGAAGAATATCCGTTCCCTGAAACGCTTTTATTTACTGATTCATCAAATTCAAATGGAGAGATATTTATTATGTCATTTAATGAGCTTCTTTTAATACTATTGCGGTATATATATGCTGCACCAATAGGTATATCATAATAATTGACTGATGATATTATCGCCTCGGATATATTCGAAGTAGTTTCTATGAATTTATTGTTGTCCTGCTGTGCGTCTGATTTGTTTGCTACAAGTAAATTGATAACTGCAACCAATACTAAAAATAATACTATTTTCAATTTAGGTTTTCTCTTATAATTTGAGTTATATATGATTTCCGAGATTTAATATAATTTTTTAATTCACTAATTTCAGCAGAAAAATTATTGCCCTTGCCGCCAAGATACGGATCGAGATTATAAGCTTCTTCTATTTTTTCTGCTGTTGAATTTATAATTGGGAATAATTCTTCTTCCGTAAAATATTTATTTAAGAATAATTGCATCCGATTTAAGTAATAGTCATTAAGTACTTTATTTTGAGATAATTTTTTAATTATCTCATTCCCTTCGTATATCCCCAAGGTCTGATTTTTAGTAAATGCTTTATCAAAATCCCACGGAATTATTTCAAAGGAATTATTTGGTTTACTTCTATATAAGAAAAAATTATTAGCAAATGCATCTACATTATTTATTATATACGTCATTGCATGATAATCTAAATAATTACGAACATTGAGATATGGTTTTAATGATTCTTCTATTCTATCTGTTCTTGCAGTATCTAAAGCTTGTATAAATTCATTTAAAGAGTTATAGTTATTGTCTTCCGGTATTTCCTTATCAAAATAAAACTGTGTATTGTACTCGTCAGAAAAAGTGAATTTAGAATCGAAACCTAATTTGATAAGTTCATAAACACTCATAAATCTTTTTGAAAAGAATTTTTCATCTACTTTCTCAATCAAGAGATATAAACCGTAGCTTTTCCCATTTATATTCACAAAAACATAATTAGATTCAAAAACACTAAACCCAATTTTTCGATATAGATTAGAGGCGAGTAGAGTATTCATCATTGCCTTATCATAAATTTGTGAGCTGAGATTAAATTCTGTGAGCCCTTCTAGTTCAGAACCGTTTTTCAATTTAACATGATATGACCATTTATCGTAATATCTTGAGCCGGCACCTTGAGCTTCTATTTCTATATCATATACATTATTCTTATACCCAAGTCTTCCATTTGCTTCGTAATCAAAGAGCTTATTGCTCAATAAAGATAAATATTCGCTTTCGGAAATAACAATATTCATTTGAGGCATTTTATCTGTATTTACAAGTGGCTCAATTAGATCCTCAGAGCATGAAACTAATAATAAAAATAAAATTATAAAGGCATATTTTTTCATTAATATCTCATTTGTAATTCTAATATTATTCTTGAATCATCTGCCGTATGCTCAATATTGAATTGATTTTTAGTAAGTCTTAAATCACCATTTAATCTTAGTCTTACATCTTTATGAAGATAGTAATTAATTCCCGTAAGTATTTGAATCACATTATTACCGGATACATCAGTGTTCGGGATAAAAATCGTTGAAAGAAGAAATGGTTCTAAACCTTTTAAGAAATCATAATCATAATCGAATAAATATGAAGTAAATATTTTTGCACCAAAACCATAAATGTTGCTTTCTCTGTACATTAGTCTTTGCCTGATACTTTCAAATGGGTCTTGGACATAAAAAATTTCAGTCATTGCATTCAAATCATGGCTTTCATAAAATCCATTAAATCCAAATCCATTTGCAGAGGTTTTATTTTCGCCTCCCTTATTTTCATATTCATAAGTAGCTCCGATTCCATAATTACCAATATGATATATAATTCGGGCAACGGCTCCAGTAAACAAAGAATTATCTTTGAATACAGAGAAATTGTATGAAAACGGAAATTCCGGCTCTTTATCATTGTACTTATAATAAGCCATTAAGCTTAGACTCCTTCCTCCATACCCTATTTCTGCTGCTGCCTCTTGAAGGTAGCTACGATTAATAGAAATTAAATCCTCCTCTGAAATTAAATATTCATATCCGAATGGTTTTTTAATATTACCGAATTGGAGTCTGAATTTATCTATAATTTTTAACTTTATGGAGAACTCTTTTAGCTTTACTGCATTATCAAGTGAATTACCTCTAAAATCCAGCTGTCCTTCGATTCTTTTATTGAAATCAATATCAAGCTGTACTTTCCCTTCATAGTATGCTTCTTGATTATAGCCGTTAAGGATGTTTTTATTATAGAAAGTATATCCTCCGGTACCATAACCGGAAAACTCTATTTTATCTTTTTCCTTTTTTATATCTTTTTCCTGAGCATTGATATTTGTTAAGGAAAGCAATAATATAAAAACGAAAAAAATGCTATTTTTCATCAATTCCTCTTTTATTTGTTTGTAAATTTAAGAATTATTTTATAGATATTAAGTGCAGTAGGTGAAAATGTTGCTTCAAAGAAATCTTCTTCCTTTATTAATTATATTACTTTTATGTACAACTAATTGTGGGCAAAATAAGATTATAAATAATTATGATTTCTCCAACGGGGAGCGGATAAAGTTGAGCAAAGAGTTAAATGAAATCTCCGGAATCACATTCTCCGATGTGGGAGATTTGTTTTGCCATACAGACGAAGTTGGGATAATATATCAATTAGAGATTAATACCGGAAAGATTATTAAGAAATTTTATATCGGTGAATCTTTATTAAAAGCGGATTTTGAAGATATCACATTTGCCAACGGTTTTTTTTATTTGGTTTCGAGTTCAGGAGCAATTCTAAAATTCAAAGAAGGAAAGGATAATGAAAAAGTGCAGTATGAAAGATTTGTTACTCCTCTAAGTTCTAAAAATGATATTGAAGGAATCGCATATGTCCACCAATCGAACTCATTATTATTAGCATGTAAAGAATCTCCGGGTAAAAAACTTAAAGGAGTAAAAGCAGTTTATCGATTTTCTCTTGATGATAATAAATTGATTAATGATCCATTTATACTAATTAAGGAAAATGAATTAAATGGTTTTTTTTCATCAAGTTTTAAGTCCTCTGCAATAATTTCAATGAATAATGGAAATTTATTAATACTGGGTGGTAAGAGTATTGGTCTTGTTGAGATTTCTCAGAAGGGACAGGTAATTAATAAAATTATATTAAACAATTACCATTTACAGCCGGAAGGGATTGCAATTTCTAAAAAAGGTATTTTAATAATTAGCGATGAAGCCGCCGGAAAAAATCCTTATCTAACGATATACAAAAAAACGAAATGATTTAATCGAAGTACATTTTTGGAAATTCATAGAAACATGATTTCCCTTTGACTTCTTCGATTTTACTCCAATCATCCGTATTAAATTTTATTCCACTTATTGCGCAAGTAGAAAGGTTATCGATTTTAAGAGAATTGAGATAATTATTGAATAAAGTTAGCCCTGGATTATGAGCAACTACAAAAACAAAATTAAATTTATTATCAATGCTCTCTATTACTTTTAGAATCTCACTTGTTGAAGCATCATACAATCTATTGTTCTGGATAATCCCCAATGGGTCATATTCCAATTCGGAAGCTATTCTTTTTGCGGTAGTGATAGCTCGCATAGCGGGACTTGCAATTATCAAATCAGGTGAAAAATTATTTTTTTTCAAGACTTTCCCCATAAAAGGAGCATCTCTTTCACCTCTACTATTTATAGGTCGGTCGAAATCACTAAGCTCGGGATTATCCCAGCTCGATTTTGCATGTCTAATAAGAAATAGTTTTTTCATAATTATTCTAAAAATGGTCCGATTTGAGTTGTTGTTGGAGCGTAAATTATCGCAATGGTATATGCAATAACTGAAATAATGAATCCAAATATAAACACATTATAACAAATTCGTAAATATTTATATTTCCTTCCTAATACTTGTCCGAGATAATAAAAATCTTTTATCATTGTCGAATAAAGATAATTCCTATCGTTTATCATCTCCATCATACCCCATTCAAAATCTTCTAATTTCATATTAAAGAAATTCCCAAAAAATAATAAATTTGCTTTTTTATTATGGATATCTTCTTTAGTGAAAGTACCTTCTGTAACGTTTGGTCTTGTAACCATAACAGCAAAAATAAGTGCAACTAAACAAAATCCAATCAATAATAATGTAGGTACGATAAGATGTGGATTAGTATCTAATTTTCGAACCATAACAGCAAAAATTACGGTAAGGACAAGTGTATTAACGCTTATCATAATATTAGCTTTGTTATCAGCCATTCCGCTAAATTCCACATGCGTTCTCATTACATTCCTAAACATAGTTTCTACACCCCGCTCCGCACCTTTCCCTAATCCTTTCCTATCCTTTATACTATTTTCTTTTGCTAATTGCTCTTGCACATCTTCCAATTTTTCAATCCCTTTTTCAATCATTATTTTTAGTTGTTTCTTTAGTTTCGTTACGTTTTTTTCTTTGCGTACTTCAAAATTTTCTTTAGCATATTCAGTAAAATATTTATGAGAAGTAACAAATTTAATTGTTGATTCTAACCAACTAATTTCAGAAATGCTTTCTTTACGTTTAGATTCAATTTCTGCACGATATAGATCATTTTTTTCAAAAAAACTTTTACTTCCAAGGTGGTTTAAATCTGCATCACACAAAATTTCTTCAATAAGGCTCATTGGCTTTTGAGGTACTATTGTGGCGAGTATACAAGTTTTTATTTTATCAATTTTAGCTTGTGGATAGTTTTGTGATTTTAGAAAAGCTTCTGCCATAGCTGCACTTTTTTCTTCATGCCCTTCATCAATATAAATATAACCGAGATCATGGAAAGCAGCAGCAATATATAGGATTTCTAAATCATCTTCTGCTAATTGTTCGGAAGCCCCTATCAATTGTGAGTAGTTGATAACATCTAAGGTGTGTGAAATGCTATGATAAAATTTTTCCGGTTTGCTTTCTTTTCTTAATAAATCGAAAACATAATCTTCACTATTTTTTATGATTTCATTTAGCATAAAAAACCTATTTATTAATACCAATTTAATAAAATAATTATTGCTTTATCTTAGGTAAATATAACAAAAATATTAGTGAAGCTTAATGACAGTCTTCAACATGCGGATGGGTAGGATCGCTTGTGGCTGTTGGATGATTAAACTTTGGACTTAGGTATGGAATGCCCAGATTTAATCCTCTAAGGATAAATAAAAGACCGAGTACAATTGCAAGGATGGGAATTAGTTTATTTATTTTTTTGCGTATATTAGGATTAATGACAGAACCTAAGAAAGTGGCAGCAAACATTATTGGAAATGTACCGAAACCGAATAGCATCATATAAGCAGCACCTGATAATCCGGACCCTGTGGATATTGCACCGGCTATTCCTATATAAACAAATCCACATGGTAAGAATCCATTAATAATTCCAATTCCAAGATATGAGGGATAGCTTTTCTTTTGTATTAATTTATTAAAATAGCCTCTAATCGAACCTACAATTTTTATATAATATCCTGTGCCGGAAATTTTGTTTTTTAATCGGCGGGGAATTAAAACGTAAATTATTATTAATGCTCCGATGACTATCGATATATCTTGTTGTAATCCATATATGACAACTCTACTGCCGAGGAATCCGAATATTAAACCAAAGAATGAATATGTGACTATTCTGCCAAGATTATATAAAACTCTACTTAAGAAAAATTTAATTCTACTATCGCCACTGAATGGAATAGCAAAAGCAATCGGTCCACACATTCCAATACAATGAACACTCCCTATTAACCCGACTATAAAAGCTGACCAAATTTCCATTTTCTTAATTACTCAAAATTATTTTTTCGTTGTAGTAATTCGTATCGTTTCTTATCCAATCCATTTTTACTTTCCATAAACCCGGTTTATTAATAGGTAACCCAATTGATTGTCGATTTTCAGCATCAAGAAGTATATCGACTGTCTTATCCAAATTTGAATCAGAAGGTCGATAAACTTGAATTTTTCCATATACGATATTATTGACGCCTCTAGGAAATGAAATCAAAAAGTTACCATTATTGAAAGTAACTTCCGGTTGCTCTTTTAATAATTTTGTTCTTTCTACCTTATCTATCTGCTGTTGATATTCAATTTCTTTTGCATAATAATCATCAGTAACTAAATGAACATCCTGATTCATAAAAACAACAACCAATATTATGACACCCGCCATAAATAAAATATAAGTAATGGCAATACCAGAACCCCAATTTAATTTCATTTTTTATCGACCTTCCCCAAGAATGAAGTGTTAATTACATCCAATACTTTACCGTTAGAAATAACTTCAATCTCTAATTTCGTTCTTAATTTATTTGCCAAGTTTCGTGGAATAATTACAAAAAATTTTGCTTCTCTTACTTCTTGTGGTCCTACTTTTAGATCATTACCAATAAGTTTTATTTCAGCTCCAGGAATATTAGTTAGTGCTAAAGATGCAGGCATTGAATTAAAAGTTTTATTTACGATCTTCATATCATAGAGATTACTAATTCTTCCATCGGGCTGTTCCTGATATAAAAGTCCAGGAGTTCTTAAAATGCTTAATTCTACATCTGATCTCGTAATAAGTAAATATGATGTAAGTGAAATTAGTATTACAAGCACAATAGTATATCCAATTGATCTAGGAGTAAAAAGTTTTCTTTTACCGGTTTCTATTTCGTTCTTAGATGCATAACGAATTAAACCTTTTGGGCGTTTTACTTTTACCATAACGTCATCACATGCATCAACACAGGCAGTACAATTAACGCATTCAAGTTGTGTCCCATTTCTAATATCGATTCCAGTGGGACAGACATCCACACATAAATGGCAGTCAATACAATCGCCATTATTTGTTACTTCATTTTTCCTAATTTTTCCTCTTGGTTCGCCTCTGATATTATCATAAGCAATTACAATCGAATTAGGATCGAGCATTACTCCTTGTAACCTTCCATAAGGACATACAAGAGTGCAAGCCTGCTCTCTGAAATAAGAAAATACCCAATAAAAAATTCCTGAAAAAATCGATATTGCAGATAAGCCGCCAAGATGTTGAGAAGGAGGAGAGGTAACAATTTGTAATAGCTTATCCATTCCAATTATATAAGATAGAAATATATTCGAAATAAGAAATGATAAACCAAAGAAGATGATATGCTTCGATGATTTTTTAAAGAATTTGTTTTTATCCATAGGCGAATTATTTAAAGCTCTTTGCTTATTTGCATCACCTTCTATAAAGTATTCAATCTTTCTGAACACCATTTCTAAGAAGATCGTCTGGGGACATATCCATCCGCAGAATATTCTTCCATAGACAACAGTAAATAAGAAAATTGAAACAATAATCGAAATCATTGCAAGTCCGAAAAGATGAAAATCATGCGGCCCGAATGGTATGCCGAAAATAATAAATTTTCTTTCGAGTATATTGAGAATTAGAAGCGGATGCCCATTAATTTTTATAAACGGAATAGCAAAAAGAAATACTAAAAGTACAATACTTACTACTGTTCTTGCATTATAATAACTACCGGAAGGTTTTTTGGGATAAATCCAGTTTCTTTTACCTTCCTTTGTCATCGTAGCTAAGGAATCTCTAAATCTTTCTTCGTCACCATGAATATCAAGTGCCATATGTATTAATTACCTTCTACCGTTTCTTTGTATAATATTCCTTCTTGTGCTTTTGGATTATCCGGATTTGTGCCATGAATAGATTTAATATAAGAAGCTACCTCCTGCATTTTCTTAGGATCAAGCTGAGTTTCCCAGCTAATCATACCCTTTGCAGGGACTCCATATTTTACGGTACTAAAAATACTTTTAATATCGCCACCATGAATCCAATAATCATCAGTAAGATTCGGTCCGACCGTACCTTCGCCATTATTACCATGGCATGAAGCGCAGTTTTTTAAGTAAATATCTTTGCCTGATGATAAGGCAGGAGTATCTGTCAAAACTGTTACTGTCTCCTCATTCAAGAAAGCACCTGTCTTTATTAAGATTTCTCTTTCGGCAGATGCCATCTGTACTTCGGACTGATATTCGGCAACTTGAATATTACCATCACCGGCAATATGAAAAACAAACATATAAATCACGCTCCAGATAATCGAACCATAGAACAAGATATTGAACCAAGGCGGAATCTTATTATCTAATTCTTTAATCCCATCAAAATCGTGATGGAACATTATCTCTTGCTCTTTTTCTATCGGAGTAGTTTTAGTAAGCCATTTCATAAATGCAGATAATGGACTTAAAAGAATTTTACCTTCATTATCATTCTTTTCTGAATAGACAATTGTAAGGAATAGAATACAGGTAACAAAAACCAAGGTAACGATCATCATTGTCTGCATTACTTGGCTTAAGCTATCTTCACCTGCGGCATATATATTTATAGAGCCGATAAAGAAAAAGAAAACTCCTATTAATAATCCTACTACTTTATCTGTCTTCATTTAAGTTCTCTGAATTGTTTAATTTATCTTGGTCTTCCTCCAATGGGAGGTTTTTCATTTTATTCCTGTAGTTTTTGCTTAGCTTAATCACCCAATAAATTGTAGAGATAAACATAAGAAAAAAGACTACCAGAACAAGAATCGGAAAAATCGATACATCTTTTATTTCGGTTAAATATTTTGAAAACATTTTTCTCCTTATTTCCCATTTGCAGGTTTAGATTTAATATCAGTCCCTAATCTCTGCAAATATGCTATTAAGGCAACAATATCAGTCTCTGGATCGGCATCTGCTCCGCTAGAAAGCAAATCATCTGAAATCTTTTTCGCTTGAATTTCCAGATCATCATTAGCGAATTTCTCATATCCATCTTCATAAGGGACACCAAGAGTACGCATAACGCTAATCATTCTTGGTGTAAGCTCTCTATCATATTTCTCTGTAAAAAGCCATGGATATGGGGGCATTATAGAACCGGGGGACATTGTTCTCGGGTCTTCCATATGCATAAAATGCCATAGGTTACCATATTTTCCGCCTTCTCTATGTAAGTCAGGACCGGTACGTTTAGAACCCCATAAGAAAGGATGATCATAAACATATTCTCCCGCTTTAGAATATTCTCCGTATCTCTCCGTTTCTGATCTAAATGGACGAACTAATTGTGAATGGCAGTTATTACAACCCTCTCTTATATATATATCACGTCCATGAAGCTCGAGAGGTGAATATGGTTTTACGCTTGAGATTGTTGGAATATTACTCTTGACTAAATAAGTAGGAATAAACTCAACTGCACCACCGATTAAAATTACAATAGTTGAAAGGAGAGCGAATTTCATCGGGCGTTTCTCTAACCATCTATGAATTAAACCACGTTTAAATTCGTCTTTTACTTTTAGTAATGGGGCTGCTTCTGCTTCTTCATCCTTAACGAAAGTTCCTAATTTAATAGTAACAGCTAAATTATATACCATCATTATAAATCCGGTAAGATAAAGCAATCCACCGAATGACCTCATTATATACATCGGAATTATTTGTAATGTAGTTTCCAAAAAGTTCGGATATTGCAATATCCCGAGAGGTGTAAATTGCTTCCACATTAATGCCTGTACTATACCCGCCCAATAAAGTGGTATTGAATAGAAAACAATTCCTAATGTACCAATCCAGAAATGGAGGTTAGCCATCTTCTTTGAATATAGATCGGTCTTCCACATTCTTGGTACTATCCAATAAAGCATACCGAAACTTAAAAATCCATTCCAGCCTAATGCTCCAATATGGACGTGTGCAATAATCCAATCAGTAAAATGTGCAAATGCATTTACTCCTCTAAGTGAAAGCATCGGACCTTCAAAAGTTGACATACCATAAGCAGTTACTGCAACAACCATAAATTTAAGAATTGGATCAGTTCTCACTCTATCCCAAGCACCTCTTAAAGTTAATAGTCCATTAAGCATACCGCCCCATGAAGGAGCAATTAACATAATAGAAAATACTGTGCCGAGCGATTGAGCCCAATCAGGTAGTGCGGAATATAAAAGATGATGAGGACCAGCCCAGATATATAAAAAGATTAATGCCCAGAAATGGAGGATAGATAATCGATATGAATATACGGGTCGATTCGCCGCTTTCGGTAGATAATAGTACATCAGACCGAGAAAAGGAGTAGTAAGAAAGAATGCTACTGCATTATGACCATACCACCATTGAACAAGTGCATCTTGAACTCCAGCATAGGCACTGTAACTTTTGAAAAGTGTTAATGGAATTTCTATTGAATTGACTACATGTAGTACTGTAATTGTAACGAATGTCGCGATATAAAACCATATAGCCACATACATATGTTCTTCGCGTCTTTTAATAATTGTCATTATCATATTAACGCCAAAGACTAACCAAACGATAGCTATTGCAATATCGATAGGCCACTCAAGTTCTGCATACTCTTTGCTTGAAGTCATTCCTAAGGGTAATGTGATAGCTGCTGCAACAATAATTGATTGCCATCCCCAGAAATGGAATTTACTTAAAAAATCATTATACATTCTTGCTTTAGTTAGTCTTTGCAATGAGTAATAGATTCCTGCAAAAATTATATTTCCTATAAATGCAAAGATTACCGCATTTGTATGTAATGGTCTTATTCTTCCGAATGTCGTGTATGATATTCCAAGATTCAATTCGGGATAGTATAACTGTATAGCCATTATAAGCCCTACAAGCATACCTACAAATCCAAATACCAATGATGCGTATATGAACAGTCTGACAATATTATTATCATAACTGAATTTTTCTACATTCATTTAACTGCTCCCATGTTTTTTATCTTTATCTTTCTTAGGCTCGTCATCGAATAATATCCGAATCGAGGGTGTATATTTATCATCAAACTGACCGCTCTTTACTGCTCGGATAAAAAGTATCAAAAAAATGATTGCGATAAGAAGACTAAATCCAATTAATACTATTATAACAGACATTAAATTAATCCTCTCTTTTTTGCATATAAATTTGTTCCGGTAGTAGTAAAAATAACAATCGATATCGAACTTATGGGCATTAAGATAGCCGCTAAAATCGGAGTTAAATTTCCACTTATGGCAAAATAAAGACCGAAAAAATTATACACAAATGAAATAATGAAACTCGCTATAATTATTTTTTTACTGTAAGCAGCAAAATTCAAAAATTGTGTAAATAAATCGAATGATTTTGCTTCTAAAATACCATCGCATGAAGGAGAAAAATTGCTTTTATCTTCGCTTATCGATATTCCAATATTGCTCTGCCTTAATGCACCAGCATCATTAAGCCCATCACCCATCATTAATACTTTCTTATCAACATTCTGGAGTGCGGCAATATAATCAAGTTTATTCTGTGGCGATTGATCGAATAAATAGGTCGAATCATTTCCGAAAAACTTTTTCAAATTTTCCAATTCCGATTTATTATCACCGGAGAGAACATGTATAGAATATTTCTCTTTCAATTCCTTTGCTAAATCCGAGAGATTGTCTCGGTAGAAATTTTGAATTATAAATTTACCGATATATTCATCATTGATAGAACAATGCACTACGGAGCTTCCACCACTAAATTCAAATTTTTCTTTATCAACATGATGTAGTGAACCTAACTTTATCGTTGAACCATTTATCTCAGTATAAATTCCTTCACCTGCTATCTCATCGAATTTTTCAGTAATTATATACTCTCCTTCTAAATAATCAAAAATTATTTTACTTAAAGGATGAATAGAATTTCTTACGGCACTTTTAATTAAAATTTTTTTCTTCTTAGTTAATTCCATTCCTTCATATTTAATATTTGATTTACCCGAAACCGTAAGTGTACCTGTTTTATCAAAAACAATATCAGTGATTTTTGTTAATTCTTCTATTAAGTCAACATTACGAAGATAGAAATTATTCCTTCCCATTATTCGAAGAGCATTGCCTGAAGTGAAAGGGGTTGAAAGTGCCAATGCACATGGGCAAGCCACAATTAATATCGCAGTAAATACATTCATTGCTGTATTAGTATCATAAAACATCCAAATCACGGAAGAAACTATTGCAAGACCAAGAACGATAAAAGTAAAATATTTACTAATATAATTAGCTAAAGAAATGCTATTCATCTCTTTTTGCTTACTAAATATTTTATTATTCCAAAGACGTGTAAGGTAACTTTGCGAAATCTCTTTAATACTTTCTATTTCGATAGCACCGCCGGTTTGCTTGCCTCCGGCATAAATTACTTCACCCTGTTCTTTCTTTATAGGCAATGCCTCACCTGTTACAAAGCTATAATCGATAGTCCCATTTCCTTTAATCAAAACAGAATCCACCGGAATAAGTTCTCCATTCCTAATTATTAACCTATTACCCACCTCAATTTTTTCAACAGGTATAGTAGTCTCGCTATTGTCTTTCTTTATAGTAATTCCAAGAGGGAAGTATGATTTATAATTCCGCTCAAAATTCAATGCATCATAAGTTTTTGTCTGAAATAGTTTACCAAGTAATAGAAAGAAAATTAGTCCGGTCATCGAATCCAAATAACCTGCATTTGAGAAGAAAATTATTTCAATTAAGCTTCTTAAGAAAAGTACGATAATACCCAAAGCTATCGGGACATCTATATTTACTATTTTGTTCTTTAGGCTTTTATATGCGGAGATAAGATATTCTGAACCGCTATAAAAAAAGACGGGTATTGATAGGAAAATATTCAAATAATTAAAAAGTGTATCGAGACCTGAGGAATCTTGAGGAGAAATTGATAAATATTCGGGAAAACTAAGCATCATTATATTCCCAAAACAAAATCCGGCTATACCTATTTTATAATATAACTTCCTAAATTCTTTGTCGTTTTTTGAATCTCGTTTCTCTTCTAAATTGAGTAGTGGTTCATAACCGATTGAATCTAATAGTGTTACGATTTTTTTTAGAGTTGTGTTATTGTTGTAAGTAACCGAAAGTGATTTTTGAAGAAAATTTACTTGCGATGAGAGTATATCCTCATCTAATTTATTCAGATTTTCCAATATCCATATACATGAACTGCAATGCATTTGTGGTATTGTGAATAAAGCTTTGGAAATTTTGTCATCGCGAAAATCGATAAATTTTGTTTTTACATCGGGATCATCTAAAAAATCATAATTCCTTTTATTCTCATCTTTCTTATTAATTCCCGGTGCATTAGAAATCGAGTAGTAAGTGCACATATCATTATTATTCAATATCGAAAAAACACTTTTGCATCCATTACAGCAAAATATTTTATCATCGATATAAATCTTATCATCAGGACATTCATCCCCGCAATGATAACAGATAAGTTTTTTACTTAATAATTTTTCTTTTGTGCTATTCAATTTTTATTTTATTCTGATATGAAAAATTCAACCTAAAAAGAGCCGATAACTTTTTATTTTATTATCTGCAATTTATAAAGAATTTACTCAAATGTGGGTAAATTACAGAATAAATTTGATGAGAATAAGTCATAATGTCTCTTTTAGAGAAATGAGAAAAATTAATGCTAAATATATGTGATTTTACTAACTTTGTTCTGTATCAATAAAAGATGGTTTTAAGTGATTAAAAGAATCAATCCAATTATCATAAAAAAGGCAATTAAGTATTCGGTTGGTATTATTGCTGCTATAATTCTTAATATATTCATTTTTGAATTATTACAGGGTATTACGGCACTGATATATGGTTTTGAAAAAGTGGAATTTCTTTTATCTAATTTAGAACTCTATAACGTAATTAGTTTCACGAGTGAAAAAACCGTAGTTGTATTATTTATTGTCTTTTTCTCCCCTCAATTATTTTCTCTAGTTTTTTCTGAGCTTGTCATTTTGCTTTTACTAAAAAAGTCGAAATTATTCTTTAGCGTACTTATTGTATCTAATTTGGCTCTACTTTTATTTTTGGTAGGTGTATTTACGATGATAGTGCTCACGCGAAGTAACCAAGAAAATGACTGGAGCTTATTCTTTTATTTTTCGGGAGCGAATGAACTAATAAAGAATATTACTCTATCGGTAATTACTTTAGGAATCACTGTATATTCAATAATACGCATTTATCAACTTATAAAAATTGGGAAACGAAATGAGCAGATTAACGGGTAAGACGGTTTTTATTACAGGAGCTACTTCTGGAATTGGCAAGTCATGTGTTTACGCTTTTGCTAAAGAAGGGGCTAACTTAATTATAACAGCTAGAAGAATTGAAAAATTAAATGAAATTGCTGAAGATATAAAAAAAACTTTTTCAGTAAGTGTTTTGCCTCTTAAACTAGACGTTCAGAAGCGAGATGAAGTAAAAAAAATTGTCGCCGATCTTCCCGAAGAATGGAAGAAGATCGATATTTTACTCAACAATGCCGGACTCGGAAGGGGATTAAATAAACTTTATGAAGATAATCCCGATGGCTGGGATGAGATGATTGATACTAACGTTAAAGGGTTGCTTTATGTTACACGCGAAATAATCCCTCAGATGGTCGAAAGAAAAAATGGTCATATTATTATGATTGGCTCAATCGCAGGAAGAGAACCATATTCTAAAGGTGCTGTTTACTGTGCTACGAAGTTTGCAGTAAATGCAATCACTCGCTCGCTCCGTTTGGATGTAGTTGATAAAAATATCAGAATCAGTACAGTCGATCCGGGATTAGTAGAAACAGGTTTTAGTGAAGTTCGATTCTATGGTGATACAGAAACTGCCAAAAATGTTTATAAGGGACTAACTCCATTGGTTGGTGATGATATTGCTGATGCTGTCATTTATGTCGCTACTCGACCAGCACACGTAAATATAGCAGAAATGGTCGTTTTCCCTACTGCTCAGGCAGCAGCTACTACTGTGCATCGTGAATAAAATTTTTTATTATTCATTTAAATAAAAGGGTCCTATTAACGATAATAAGGAAGGTATAGCTTATATAAATTAAGGGGTCTCAATTGTTTTCAGGAACGAGATACGAAACTTACATTAATAAAGAAAACATACTTCCTGCTTTTGCCGGAATTGTATGTTTTCTATTCTCGCCTTATGGTATTACGATAGATTTTCAAGTAACGTACATTGATGTCCCTTGGGCTGTATTACTTCCCATATTTATATCAATGGCGTATGGGGTAAGGGCAGCATTTATTACAGGATTTTTCGGTGGTGCTTTTTATCCATTTTTATTATGGACCAATAACGGTTGGGCAAATGTTCTAAATTCCCTTCTTCTTCTTCTTTTATTTGTTTTAGTGGGATGGGCTTATAGATCTAAGATATATGAAGTGCCTAGGATTTTCTTTAGTCGATTTATAATTACCTTAATACTCTTTTTTGTGGTGATGTCTTTTTCATATCGATATTTATTTAATTTTATGTTATCCTTTAATCCTCCATTTTGGAATTCAGTGGCTGTAACAAAATTTCCGGTAAGTTTATTGACGAGTTTTATACTAAAAGACATAATAAATTTTTCTTTTTTGATTATTCTTGTCGATGCATTTTTGAGAATTTCATCTGTTAGAGCATTCCTAGGGCTTTTAAATCCGGATAGAATTAAAAGCAATGGTGCAATTTTAATTGTTGCCATAATCAGCACTCTATTTATTTGGCTAATTTTTGTTACTCTAAATTATGCACTATTTGCGAATGAGAACCCATACGCAGAAACCTATAATAGAATTGCATTAATTGTTATTCTTCTTAGCGGTGTAATTACTGCATCAGTTATTTTTAGATATGTCGAGAATAGACACGAAACTCTAGAACTACTTACCATTGCAAATGAAAAAGCTATTGAAATGAACAGAGTAAAATCTCTCTTTTTTGCAAATATGAGTCATGAACTAAGAACTCCATTTGTGGGTATTTTAGGTTATGCAAATTTACTATCTGAAATAGTAGAAAAAGAGGATGAGAAAGAACTTGCAGATGGAATTCTTAGAACTTCTCATCGCCTGATGGACACATTAACCAAAATTTTGAATGTAACAAAAATGGAATTTGACCATTATGAAGCAGAATTCGATCACGTTTCAATTAATCAATTGATAGAGGAGGTCTATGAACAATTTTATACTGCTACCCAATTGAAGAAAATAAAATTAACAAAAACATTTTTGTGCGAAGATAGTGTTGTTTATACTGATTCGAGATTATTGATAGATATACTTAATAATTTGATTAATAATGCTATTAAATTTACAAACGAAGGTGAAGTAGAAATAATAACTTTTATTAATCGAATTGGGAAACAGGATTTTTTTAATATTATTGTCCGTGATACGGGTATAGGAATTGCAAAAGATAAGCAGGAGATCATTTGGCAAGAGTTTAGGCAAGCAAGTGAAGGTACTAATCGTGAATATCAAGGTACTGGTCTAGGACTTTCAATAATTAAAAAATACACAGAACTTCTTGGTGGTTCTATTCATCTCGAAAGTGAATTAGGAAGTGGTTCAAAGTTTACATTGATTTTACCAATGATTGACAAATAACAAAGTCGCCCGAAATGTTCCGAGCGACTCTATATGAATTTATTTAAATGGATTTATTAAACTACAAAAGCTGTAACATCTCCGGCTCCTTCACGGATTATTTCAGGACCATCTCCACTGAGATCGATAATACTTGATGGAACTCCTTCCAGTGCTCCGGCAGCCAACATTAAATCCACTTGGCTATTAAATATTGCTTGGATTTCCAATGGATCGTATAATGGATCGCCATTTCTTTTTGTTACACTAGTGCTTATAATCGGATTCCCTAATTCTTTTGCAAGTAATATCGCTATTGCATGGTTAGGGACTCTTATCCCCACTGTATCACGCTTAGTCCATAATTTTTTAGGGACTTCCTTTGCAGCAGGCAATACAAATGTATAAGGACCCGGTAGATGTTTTTTCATCGATTTATATGCATAGTCTGATACTTTTGCATATTTAGCGATATCCTTCAAGTCAGGGCAGATGAAACTGAATAGTTTAGTGCCTGCTTCGTGTTTAATATCATAAACGCGTTCTACCGCTTCTTTGTTAAAAATATCACATCCGATTCCATAAACTGTATCGGTTGGGTAGATTATCACTCCACCATTTTTTAATACTTCTACTGCTTTATTGATAAATCTTAATTGTGGTGTTACAGGATGAAGTTCGTAATATTCCATAAAATGTTCCTCTCTTAAATAAGTTGTGAAGATACTTCAAGAACAGAGTTGTAATATAAAATAGTAAAATTAATTGTCAATTAAAATCGAATAACATTAATAAAAATTTCCCATTTTTTCCATTTACAATCGGATTTTGCTATCTTTTAAGGATAAATTAGAAAGAATATTATGAATAAAAAATTAGCAGTAGTTGCGCTTAGCGGTGGAATGGATAGCTGCGTAACTGCCGCTTATGCAAAGAAGGAATACGATTTAGCATTATTGCATATTAATTACGGACAGAGAACGGTTAAAAGAGAATTAAAAGCATTTAATGATATAGCTGAATACTATGATGTTAAAAATAAATTAGTAATAGACTTCTCTCATTTTACTCAAATAGGGGGTTCTTCTCTTACCGATAGTAAAATGGATGTATCGAAAGCCGATTTAAATAATCATGAAGTACCTACATCTTATGTCCCATTTCGGAATGCTAATATACTTTCAGCAGCGACAGCATGGGCTGAAGTTCTAAATGCAAATGCTATATTTATCGGAGCAGTATATGAAGATGCAAGCGGTTATCCCGATTGCCGACCCGATTTTTATAAAGCATTCGAAGAAGTAATTAGAATTGGGACAAAACCGGAAACAGATATTAGAATTATTACGCCGATAATTAATTTGAGCAAAGAGGAGATTGTTAAAAAAGGGATTGAGTTAAATGCTCCTCTGCATCTTACTTGGTCATGTTATCAGAATGATGCAGAAGCATGCGGTGTATGTGATAGCTGTGCATTTAGATTAAGGGGCTTCCAAAAAGCCGGTTACGACGACCCCATACCATACATAACCAAACCGGATTATAACGTTTTATAATTATTTTATGATAGATAATAAATCAAAAATATTGTTAGGAGACTCGAATGAATTACTAAAAGAGATTGAAAGTAATTCTGTTGATTTAATATTTACCTCTCCTCCTTATGCAGATAGCCGCAAAAATACTTATGGCGGTATCCATCCAGATAAATACGTTGAGTGGTTCTTGCCTTTCTCTGGGCAACTTTTCAGGGTACTAAAAAATGATGGTACATTTGTGCTAAATATAAAAGAAAAAGTCGTTGATGGCGAAAAACATACTTATGTGCTGGATCTCATTAAAGAGTTACGGAAACAGGGCTGGTTATGGACAGAAGAATTTATCTGGCACAAAAAAAATTCTTTTCCCGGTAAATGGCCAAATAGGTTTAGAGATTCTTGGGAAAGATTGCTTCAGTTTAATAAATCAAAAAAATTTAATATGTATCAAGATGAAGTAATGGTTCCTGTTGGAGATTGGGCAAAGACAAGATTGAAAAACCTTAGTGAAACTGATAAAAAAAGGGATAATGCCAAAAACGGGAGCGGGTTTGGAAAGAATATCTCAAATTGGGTTTCGAGGGATATGGTCTATCCAAATAATGTGCTTCATTTAGCAACCGAGTGTAACAATAAAAATCATAGTGCCGCATTCCCAGATGAATTACCTGAATGGTTCATTAAACTTTTCACAAAAGAAGGGGATGTAGTTTTAGACCCATTTATGGGTTCCGGAACTACGGTAATTGTAGCACAGAAAATGTTAAGAGTTGGAATAGGTATTGAAATTATTGATGAGTATTATAGATTAGCAGAGTCACAATTAACTCAAAATTTATTTGTTGCAGAGCCGGAGATAATTTATGGCAAAGATCGAAACAAAAAAACTAATAAGTTACATCGAAAATAATATTAATGAATTTAATGAAGCTCGACTTAATAAAATAAGCCAACTTAATTTGAAGGATATTTTGCTTAGAAAGAATCCCTATCTTTTTAAAGCAAAAAATATTCTAACATCACAAGACCTTATTCAAAACTTAGTTGATGCTTATTTATCTTCACAAGAAGAAACGATGTTTGGGACATTTCTTGAAGGGCTAGCAATTTATATTTGTCAGACGGTACACAACGGAAAAAAATCTGCTGCCGAAGGAATTGATTTAGAATTTGATAAAGATGAAGTAAAGTATATTGTTACTGTAAAATCAGGACCCAACTGGGGTAACTCAAGTCAAATAGTAAGAATGAGAGATAACTTTAGAAAAGCAAAAAGAATTTTAGGAACTAATGCAAAAAAGGCAAATGTTATTGCGGTGAATGGATGTTGTTATGGCAGAGTAAATATAATTGATAAAGGAGATTATATTAAATTAGCCGGACAACAATTTTGGGAATTTATTTCAAACGAGAAAGAGATGTATTTAAGATTCATCGAACCGTTAGATCATAGAGCAAAGGAAAGAAATGATTTGTATTTGCAAAAATATTCAGCTTTATTAAATAATTTTACTCAGCAGTTCTCAAATGAATTTTGTGCTACCGGTATAATAGATTGGAAAAAACTTGTTAAATTTAATTCAAGTAAAGAAAAATATAGGGAAATAGATGAACGATAAACAAAAAATATTAGAGGTGTTTCCTAATCCGCAGAAAGATAGGGATTACACAATTATTCACACATCACCGGAATTTACTTCTGTATGTCCAAAAACGGGGCAGCCAGATTTTGCAATAATAGATTTGGAGTATATTCCCGATGAAGTTTGTGTGGAATTAAAATCCTATAAGTTCTATCTTGGTTCTTATAGAAATGACGGTATATATTTTGAGGCAGTAACAAATAATATTTTAAATGATTTGGCTGCGGTATTGCAGCCACGTTATATAAAAATTACAGCTAATTGGAATCCGAGAGGCGGAATTTCATCGGTTGTGATTGTTGAACATACTAAATAAAAACAAACCACCTAATGGAGTGTATTTAATGGCAAAGAAAATAATCAAAAGAAGTTGGGCTGAACCATTCAAAATCAAAATGGTCGAACCACTTAAGATGACTACCAGAGCCGAAAGAGAAATGGCTATTAATGAAGCTGGTTACAATACTTTTTTATTGAGAAGCGAATATGTTTATTTGGATCTATTAACTGATAGCGGTACTAACGCTATGAGTGATTATCAATGGGCAGGAATGATGATCGGAGACGAAGCTTATGCAGGAAGCAAGAACTTCTATAATCTTTGGAATAACGTAAAGAAACATTATGGAATGCCTTATTTTGTTCCTACTCATCAAGGCAGAGCTGCTGAACATATGATATCAAAAATACTTATTAAACCGGGCGATTTCGTTCCTGGCAATATGTATTTCACAACTACTCGTTTACACCAAGAACTCGCCGGGGCTACATTCGTTGACGTAATTGTTGATGAAGCACATGAAGCTCAAAACACATTTAAGTTTAAGGGCAATATCGATCTAAATAAACTTAGTAAATTAGTTAAAGAAGTCGGTGCTAAGAAGATTGCTTATATCAGCATGGCTGGACCGGTTAATATGGCTGGCGGTCAACCATTCTCAATGGCTAACTTAAAAGAAGTTGCTGCATTCGCTAAGAAACATAAAATTAAATTATGGTTTGATGCTACACGCGCTACTGAAAATGCTTTCTTCATTAAAGAATTAGAAAAAGGTTACGAGAATAAAACTATTGCAGAAATCTTAAAAGAAATTTGTTCATATTTCGATGGTCTTTGGGTCAGTGCTAAAAAAGATTTAATGGTTAATATCGGCGGATTCCTTGCTACAAGAAATAAAAAGGTTTATGAAGAAGCAAGAAATATGGTTGTGATTTATGAAGGACTTCATACTTATGGAGGTTTAGCAGGAAGAGATATGGAAGCTATGTCCCGCGGTATCGAAGAGATGGTGCAGTATGATAACGTAAAAGCAAGAATAGGGCAAGTGGAATATTGTGGTAAGCAATTAGAAAAATTCAATATCCCATTGGTTTATCCATTCGGCGGACACGCCATATTCTTAGATGCAAAAAGATTTTTATCTCACATAAAACAAGATGTTTACCCGGCTCAATCTCTCGCATCCGAAATCTATCTTGATTCAGGTGTTAGAGGAATGGAACGCGGTGTTGTTTCTTCAGGTAGAGACCCTAAAACCGGATTAAACAGAATGCCTAAGCTCGAATTAGTTCGTCTTACATTCCCAAGAAGAGTTTATACTCAGGCACATATTGATGTGATGGTCGAATCTGTTGCTCAAGTATATGACGATAGAAAGAAAATCAAAGGTTTGGAAATGACATACGAACCAAAATATTTGCGTTTCTTCCAAGCACGTTTTAAGAAAATTAAATAATATGTTTGATCCGATAAACATACAAGAAAAATATATTTCCGAGCGAGAAAAGATCTTTTCAAACGAGGAATTGATTTCTGAGCCATTGAATTTCTGTGTCTCTTATTCTCTTCTTATCGAAGAATATATTTTTAATATTCTCAAAAATAGGGATAAGAATTTTGCAGTGGCTTCGGTGGGTAGTTTTAGCAGAAGAGAATTATCTCCATATTCTGATATTGATGTTATGTTTATCGTTCCTCTTATAAGGGATTATGAAGAAGATATCAGAGCTGCAGTAACACTATTGTGGGACTGCGGCTTTGAAGTAAGTCATACTGTTCGTGAGTATTCCGATATCGAACGATTTATTGATGAAGATTTACACACATTCACTCAGTTTTTTGAAACTCGTTTTATTTGTGGTAATGAAAAAATCTATAATGAATGGAATAAAAAAGTTCTCAGTTCTCTTAACGAAGAAAACAGAAAAAGATTAGTTTTTCAATATTTTGATGATACTAAAAAACGACATCATAAATTTGGTGATTCTTCTAAAGTATTAGAACCAAACGTAAAAAACACAGCGGGTGGATTGCGCGATCTTCAAGTAATTGAATGGGTCTATGCACTCAAGAATAATCTTATTCTTACTAATCAATCCGAGGTAACTCAAACAGAAGCATATTTAAAACTATTATTGGTGCAAAAAGTAATTGTTTCAAGAGCAGTAGCACGTTTGCTCGAAGCTTATAAATTTATAATTAATGTAAGAAACCATCTTCACTTAATATCTGGTGCAAAAAACGATCGTTTAGAATTTTCTGCTCAAGAAAAAATTGCCAAAATTATGGGCTATGCTGAACCGGGCTCGCGGAATTTTATGAGGCGTTATTTTGAATGTTCTAATACTATTAAAAGATTTGCTTTAACGAGCACAAAAAAGACAGAAGAAGAATTACTAAATCCATTTTCTGAAATATTAACAGTTCAGCTTGATGATGATTTTATTTTAAGAGGAAATACAGTTTCTTATACGAGTAGTGAAGAGATTTCTTTGCCCACTATTATGAGAGCATTTTATTATCGAGGGTTTTATACTGCAAGGTTAGATGATAGTTTACGTTCTTCTATAATCGAAGCTGTTATTGATCTTAGTGAGTCATCGATTTTTGAACCTAATTCTTCCGCATTCTTTCGAGAGATATTAAAGCTTCCGAAAAATGTAGGTAAAACGCTTTACGCCATGAATGAGCTTGGTGTACTTGGAGCTTTTCTCCCTGAATTTAAAGACTTAGTAGGATTCTTCCAACCCGGCGTTTATCATTGCTATACCGCTGATGAGCATACTTTAATTGCATTAAATAATTTAGAAAATCTGGAAAATGAAACATCCTCTTTGGCTAAACTTTTTATTGGCAATAAACGAAGAGATATTTTATTTCTTGCTGTTTTATTCCATGATATTGCAAAACCAATAAGTGTTTCAGGACATGAAATTATCGGAACTGAAATTGCGTGCTCGATTATGGAACGACTTGGATATAATTTTGAATCAATTCAAATGGTGCAATTTTTAGTTCAACATCATCTTACAATGGAGCAGGTAGCTTTCAGACGCAACTTAAATGATGCGGTTACATTAGATAGTTTTGCAAAAAAAATCCCTTCGATTCAAGCACTTGAAAATTTGTACTTGCTTACATATGCTGATCTATCGGCTGTCTCACCGGTTGTTTGGACGCAATGGAAAAGCGATCTTCTAAATGAGCTTTTCATCAAAACTAAAAAAATGTTTGAAGAACGAATTTCCGGAGAAGTACTTCTTACTCATACAGCGAATGCTTACTTAAGTGAATCAGAAAATGATTTTGCTTTTAGAGAACATATTGAATCTATTGACGATCTTGCATATCTACAACATTTTTCACAGGATGAAATTAATCAGCATATTGATGAAATTGAGAAAGGCTCTTCTGTCTCGGTGTTCTTTAAAGAAGACTATAGTTTTACATATATTACTGTAATCGCTTTTGATTCCGACTCTCTTCTATCACGCATCTGCGGTGCTTTATCGATTAATGATCTTAATATCTACGATGCTAAAATCTTCACTCGTAAAGATGGAGTGGTCATTGATAGTTTTAGCGTTACTGATTTTAGAACTCATAATGTAATAGAAACCTCTCGATATCAAAAGATTACGATCAACTTGCAGTTAGCAATCAATAATGAATTACAGATAACAAAAGAATTTAATAAGATTAAATCAAAGTGGTGGCGTTTAGAGAATAAATTTTTCAAAAGAAAAGGTAAAATTAAAATCTCTTTTGAGAAGCATGAAAAATATACTATTATCGATATTTTCTCCCCAGACCGGCTTGGATTGCTTTATCACATTACAAAAAAAATGAATGAATTAGGTCTTTCAATCTACTTTGCAAAAATATCTACTAAGGCGGATGATGTAGTGGACTCATTTTACATCTTAGACAGAAACAATAACAAAATATCAGCAAGTGAATATGAATTAATAACAGTCGAATTGACAGATACCATTATGGAGATGTTATAAAAATTGATGAATAATATTGATGGTAATAGCCCGATAGGATTTTTTGATTCGGGTATAGGTGGTTTAACGGTTGTCCGCTCAGTTACAAATTTACTTCCAAACGAAAATATAGTTTATTTCGGTGATACAGCACGAGTTCCTTATGGCTCTAAATCCAATAGCACTGTAATAGAATATAGCATGGAAGCGGCTAATTTTTTATTAAAGAAGAATATTAAACTTCTTGTTGTCGCATGTAATACAGCTTCATCAGTGGCACTCGAAACTTTACAAAACAATCTTCCAATTCCTGTAATCGGCATGATCGAACCCGGGTCGGATTATGCGTTGCATACATCACAAAATAAAATCATTGGTGTAATTGGCACTTATTCAACGATAAACAATAGAGCTTATTCAACACGATTACATATATTAGATCCTAATGCAAAAGTCTATGAAAAAGCTTGTCCATTATTCGTTCCATTTGCCGAAGAAGGATTAGTTGATCATGAAGCTTTACGACTTGTAGCAGCGGAATATCTAAGTGAATTGAAATCGAAAGGTATTGATACACTTGTTCTCGGATGTACTCATTATCCAACGTTAAAGAAAATTATTCAAAATGAGATTGGTCCGGAAGTTACATTAATTGATTCAGGAACTCCTGCGGCAAATATAGTCGAAGATTATTTATTAGAGAAGGGACTTAAAAATTCTTCTCACTTACCCGGCACTCAAGAATTTTTTGTAAGTGACGTACCGGCTAAGTTCAAAGAAATTGCTGAACGATTTCTTGGAAAAGTAATTTCCAACATTCATAAAATTGATCTCGAAGAATTAATTATCCAACGATAATTTATAATAAAGAATACCACAAATAGTTTTAGCGTCAACAATCTTGCCTGACTTTATCTTCTCTTCCGCCTCTTTTAAAGTGAGTGAAATTACTTCCATACCAAATTCACCCTCTTCACGATTATGTGCTCCTTCTTTAAGCTCTTTCGCTAAATAGATATGAAGGATCTCATTACTGAATCCCGGTGTTGTAAATATTGCTCCAAGTTTTGTTATGTTTTCTGAACTGTACCCGGTTTCTTCGGTAAGCTCCCTTTTAGCACAGAGAAACGGGTCTTCATTATTATCCAATTTACCTGCAGGTAATTCTAATATAAACTGATTATGAGGAAAGCGAAATTGATTAACGAAGATAATATTACCATCATCTTTTACAGGAAGAACAACCGCACCACCCGGATGTATTGCAGTCTCTCTATATCCTTTATTTCCGCTATCATAAACTATCTCATCTATCTTTAAATCAAATACTCGACCTTTATGAACTATATCTGTTTTCAGAACTTTGAAATTTAGCTTCTTCATAAACTCTCTTTATTTTTCGTAATAAGGTAATATTTCGCTGCCCAAATATTTTATTAAAGCTGTAATTACGCCAAGATCATCAAGATAACCAACCAATGGTGCTAAATCAGGAATCGCATCGATAGGGGAGATAAAATAGACTATTGCCGCTACTACAATCGATTTTCTATACCATCTGATATATGGGTCGCGGAAATAACTGAAGAGTGCTTTCAGATCTTTAGCAAATGTTATTTTGCTTCCAACTCTTTCTAATTTACCCCAAAAGCTTTCTTCAACTACTTTGCTTTTCTCTTTATATTCTTTATAAGAATCAATATTGTCAATATTTTCTAATCCATAATTATGCTCATTTTCTTCATACTTCATATTTACCTCTTTGTATATTTATCAAACCAGTCAAAAATTGTATTCCACCATAATTTAGCATTTTGTGGTTTTGTAACAAAATGCGTCTCATCAGGGAAATATAAGAATTTACTAGGAATTCCTCTTCTTTGTAATGTAGTAAATAATTCAAATGCCTGTCCCTCCGGCACTCTAAAATCGAATGCACCATGCACTACAAGCATTGGAGTATTTATTTTATCTGCCGAGCGATGAGGAGACCATTTTCCATACATTGCGCGGTTAGTCCATGGTGTTCCCTCATATTCCCATTCAGGAAACCAAAGCTCTTCCGTTGCCCCATACATACTTTCTAAATTATAAACTCCTGCATGTGAGACAAGTGCATTGAAGCGATCAGTATGACCGGCAATCCAATTCACCATATAACCACCATATGATCCGCCCGCCGCAAAAGTATTATTTCCATCAATGAACGGGAAAGTTTTAATTGCGTTATCATAAGTATTCATAAGATCGATGTAAGCCTTTCCGCCCCAATCGCCTGAAATTTCATCTGTAAATTTCTGTCCATAACCTGTGCTGCCTCTTGGATTAGGTGCTACTACTACATAACCCTTTGAAGCAAATAATTGTGTATTCCATCTGAAATGGAAATCATCTGCCCAGTTTCCCTGAGGACCACCATGAATTAAAAATATCATCTGATATTTTTTATTCGGATCAAAAAATGGTGGTTTAATTAATAATGATTGAACTTTAGCCCCTTCAGCACCATTGCTCCAAAATGATTCAGTGGGCTGCATATCGAATTGAGCCATAAATTCTGTATTACAATTTGTTAATTGTTTTACTTCACCTGATTTTGTGTTGTAAGAAAATAATTCTACAGGAAGTGTAGATTTCTGTTTCTTAAAGAAAATAAAATCACCTCTTAATAAAATGTTGCCATTCAAATTTTCTTTTACTAATTCAGTAACTTTTTTTGAAGCGATATCAAATCTAAAAATTGGAGTAAAAATTTCTTTCTCTGCAGTAAAGTAGATCGATTTAGAATCGGCTGTCCAAACGACTTCGCCAACTGATAAATTGATAGCATCTTTATAGTCAATAGAAGTACCGGTTGTTCTATCATATATAATTAAGTCCAATTTATCAGCTTCAAAGCCTGCGCGCTTCATAGATTTGAACGCAATATATTTTCCATCTGGAGAATATAGCGGCTGATTATCATTACCTTTACTTGTGGAGATTCTTTTTAATTCTGCAGGTGCATTGTTTTTTAAACCGGTTGTACTAAAAATAAAAACATCGTTATTAGTCGATGTAGCGAGCATTTCATCTTGGTTCATGGTTAGTGCCGCCTCGCCGCCATCAGGGGCTATAGCATAGTCTAAAGTGCCACCTAATGCAATTGGGGGTACATCATGTTTGCTCTTTAATGTTACATCAATATATTTCTTAGTAGCAATATCAAAAACATATAGATGGCTTCTCTTAGGTCCGCGCCAATCGTTCCAATGCCTATACATTAGTTCAGTAAAAATTTCTGCTTTTACTTTTGATGCTTCTTTTGCTTCATCTTTCTCTTTATTGCATTCTTGTGTTTCACAATCAGGATAAACACTTGAAACAAATAATATTTTCTTTCCATCTTTAGACCAAATATGCCCCGAGGTACCAGTGTATAAATCGGTTAATTGCATTTCGTTTTTACCGAAAATATCCGCAATCCAAATTTGTCCTTCAAATGAATAAGCTATCTGTTTACCGTCAGGAGAAAATGTCGGCTCCGACTCGTTTGAAGTCGAATTCATAAAGGGACGTACATTTGTTCCGTCGCTATCTATTAAATAGATATCCGAATTGCCTTTGTTTGAATCCATATCATAAGACGAAACTGTAAATGCAATTGTCTTTCCATCAGGGGATACATCATAAGCCCCTATCCTTTTTATATTCCAAAGGTCTTCTACCGTAATGGCTCTTTTCTGTGCTATAACTTGCGTGGCGAATAAAATAACTAATAATAAAAGTGATAATTTTTTCATTTTTTCCTCAATTAAATCTTAAAGTAAAATTACTAAAAAAAAGATAAAATATAATGATTTGCTAAACCCTTCTTATTTTGATAATTTTAAATCTTATTTTGACATTAAAATACGAAAATTATGAAATATCCTTTTGCAGAAATTGAAAAGAA
>JALNXG010000039.1 GCA_023230485.1 Melioribacteraceae bacterium
ATATAACCTCCGAAATAAAAAAAGCCGTTTTGGGAAAACGGCTTACTCAATTATTCCTACCGCTTTCCTACGCTGGTATTATCCAGTTCAGGTTCAAGGGTTTGCTCTCAGCCTCAAATATTACAATTGAAGCACCCCTAACGACTATGTATAAATCTATTAATTAAATATTTTTAGTGTCTGTCCTGTTTTAATTTTGTTTGTGCTCAAGTTATTCCAAGAAACGATTTCAGATACTAATACTTTATAGCTTCTGGCTATCGTCCATAACGATTCACCATTACGTACTTTATGCATCTTAGAGCTATCATTGGATGCTGTTTTTTTGCTTGAAGTTGATTTTACTTGATTGCTCGTACTAGAGTGTATAATTAAAGTTTTTCCTGTTACGATTTTATTTGATGACAGATTATTCCAATCTTTTATATCACTTACAGAGACTTTAAACTCTTCAGCAATTTCTCCAATTGAATCCCCTGACTTAATTCTATATTTTACAACATCATTAGTAACTTTTTTAGTATTATCACCTAATGCTGATACTTGTTCAGAACCGTGGATGACTAAATTAGAACCCATTAATAATTTGTTGGAGTTTAATTTATTCCATTTTTTTATCTGTGCGATTGTTACGTCAAACTTCTTTGAAATCTCACCTAATGAATCACCTCTTTTTACTTTATATTTTACGGTAGAATTTGTTCTCCCGGTAGATGCGACTGAATTTTTGTAATTCTTAGAATCACCAGAATAGATTGAAAGTTTCTTCCCTCTTGAGATTCTATCAGAACGGAGATTATTCCAATCTTTTAATTGAGCAATTGTAACACCATATTTAGTAGCTATGCTTGAAAGTGATTCACCGTTTCTTATCCTATGTTCAATCCATGTATCTTCACTTTTAATGTCAACTAATTTCTCTTTTTCTGAGCTAGACATTGAGTCTATTTGAGAATAATATTCTAATTTATCTGCGGGTACAAACACACTAATAGTCTGCCCAACTCTTACTCTTGAAGTATATGGAAGATTATTCCAGTTTCTTAAATCAGATACTCTTACATCAAACATATCAGAAATAGCCATTAAATTGTCTTTAGCTTTAACTGTATATGCGATTGCTGTTTTCCCTTCCGGGACAATAACTTGGACTATTTCGTTCTCAGCTTTTTCATTTTCTAGGTCTAAAGCATCCGCCTGAGCTATCTGTTGCAATTGGTAGGGTGCTTCAGAATTTTTGTCTCTTATTTGCTCTTCAATTGCCGGCATGGAGTCTGTATTTAATACTAATTCAACATCAGAATCCGAATAACCTTCAAGTGGAATTTTTATCTCACTACCTGATTTTAATTTTGAACGCGTTGATAAAGAATTAACCGATGCTAATCTACTTGCCGAAACTTGATAATTAGCAGCTATTCTTGAAAGTGTCTCCCCCTTGGAAACTACATGTACCATATACTGAAGCTTTGCGTCATCTGGAATCAAGGATAAGTTATTAGCAAATTGTTCGTATGTTAAAGTAGGAACCTTAATTGGATATCCATTAGGATATTTAGCAGGCGTAAATGGTTGAATTAATTCAGGATTCATCTCCTTTAATAAATCATCACTAATGCCTGCGCACTTAGCTAACATATTAAGTCCTACTGAACCTTCAATTCTATGAGTTACATATTCATGTGGTTTTTCATATTGAATTGAAGTGAATCCATATTTATCTGGTTGACTTGCTATTAATGTAACAGCAATATACTGAGGCACATAATTGCGAGTTTCTTTTGGAAGATGTTGACGAATTTCCCAGAAATTACTAGAACCCGCTCTCCTCATTGCTTTACGAACTCTACCTTCGCCACTATTGTATGCGGCTAATGCTAAGTACCAATCTCCCAATGAATAGTAAAGGTCTTTCAAATGACGAGCCGCTGCTAAAGTTGCTTTTTCCGGATCTCTTCTTTCATCTATATTGAAATCTACTTTTAAATCGTATAACGTTCCCGTGCCTTTGATAAACTGCCAAAGACCAACCGCTTTAGCCCATGATCTTGCTGTAGGATTTAATCCGCTTTCAATCATACTTAAATACAATAACTGCTGAGGTACTTTTTCTTTTTCAAATATTTGTGCCATCAAAGGGAAATATTTTCCCGATCTTGATAACCATAAATTTATATACTTACTTCCTTTTCCTGTAAAATATTCGAGATATTGTTCTACATATTGATTTACTTCTAAAGGAAAATCCCCAATTCTAATTATATTAGTAACAACATCTTTATTATTCAAAGAATCATCTGCAATATCAATTTCAGGAATTTTTTTGCTTAACCATTCTTCCAAAGCACTATTTGATGCATTTTCAGGAAGTTCATCAAGACTATTTACGTATCCTTGATAATCTTCTACAATAGAATTTTCTAATTCTAAGAATGATTCATTTTCTTCTATATCAGGGAAATAACTTAATTTATTAATAATAGTAAGTGCTTGTTCGTAATGATCCAACGATTCGGATTTAAAACCTAATTTTTGTTGATAAAGAGCATTAACATAATCCTGTCTTGCGTTCTCCAGCATTTCACTTACTACTGAATAGGCATCTACTTCTGTTAATGTTTCTTGATTTGCTAATTGGCGGGTTTCACTTGTCGCACTATTGAAAATTCCACATGATGGAATCAATGCTATTGTTGCAATAACACATATTAATAGTATTGGTTTTCTCACTACAACTCCACTGGATTGAAATATAATTGCAATATAAAATCTATTGCTTTCTTTGTCAAGTATTTTCTTATATAACCTATCTTTATTCGTTGTTTATCAATAAGTTATCAAATCAGACCCTAAAGTATTAACATACATATCACAAAGAATATTCATTATCAAATTTTAACTTCTTTTGTACATCAGACGAAAGCACAATTATGCCTAATCCGTATTTTTTTACTTTTTCTAAATCATCCATTAGGATATCAAAATAGGATGTTTTTATATATCTAAATGGATTGAATAATACTATGTTTTTCTTATCTGCTGTTAAAGCCATTACTAAAGCTAACTTAATTCTAAAACCATAACTCTCGTCATCAAAATTATTTTCTAAATAAGGTTCTAAGCCAAATTCCTTTACTAATTTGTCATCATATTTCTCATTTACAGATAATAAATTTTCTTTTACAGTCATCCATGGGAAAGCAGCATATTCAGGGATAATATATACTGATTCATTTTGATTTATATCTGCAATTTTACCTTCCGTTGGTGGTGCTTTGCCTGATAATATTAAACCAAGTTCATATAAAAGATTGCTTTCTGAAGCTAGAATAATTGTTTTACTCTCCTTTGGTATCTCTAAAGATAATTTATCAGAGTAAATGATTTCTTTGGAATTATTATTTTTATATGGGAAACGAACTTCAATTAAATTCATATATATCCTATCATCTTCTAAAATATTTATTCAAAAACGAAAAAGAATAATCTATTATCCATATTAACAAGCTGATAATAAAACTAACAACCAAAACAGCATATATGTCATTAAAAACATATCCTTGCTTTAACACTGCGCCTAATCCATCCTGCCCATTTATAAATTCATAAATTAAAACCAGCAACCATACTTCATAATGGATGTTCTTAATTTTTCTCGAAAGATTTGAATAAAATAATTTTTCTTTTACTGCATCAAAATTAATTGATAAATCGTTTGCGAACTTTGAATATCCCGGATTTATTTGGCTTTTTGTTTTATTTATCTGAATAAGAACAAGTATCAATGAATAAAGAAAAGCCAGCACAAATTCTGACCATATTTTACCAGGGAATAATAAATTGAGTACAATTGCAAAAATTAAAACTGGCAAATATTTTATAAAAAATAACTTTTCCACTATCGATATTAATGCATTAGTTATGGCAGGTGTAAAATGAAGTAGCGCATACATGAAAAGATATAAAATAGCTAAAGTAGAATAGACAACCGTAGAAGTAAATGCCAAATTCTGAACTATTAAATAATCCTCTAAAATAGAGATAAATTCTAACCAAATATAAGTCATTGTGCTTTCTCTCTTTTATTTAACTTTTGCAATATAGGGATTATTTCTTTTTTCATAACCAATTGTTGAAAATTCACCATGTCCCGGAAAGATTTTAATATCATCATGCAATATAGAAAATAATTTTTTAATAGAGTCCATTAGCTCGTTTAAATTGCCGCCCCAGAGGTCAGTTCTTCCGATTCCCTCCTTAAAAAGAAGATCACCTGTAAAACAGATACTATTTTCTAATGAATAGACACAATACTCACCTGGCGAATGCCCGGGTGTATGAAAAAAATTAAATTTATTTTCACCTAATTTTAATTCTGATATATTCTCAAAATAGTTATCAGTATCAGGAGATTCTTCAATATCAAGCTCGAACATACTTCCCTGAGTTTTTAATAATTCTAAAAGAAACTTATCCTTCTCGGGAATAATTAATTCTGCTTTATACTTGTCTACTATAAATTTATTACCTAATGAATGATCAATATGGCAATGAGTATTAAGAACATATTTTAGATTAATACTCTCGCTTGAGATATAAGAACAAAATTCATTTTTTTCTTCTGCGAAATACATTCCCGGATCGATTACCATTCCTTCTAATGAATCAGAACAATAAACTAGGTAAGTATTTTCATAAAACGGATTAAACACAAAACTTTTTATTTTTATCATAGCTTAAAATTATCTTTGAGATTAGTCATGTATGATTTATTATAACTTTCAAAGTTAGAGGTAGTTTCTTTTATTGAATCTCCGCCAAACTTTCTTTGGAAATATTTTGAAATTGACCAAGCAGCCATCGATTCGCCAATAACAGCACAAGCAGGAACAGCAACGAAATCGCTTCTTTCACGTCTTGAAATTATATTCTTCTGAGTAGCAAGATCAACTGAATGTAATGGATTCATTAATGTCGCGATCGGTTTCATTACTGCACGGATAACTATCGGACTTCCGTTCGATATTCCCCCTTCAATTCCACCAGCTCTATTAGTTTTCCTGATAATTTTTTTATTCTTCAAATAGATTTCATCATGTACTTCTGAACCGGGAACATTTGCCGCTTGAAAACCAATTCCTATCTCCACACCTTTAATAGCATTAATCGACATTATTGATTGCGCAATTTCAGCATCGAGTTTATCTTCAAAATGAGCAAATGTACCTAACCCTACCGGAACACCTGTAACTACAACAACGAAAGTACCACCTAATGTATCACCTAATTTCTTAATCTTTTTTATTTTATTTATGATTTTAGTTTCATGTTCAAGATCTAAAACACGTACCTGACTTTTGTCTGCAGTTTCATTGATTTTATTGATATTTTTGGGGAGATTAGTAAATAGTAATTCATCATAGAAATTATTTTTCGGAAAAATTCCACCGATACTTTCTACAAAACTTTGGACTTTAATTCCAAATTCATTTAGATATAATTTTGCAACTGCACAAGCCGCTACTCTTGCGGCAGTTTCCCTAGCACTCGATCTTTCAATTGAATTTCTGATATCATCATAATCATATTTTATTGAACCAACTAAATCTGCGTGTCCCGGTCTTGGAATAGAAACCTTATCCGGTTTATTTTCAATATCCGTATAGGACATTTTTTCTGTCCAATTTTCCCAATCACTATTCTTTATAAATAAGGTGAGAGGTGAGCCCAATGTTTTACCGAATCGAACGCCACTTAAGATTTCAACTTGATCAGATTCGATCTTCATTCTTAGGCCTCTTCCATAACCATGCTGCCTGCGTTTTAATTCGTTATTGATAAAATCGGTATCGATTTTTAGATTGGATGGGAGTCCATTTATAATTACAGTAAGACCTTTACCGTGAGATTCACCGGAAGTAATAAATTGAAGCATTCTGCCTACGTTTTTATCCAAATATATAAAAAAAAGCACCTCTATAATAGAGGTGCTAGTAAATAATCTTTAATTATTGTGGGATTTCTAAACCAACAAATCGAGTTGTCCCTGATTGATCTACAATTTTGAGTAGTACTGCATCACCTTTCTTACTATTTATTAATTTCTTGAACTCAGAAATCGAAGAAACTTCTTTTCTATCCACCTGAGTAATTACAGTTCCTTGAGGAATATTTTGTTTAAATGCTTTGCCATAATTCTTTACTTCACTAATCAATATTCCTGAATCGATTTTATACTTTGATTTTTCTGATGATGATAGATTCTTAACGGTCATACCAAGACTTTCAAAAACTTCCTCAGTTTTTGAATCGTTCTCTTTTGCATCTTCTTTCTTTTTCGAAGCTACCGTTTCTACATTATCATCATCTTTTGCTTTTAGTGTAACATATCTTTCAATTTCCTTACCGTCTCTAAATAAAGTCAATTTAATTTCAGAACCAGCTCTCTTAGAAGCAATATATCCTTGTAGTTCATTCGGTTCATTTACTTCTCTTGAATCAATTTTGAAAATCACATCACCTTCTTTAATGTCTTCTTTTGATGCAGCACCACCTTTTACTACTTCTTGAATTAAAACACCTTTAGCAACAGAAAGTCCTAACGCTTTTGCCGTCTGTGCATCAACAGTAGAGATACTTACACCAATATAACCTCTGCTTACTTTACCGTTAGCAATAAGATCATTTGCAACTGATTTCGCCATATTAATCGGTATTGCGAATCCATAACCGATATAGCTTGACGTCATTCCATTTGTAGCTATTGCTGAATTGACACCAATAACTGAACCATTGAGATCAACTAAAGCACCACCGCTATTTCCAGGATTAATTGCCGCATCAGTTTGAATAAAATTCTCTACTCCATAACGATCTTTAATTATATTAATATTTCTTCCGATAGCAGAAACAATGCCTGCTGTTACAGTAGATGATAATGAAAGTGGATTACCAATAGCCATTACCCACTGCCCTACTTTTATTGCATCTGAATCACCAAGATAAGCTGCGGCTAAATTCGATGCATCAACTTTTATAACTGCCAAATCAGTCAATGGATCTGTGCCCACAACTGTCGCTTCCACTTCTCTTTTATCATGTAATGTAACAGTAACTTGCTTGGCATCTTCAACAACGTGATTATTTGTTAAAATATAACCGTCGTCAGTAATTATTATACCACTTCCGCCTCCCTGTTGTTCTTTCGGCACATCATCTCTAAATGGAAAGAAAAAATGAAATCCTTCCGGTAAATCATTTTTTACTTTGGTTACAACTGTGATTTGAACAATTGAGGGAGTTACTTTTTCAGCTACATTTACAAATGCATTATTAAAAGCTGCTGCCGCTTCTTCTATTTTTTCTACTGGTGGTTTTTCTGCACCAATTTTTATATCAGCAAAACTTGGTTTTACCCATCCAAATCCGGAAACCATTACAGCTCCGAATACAATACCGATAACGACTAAACTTATCGTACCGATAAATCCTTTATTTTTCATAATATTTCTCCTTATTACTTAAAACATTTTTAACGATTTTAGCCCGCTAAATTCGGGAACGTGATACCTTAAATACTGTTCCAAAAACTTAATAATATTATTTAGTTCTGTTGAAGAGTGAATCTCTTTTTTGAAGTTTAGACAAGTTATAATTTTAAAAAGTTCCTTACTAAATTGAAATGAATGAAAAGAATTTTGTGAACACCCCTCACAAATAAACCCTTTTTCAAAATTAAAATTGATTAATTCGAAGTCAATATCTAAATCAGTATTACACACACCACATTTCTTAAAGTTAATTTCAAAACCTGTATGACGTATAAAAAAAAGGAAATACCGAATGAATAATTCTGCCTCATCATTTGATTTAGAATCTTCAAATCGGGTGAGTATTTTAATCGTACCAAGGAATAGTTCTTCATTTTCGTAATTTTCCAGAATAAAGAAGTTTAATAGTTCAGCGATTGCAGAGGAATACTTTAGTTTTTCTAAATTACCTTTAATCGAGGGGTAATAATCGACCAAATCTACCTCTTTAATCAATTGCATATCTCTACTATCTTTATAATAGATAATAACCTCAACATGATTTAAAGTATCAATCTTAGAACCGGTCTTTGTTTTACTTTGTCTCAATGCACCTTTTTGAATTAAAGATATTTTGCCAAACTCACGCGAATATAAAGAGAGAATTAAACTACTATCAGAAAATGGAATTTTACGAATTATAATTCCGGATATTTTTTTTATTTCTGACATTACTTAAAATTATAGGGGAATCGATAAAGCTTTTTATCAGTAATTATTCCGACAATTAATTCGGCTGGAGTTACATCAAATGAAGGGTTATAAAAATTATATGTTTCCTTTGTGATAGCATTGTTTCTGAAAGAGGAAATCTCTTTTCCGGCTCTTTGTTCAATAATAAACTCATCTCCTGTCATAGATATCGGATCAAATGTGGATTCAGGTGCTGCAATATAAAAAGGTAAATTGTGATATTTGCAATTAATAGCTAATGAATAAGTACCAATCTTATTTGCCGAATCACCATTTAGAGCAATGCGGTCTGCACCTGTAATTGCAATATCTATTTCACCATCTTTCATTATCGATGCAGCCATTGAATCAGTAATAATTTCAAAAGGTATCCCTTCTTTATCAAGTTCATAAGCGGTTAATCTCGAACCTTGTAATAATGGACGCGTTTCATCCACAAAAACTTTTTTTACTAATCCTTTTCTAAATCCATATTTAATAACACTTAATGCAGTTCCTTCCCCGGCAGTAGCCAAAGCCCCTGCATTGCAATGTGTAATTACGTTCATAGGTTTATTAAATATTGCTATTCCGTTTTGAGCAATTCTTTCACATGAATCAAAATCTTCTTGATGAATCTTATGAGCTAATTCTATCAATTCGTTTTTAATAAAAGGACTTGTTTTATTTGCTTCGAAATAAACAATCATGATTTGGAGTGTATTAAATAAATTAACCGCAGTGGGACGAGTACTTTTTAATCGGTCATAAGCTTTATAAAAACCATCTTCGCTCTCATTATGCAAGTATTCAATAGCAAGTGAATAAGCCGCCGTAACACCGATTGCCGGTGCTCCTCTAACTTCTAATCGTTCTATCGCCTCGGCTATTCTATTGTAATCACTTGTTACTATAAATACTTCATCGAACGGTAATTTTGTTTGGTCTAATAGAATTAATTCGCTTCCATTAAATTTTATTGTCTCTATCTTCATATCAATCGAATTGTGTCATTTTTATAAATTCGTTATATCTTTTGTCAATATCTATTTGTTTAAGATTTTCAATTCCCACTGTACTAAAACTCTGAACATTAAACGAAGCCATTACAGTGCCATATACAACAGCTCTTTTTATATTAGCAAAGGATAAGTCTTTAGTCTTATGCAAATATCCTGTAAATCCGCCAATAAATGCATCGCCCGCACCTGTTGGATCAGCAATGCTTTCTAACGGATATGCAGGTACACAGAATATATCTTCTCCCATAAACAATATAGCTCCATGCTCCCCCTTTTTTATAATTACTATTTTTGGTCCCATCTCCTGTAATGCTTTCGCTGCTGAAAATAGATTATCCTTTTCTGATAATATTTTTGCCTCTGAATCATTCACAACTAAAACATCTACTTTCTCGACTGTTTCTATTAATGCTTTTCTTGCTATATTTATCCATAAATTCATGGTATCACAAACGACTAATTTAGGACTATCTAATTGAGAGAGTACATTCAATTGCAATTCGGGTGCAATATTACCAAGTAATACAAAGCTGCTTTTTCTAAATTTTTCTGGAATAATTGGGTCAAAGTTTTCAAATACATTTAAGTCTGTAAAAATGGTCTCTCTTTCATTGCAGTCTTCCCCATATTTGCAACCATAATGAAACGTTTTTCCATCAGTTTTAATCTGCAGTCCTGTTAATCCAATGCCGTGATTTTCTAATATTTTAATATGATCTTTACAAAAATCATTTCCCACTACGCCAATTAATTCAATTGGAGAAGTAAAATAACTTGCAGCTAATGTTATATAAGTAGATGATCCTCCGAGTACGTTTTCCACTTTATTAAGCGGTGTTTCTATATCATCCAATGCAATTGATCCGACAACTAATAGTCCCAATTAAAACCTCATTTCTATAATATTTTTGAAAGATTTAGATAGTTAAATTTATTAATAAAATAATCATGTATTATTTTCGCTGATTTTTTTTGACCGTCCCAAGCTAATAATTTATTTGTCTTATGTAATGAACACCATTGGAATTCAGAATGTTCAGGTGAAAGTGTTACTATTAATTCCGGTTCAACTTCAATTGCAAAAACGGGAATCATATTTATTGTATCAGATAGGTGATTATAAAATGAATTTATATTTGGTGCTACCCACATATTTTTTGGAGTTAAACCGGTTTCCTCTTTTATTTCCCTAATTGCAGTTTCAAAACCTTTTTCAGAGTCTTCAATCCTACCTGTAACCATTTGCCATAAGCCACCAAGATAAATATTTTCGGCTCTTTTTAATAATAAGAATTCCATTTCTCCTTTTACAATCCTAAAAACGTGTGCTTCAATAATAGATGTTATAATTTCCATAATTAGAAAAATGCTCTCGCTTCTGCTTTTAAAGTGTGTATAATTTTGTTTGTACCTTGAAGTCTTGCGTCGTAATTAATTAACGATTGCAAGTTATTCCCTAAACGATAATCAAAGTTAATTCTAAAATAATAATTTTTCCCGATATAATTCCCTTTAGTCATCTCAAATGGTATTAAATTACCGTTTGTTTTTGCAGTTAATTCAGTTCTTTCTAATTCTATCCTTAATCTACCTACTCCAGTAAAATAAAAAGTATTTCTGATTGAAAATGAATTAAGATCTATTGTTGTAGGGGTTAGATAATAACTATCTTTATTCTCTCCCACCTTTATTTTAAATCCTACTTCTAAAAAACTCACCGGTTTGTAGGAAAAGTCCGTAGTTAATTCTTGATTAAATAATTGCCTTGCTCTATTAATACTATTCTTTGAAATCAAATTGTCATTAGTAAAAATGATGTCGGTCTGGTTATTTATTTCTTTTAGTAGATTTAATCTCATTCTAATACTTTTTTCAGAACCGAATCCTCTTTCAGCACCAGTATTAAAATTGTTTAACTGCCGCCTTTCTATAAATCTGAATCGGAACGATGCTTTAGAACTGTTTTTATATAAAAATAGATCGTTTTGAAATATCTGATTTCCTGATATCGTTGTAGAATCATTTAAGAATTTATTTAATTTCATTAAATAAATATCAGATAAGTTAGAGTGAGTTGTATTTTCTTCAATTCTCCAAGATGTTTCAGTATTTATATTTGCAAAGAATGAATTGCTTCTTTGGAATAACTTATCAAAATTAAGTCGAAATCTTAAATTTGCTTTTAAGTTTATTGTAGGTGTGTATTGATTAGTGGGATAATTAACGAGAATATATTCTCCTTCATAATAATTCAATTCGAATTCATTTTCTTCCGATATACCATTATTATTAAGATCACCGAGAAAAATATAATTCCCTGTACCGTAAGGGACTTTCACAAATACTCTTTCATATTTTGAAGTAAGCTCAGTCGAGGTCTGATAGTATAATTCATTTTCAGAAAATCCATTTAATACATTTACTTTATTCTGTGAGTAAATTAAAACAGATTTATTATTCGAAAACCCTTTTTCTAAAAAGTAATCCTCATATTTCTTTTCTCTTACTGATATATTTAATGTTGAATTTATTTGTGATGATTTGATTGTATTTAATTGTATACTATTTGTAGTTATCCCCGATTGTTTTTCTAAGCTATTTTTGATTGGAGCATATTCATTTCTAAATGAACTTCGTGCCGTTAAAGCTAGAAAATCAAATAAGCCCAATTCAACAAAGGGAGATACTTCTTCATATCTTAGACTTGTAAATAGTAATGAATCGGCTAATAATTTTTTTTCGTTTTTATTCTCATAGAGAATATCAATCCCCGGTTTTACGGCTTCAAAATCATAACTGATTGTGCTATTCTGTTTGAGCCAACGACTGTTAGTTTCATTAATTGTCGATACATTATAATCGGTGATAAGATTAAGAAATAATTTACTTTTATTGATGATAGAAGAATAGAATCTTTTTGAATTTATTGAACTTCCTCTATCAATCTGTCCATAAAGATTATTTATAATAAGATCATTCGTTGGGAATAGATCGAGTTTTATTTCGGTCATTTTCTCTTCATTATTTTGCAAATCGGGTAGATTATAGGCACGATCAAATTCAATATCATTAATCCTATCGAAATAAGTGAATTTTTTATTTATGAATCTATGATTTAGTGAAAACGCAATTCCACCTAAATTCTTATCCGAAATCAATAAGGTATCTTTTCTAAAATTTAATGAAGCTTTGTAAGCATGTCCGAAATTATCACCATTATCAATTGCAGAAAATAAATTTTTATCATAATCACTACCTGCAAATTCAAAATTAATATTAAAATCTTTATTAGGGTGGAATCCTATACTAAATACTGCCGCTTGTTTCTGTTCCGGCAGAGGTAAAAATAATATTGGAGAATAACTCCCTCTCTTCTCACCTTTGAAAATGTATTTACCAAGCGATTCTTTATCATAATCACCTTTTCCAAAACCCACATAAGAAAATTTGATATTATAAATTGCATTAAAAGCACCGGGCTGATATCGATAAAAAGTATATTCAATATTATTAATTAGTGAATCGATTTTAACATAAGAACCATTTCTTATACCTAATGAATCCAAATCTGCTATCGATATTCCAGATGTAGAAGATAATTCTCTACTATCACCTGCATACTCTAATATTTTTTTATCATTTTCACTTAAAAGAATATCGTATGGATTATCCTTATCATCACTTTCCCTAACGACTGCTAATTGCAGTTTAACTGAATTATTAAAAAATGCACCATCATATGAAGCTGAATATAAATTCCTTTGATAACTCCGGTCAGTATATTCGTACTCTACACTTATTCTTGATGCTGTATTTATCATCCGCCTCGGAGTAAAGGTTATTTCTGAATTTGAATAATCGATTGTATAATCATTTGCTTCACCTCTAACCATTAATATACCATCAAGATAAACCTTTTCACTTCCGGCAATGATTATAATATTATTTTCGTTATTCGTTCCGGTTAATTTATATGGTCCTTGATTGGCATCGATACCATTAAATTTCTGAAAAGTGTATTTCCCTTTAGCTCCTCCTATCGAAACATTTGCCTTATTATCTCCAATTCTAACTCCACCCGTTAACCCTTGCAATTTTTTGTTCACTCTTAAAAGTGAATAATCATTTAACGAATAATCATAATCTCCTAATACTACATTCGCATTTGGATGATTAATTTGAATAAACACTTTGTCTAATTCGTCAAGTGTTTCCGTATTACCTTCGGGCTGTATAGGTGTGGATTCATCGGTAATTGATGCAACTATATCGATGTCGTCAGATAATTTTCCGGATAGTTGTAATCTTAATCCAGAATTAACATTTAAGTCTCGATTTGAGCCAACGGTAATTCCTCTTATTAAATTTCCGCTTTTTTTTAATCTTTCTCCAAAGATCGCTTTGTCGTTTAGGATGGTTGGTTTTAATAGCTTTTCTTTTTGTTCTTCTGATAATGCAGTATAGTTAAGAATTAATTTTTCTCTTCGTTTATAACTATTCTTCAGTTTTAGTTTATTGCCGTCATATTCAATTATTATAGAGTCTTTACCGGATATATTTGTAGTGTCAACTTGAGAGAAGGAAATGGAGTGAAAAATTAATTGCAATGATATTAAAAGAAAAAGCTTCTTCAAAGAAATCCAATTTTTAAAATTAAATTTACTTTTAAGAAGCCTTTCAATCAACAGATAAATAAAGTATTTATTCTGTCTGAGATAACTAAAAGTTCTTGTTAACACAAAGGATCTTAGTTATTGTTTGCTTTACTATTCTTTAAGTGTAATTACAATTTTTGATGTATTGTTAGCCCCATCTGATTTTATGTTGGACCAAGAATTAATAGTTTTTTCAGAAACCTCGCTTACAACTACATAGTTCGATGCAGTTGAACTACCAAATACCCCGAACTCAGTTTCTTGCATTGTTTCATTCCATCGCCTAAATGGAACATTTTTCAAGATTAGTTTATTTGTTTGTTCATAATAATTATAAAGAACACCTGATACTTCAAATCTTAAATCGCTAATAATGTTTTTATCCGTATCATAGGTTAAGGTAATTGTCCCTGATAGATTTGTATATGAATCTTTATACCATTTTGTATTTGTAAAATTTCCATTAAAAACATTGCCTGTAAAAGATCCGACATAATAACCATCATCAGTAGTAATGGTAGGATTTGCGAAACCTTCATAACTTGTAGAGCCGTTATTATTAGTTCCTGAACCGGGCAGTAAAGTGTAAATACCAACTTTTGTAATTTTTGTAAGATCTATGTTTGGTTTTTCAAAAACATCAATTTTGTACTTGAAATCAATTTCGCTTGTTTTTGTATATGGAGAATATCCACGATGCTTTGAAACAGAAACAACTAAAACTTCTTTATTCTTGGCAATATCACTCAAATTGCTAATTGTTATCATTGTATCAGCAATACCAAGCAATTCATATTTATTGTAATCATTATTAACTTTAAATACACTAATTTCACCATCATTAACAGAAAAAGTAATTCTTCCATCAGTCGTTTCATTAGGAGAAAAGGCCATAAAAAAAGAATATATTTCCCCGCTCGCACTGGAGTATTGTCTCTTATAACTTCCTTCAGCCATTTTTAAATCATTAATTCTAATTGTCGTTGCATCTAATTGGAATGGTTTTAGGTTTGTATAAATTTTTTGCGATAAGTAATCCCTTACAAACATGTGCCATAAACCATCAAAATTATAATTTGTTGCATTACTTATAGCATCCAATGTTACAAGGTTATCTTTTATTTTCGCATATATTTTAGCATGTACTCCATCTCCATACTTAGAAGTTAAAAACTTAATATATGTACACATACCATATCCATACCCTTGCGGATCGGCAGAAATAGAGCCATAACCATCAAGAGGCATGTGAGCATTTTGCAGAAACACTGGAGAAACATAATTTGGATCGTTTAGAAATACTCCTTCAAACCATGTAGAAGTCGCCTCATCTAACCAAAGTTGTTCGATTGAATACTTAGGGTTACTAGAAACTGCTTCAGCTAACATTCTTCCTGTTTGAATTACTTGAGAAGATGGGCAATATAAGGCTTGAATTGAATGGAAAAACTCGTGTCCAATTGTAGCTTTAAGTTCGCTTGGTTTGCTTAGAATACTCTCGTTAATGTCAATAAAATCATTATTTCTTCCAAAGTTAGAAGAAACAAAAGCTCCATCTATTCCTAGATTTTTTTTGATATTAACTGTTAATGGCCATTTAGTTCTTCCGGAATAATCAAAACCCATTTGTTTTATTCGATTAAAAGCAGATTCGAAATACCCACCAATTTCAATAATAGAAGATTGACTAACGTTATTTTGATAATTTATTTGAAAATTTTTGGGTCCAGTTGTATAACTCATCCAACCTTTAAAAATCCAAAGAGTACAACTAAACTTCCCGTCTGCAGATGTATTCCCTTTTCCTAAAAAATAATCGGGTAAATTGGGAATTAAAAATTTTATTTTATTTCCATTTTTAGTGCCGCGTATAATTTTAACGACTTCTTGAACACTACTTTGACTTGTGATATAGGAAGGGACAGAAATTGCTGCAAGTGTATCACCCGAAATGTCTGTATTTGGTGTTATACTGATTTCAATTGGTTGTGAGTATAACGCAGGAATATTTTCAATTAAATAAGCTTCGCTTGCAGCAGTAGAAAAATAATCGATTGGCACATTAGATTTTGTAACTTTTACTTCAACTTCAGATGAAAATGTGCCGGCAGGAACTTTTATTTCAATATTATCCCTAACAGTGATTCCACCTTGCGGTCCAAATTTTACTGTATTTGTATTCTGTTCTTCTCCCTGTTTCGCAGGTTCAGAGGGATTCTCTTTTTCGCAGGAAATAACCATAATTGAAAAAACAAACATCAATATGAAGTAATAATATTTCATAGATTCTCCTTTCTGTTTATATGACTTTCCTATAACATTCGATATAAAATGTATTGGATCGCAGAGGTTAATTCCATTATCTAAAATCCTATAATAAAGCCCGAATATATTTTAATGATTTATTTTAATGGAATCAAGATTTATTTTTGGATAAAAAAAAAGAGCAGTAAGGAAATCCTTACTGCTCTTTTTAACATTATTATAATCGTCAACTTATTATACAACCTATTTCAATAAGAAAAGTTTATATTTATTCGAATCTTAATGCCTCAATAGGATCAAGGTTTGATGCTTTATATGCCGGATAAGTACCAAATCCAACTCCAATAGCCATACAAAGAAATATTCCTATAAGTATCCAATCAATTGGAAGAACTGCCTCTGCATTAAGAAATGAGCCGGCTACATTGCCGGCACCTACACCGAGGAAGATGCCTATAATCCCGCCAATCAAGCTTAAAACAATCGCTTCAATAATAAATTGTACTAATATATTCACTTTCTTTGCACCAATAGCTTTTCTAATTCCTATTTCACGAGTTCTTTCTGTAACGGAAACTAGCATAATATTCATAATTCCAATGCCGGCAGCAAGTAAAGCAATGCCACCAATTACATAAGACCCAATCCTTACACCACTTGTTATATCATTAATTTGACCAAGCACCTGTTCATTTGTCCTTATATCAAAATCGTTTTCTTCTCCTGCCGGTACTCCCCTTACGGTTCTGAAATATCCTTCTGCAACTCCGATTAGAGACATATAATCTTCTTTACTAAATGTCATTACAGTTATATTTACGCTATTAGAACGTTTTCCATAAAAACTTTGAAACGTGGTTATAGGAATAATAGCAAAATTATCCTGACTCTGTCCGAAAACATCACCTTGACTTTCGAGTACACCTACAACCGTCAATTTATGTCCATCAACTTTCACTTCTTGTCCCACCGGATTTATACTTCCGAAAAGAGCCTTTACAATATCAGGACCTAAAACAATACTTCGATTATAGCTTTGAACATCTCTATCGTTAAAACCTCTACCATCTTCTACAACCCATTTATTATTTGGGAATGCTTCCGGTGTTACACCGGCTAATTGAACATTTGGATTAGTTTCCTTGTTTCCCACTTCAAATCTTCTTCCAAAATTCCATTGCTCTGCAGCTACACTTTTTGCTTCGTTCATTTTTTCTTTAAAACGATAAAATTCTTCTAAAGTTATATCGGGGCGATTCCTTATTTTAGCACGTTCGGCTGCCGAACCTGTTCTAACAGCAGGATATTTCTGAATTTGAAATGTATTCTGTCCTAGTGAACTTACACCTTCTTCTATACTTTTTTGAAGCATCTCGATCACGGTACTAATAGCAATAATGGAAAATATCCCAACAATAATTCCTAATATTGTTAACAACGAACGTAATCTATTCGCTCTTAGCGAAGTTAGGGCAACTTTTATAATCTCAATTATTAACATTATTCATACCTCAACGCTTCTACGGGATCTAATTTTGATGCAGTATATGCCGGTGCAAACCCGGATAATACTCCGGTCAATAATGATATTACTACTGCAAGTATCACAGAATCCGCCTGCACGGCGGTTGGTAAATATTGATTTACTATCATACTTAATGTAACAGCTATTCCCAAACCAATCATTCCTCCCATTAAACAGATTACTGCTGCCTCCATAATAAATTGGGTCAATATTGTTCTGTTTTTTGCACCTATCGCTTTCCTTACACCTATTTCTCGTGTTCGCTCTTTTACAGAAACGAACATAATATTCATAATTCCTATAGCACCTACGAAAAGTGCTAGTCCCGTTATAAATAATCCAGCTATTTGAATGACACCGATTGTTTGATTAATGGTACTTAAAAGTCCATCCTGCTGATTTATTGAGAAATCGTTATCCTCGGAATATGATAACCCTCTTACTCTTCTCATTATTCCAATTGCCTCTTCTTTTACAGCTTCCACACTTGTGCTATTTGGAGCTCGTACATTAATTGTTATACTTCGGAATTTTTCTCCTTGGAAATACTTAAAGACGCAATCAATTGGAATAAATACTTGATTATCTGGATTGAAATTTCCCATTACCCAACTGCCTTGTTCATCCAGCACACCTACAACTTTAAATTTAACATCGCCAATTTTAATCTCCTGACCTAATCCATTGCCAAGTGGAAATAATTGTTTAGCAACAGTATATCCAATAACAGAAACATTACGAGCACCACGACTTTCAAAATCATTAAAAAAACGTCCTGACTCGAAAGTTAGATTTGTAGTATTTATATAATTATAAGTCGTACCACTTATCATTATTCCTTCTACATTTCTTTCTTTGAACTTAATTTTCTTATTAGTCCAAATTGTTGGAGCGATAGCGGCTGGAAGCTTGGCTAAATCTTCATATTTATTGTAGTCATCCATATCTAAGTTTTTTCTATTCCTCATTTCCCACCATGGAATATCATTATTAAACCATGCCCATTTATCGATATACAGATTATCCGAACCTAAAGAAGATACTCCCTCCTGAAATGCGTTATCTATCCCTTTAATAGCAGTGGACATGAGAACAACGGAAGTTACACCGATAATAATTCCCAATGTTGTAAGCATAGAACGGACTTTATTCGCTCTAATTGCATAGAGCGCAATTAATAGACTTTCCTTCAATTCAAATAAAAAGTTTTTCATTAGTGCAATTCCCTTTTCTGTGGAATAAATCTATTTTCCACTTTTTCATTCTTCTCGACGAATCCATCTCTTAAACGAATTATTCTTTCGGCATGCTCTGCAATATATTCTTCATGTGTAACTAATATGATAGTATTGCCCGCTTCATAAATTTCGTTAAAAAGTATCATGATCTCTTGACCTGTTTTAGTATCCAAGTTACCAGTCGGTTCATCTGCTAATATTATAGAGGGTCTAGTAACTAATGCTCTTGCAATTGCAACTCTTTGACGCTGCCCTCCAGATAATTCATTTGGTCTATGATAAACTCTATTCTCTAATCCAACATTTATTAATGCTTCCATTGCTCTCTCTTTCCTTTCGGAAGATGGCATTCCTGCATAGATTAAAGGTAATTCTACATTATGCAAAGCATTAGACCGAGGCAATAAATTAAAAGTCTGAAATACAAATCCAATCTCTTTATTTCTTATTGCAGCTAATTCATTATCATTCATCTCGCTTACATTTACACCATTAAAATCGTAAATACCTTTCGTAGGTGTATCGAGACATCCTAATATATTCATCAATGTTGACTTCCCTGAACCTGATGGACCCATGATAGCAACATATTCATTTTTCCCAATTGTCATGGAGACATCTGCAAGAGCATGAACTTCCTCTGTACCGACTTGATATATTTTTGCTATATGCTCTATTGTGATTATATTCATTTTAATTGTCTCTTTAATTATTTTTTATTTTTATTTCCGCCCCTTGATTGGACCGAAACCTTAGATTTATTTTCTAAATCCTTAGAAATTGATTTATATGGACCAGTTACTACTTCATCCCCTTCATTTAGTCCAGAAATAATCTCAATATATGTGTCATCACTGATTCCGGCTTTTACATCTTTCATAATTGCTTCACTATTTACAACAGTGAATACAACTTCTTTTGGTTTATTTGCTTTGCTTTCACCATTTTTCTTTTCAATTACTGCGCCATCTTCTTCAGGTTTTTCTACCGGTGCTTTCATAGCATTTTCTAATCTTCCTGTAACACTTTGAATCGGCACTGCTAAAACATTATTCTTTGTTTCAGTAATAATATCGGCATCGCATGACATTCCCGAACGAATACTCTGATCTAAAGAAGTCAATAGAATCTTTACTTCAAAATTTACTACCTCATCTTGAGTACCTAATCCTGATGATAATGCGCTATTGCCTATCTGTGTAACTACACCTTTAAATACTTTTTCTCCAAACGCATCGATATTAATTTTTGCTGTATCACCAACAGTAATAAGAACAACATCATTTTCATCAACTTCTACATTTGCTTCAATTTCACTTAAATCCGCAACAGTCAATAATTGGGTGCCAGGACTAAATCCACTTCCAAGAACTCTCTCACTTAATTCTACATTCAATTTACTTATCGTGCCATTAATTGGTGAGTAAATTGTAGTTTTATATAAAGTTTCATTTGCCTCTTTTAATGTTGCCTCAGCTTGAATAACCATAGATTGCTGTGCATTATATTCACCAAGACGTTGAAGGTAAGAAGATTTAGAGTTTTGAATCTCTGCATCACTTGCTAAACCTTTATCGAAAAGTGATTGATATCTCTTATAATCCATCTCAACTTGCTCTAAAGCCGCTTTACGTGAATTTAGGCTTGCTCTTGACTGCTGTAATGAAGCTTCTGCTCTATTCTTCTGTGCTAAATATGTATCCGGTTTTATCTTTAATAATAACTGACCTTTTTTAACTATATCACCTTCCTCGATCGGTAATTCAACAATTTCACCTGTTGCCTCTGCAGAAATCATAACCTGAAATACAGGATTGATCTTACCTGTTGCAGTAACTACTTGAGTTATTGTTTTCTTAGTAGCTTTTTCAGTTTGAACTGTAATTATCTCTTCTTTATTACCACTAAATACAACCAACAAAATTACAACAACAACAAGTAAACCTAGTCCTCCGAAAATCAAAAATTTCTTTTTGTTATTCTTCTTGCCATTAGCCATTTTATATTACCCCTTATTTTAATTCAAATTTTTTGTAATCAAGATTCCCAATTGAATTTTTTAAAGCATCTTTCGATTTGTAAAAATTATATTCTGCATTTATTTTGTTTCTTAAAGCATCCGTATAATCCCTGTCTGCCTGAAGAACATCCAATATCGTTCCTGAGCCGAGATTATATCTTTCCTGATTAATTTTTCTATTTTCACCTGATGATACGACTGTCTTAGAGGCAACATCCAAACTTTTCTTAGCCGCAGTTAAATCTAAATATCCTTGTTTTACTTCTATTTTAATATTTCTTTCTAATGCAGAAAGGTCTTCTTCCTGATTTTTAACTCCTACAATTGCAGATTGAACTGCTAATTCGGTGTTCCAATTTGAATAAATTGGAAGTGAAAGAGTTAATCCTGCAGAGTATATTTTTCTATTAAATAAATCTCCTGGCGAAATTGCACCAGTCGAAAAAGAATAATTTCCACTTAATGAAGGATAGTATCCTGAATTTGCAATTGTTACACCATCTTCTGCTGATTCCAACATCAATTTCTGACTTTTGTAATCACTTCTTTTTTCAAATGCCTGATTAACCATTACTGTTATTTCATCAAACTCTTTTAGGTATTTTTCAGTGTTTATCTGTTCATCAATTTCGTATGGATTAGCAAAAGAATATTCTTCAAGTACATCAAGACCAAGATAATTCAATAAATTACTTTTTGTAATTTCATAATTATTCTCAGCTTCGATTAATAAAAGTTCTGCATTGCCGGCTTGCACCTGTTGGCTATAAACATCCGCCATTGCCACTGCACCAAGACGATGTCTTTCCTCAACTGTTTCTAAAAACTTTTGATTGAATTTCACGTTCTCTTCTCTTACCTTCTTCATTTCTTCAGCATTCAATACAAGGTAATATAGTTCCGATGTTCTATATACTATATCTTGTTTCAATTTTTCTAAACTCAATTCGGCGGATTCTAAATTCTTTTCTTTTTGCGAGACATTACTCCAATTAGCAAGTCCATCAAATAATCTCCAATTTCCTCCTAATCCTAGACTGTAACTTCTAGAGTCATTTTGTGAGGCAGGAATAGGAACTACGTTACCAAAGAAATCTACTTGCGTTCCGCCAGCATCATCTATACGCTGCCAGCCCCATGAGGCACTCGCACCAAGATTCGGTAATAAATCTCCATACGCACTTTTTAATTGTGATTTACTTATTGATAAATTATTACTCTGTTTGTTTAATAATGGATTCCCTTGAAGACCTATTCTTATTGCTTCATCAAATGTGAGCAATTTTTGACCAAAGATTGGCTGTACCATTATTAAAATTAAAACAGCTAAAAGACCTTTTTTCATTTCTTTCTCCTATATAGAAAAATGCAGAGCTACTATTAAGACGAACTTATTTTAAAAAAGTTACAAACATTATTAATTTTTATACTCATTTTTTATCTTCATTAAGAAATCATAAGCAGCATCATATTCGTTGGGGATATCCCCTTCAAGTATAGCTTCTTCAATTCTAGTTTTTACTATCCCAACTAATTTCGATGGCTTTATATCTAATACTCTCATTATTTCATCGCCTTTTACAGGGGACTGAAATTCTCTTAACTTATCCTTCTCTCTTACTTCTTGTACTCGATTCATTACCTTTTCATAATTCTCTAAATACTTTGTTACTTTGTTTGGATTCTTACTTGTGATATCGGCACGGCATAATGTTATCAAATCATCAAGCTCTTCTCCCGCTTGTACGACCAGTCTTCTGATTGCAGAATCAGTAACATCATCATCTACTAGTGCAATTGGACGCAGATGAAGCCGGATAAGTTTCTTTATATATTCAATTTTGTGTAATGGCAATTTCAGTTTTTCAAAAACTGACTTCATCATCCTTGCACCCATCTCTTCATGCCCATGAAAAGTCCAGCCAATTCCTTCAACGAATCTTTTCGTCTGCGGCTTTGCTATATCATGTACCAACGCCGCAAATCTAAGCCATACATCATCCGTTACCTTACTAATATTATCAACTACTATACATGTATGTTGAAATACATCTTTATGATGATAATCTTTCCTCTGTTCTACACCACCCATAATTGATATTTCGGGAAATATTACTGACATAACTCCTGTATCAAACATCAACCTTAATCCTATTGAAGGTCGCTCAGAAGAAAGTATTTTGAAAAATTCATCAGTAATTCTTTCTTGTGCTACAATCGCAAGTCGTTCTTTCATTTGAATTGCGGCATCTTTTATTTCATCTACAATATCAAATTCCAAATTAGATGCGAATCTAAACGCCCTCATTATACGTAAGGGATCATCATCAAATGTAATCATCGGATCAATTGGTGTCCTTAATATTTTTTTCTCTATATCTTCTATTCCTTTATATGTATCAATAAGTTCACCGAAATCATTTTCATTTAAAGAAATTGCTAAAGTATTTATCGTAAAATCTCTTCGCTTAATATCTTGAAGGAAACTACCACGCTCGATTTTTGGGTTTCGACTAGCTCTATCATAAGATTCTTCGCGTGCCCCAACAAATTCCAAAAAGTATTCATCATATTGAAATTGAGCAGTACCAAAAGTTTTATATATAACGATCTTCTTCTGTTTTAGTTTTTTAGAGATTGCATTTGCGAATTCAACTCCATCACCGACAATCAAGAAATCGAATTCTTTTTTATCCCTGCCTAAAAATAAATCTCTTACAAATCCACCAACTATATAAACTTTCTCGTCTCGTTTTTTTGCTAATTCTGAAAACTCAATAAGAAATGGAAATTTCTCTATTCTTTCTGTTAAATTCATTTATTTTGTTTTTCTATTTAATTTTTCTTTTATTGCTAAAATCAGTTTGTTGTTTTCTTCAATCTCATATTTGAATATGGGAATATGATTTAGTCTCTGAGATTCTTGAGAATATAATTCAGCTTTATTTATTTCTCCGATATTAAAGAAGTATTTGCTTGCTATCATAAGAGTATATCCCACATATACGTTATTAAAGTCACCGTTTTTAATCATCATTTCAATTATATCGGAATATTCATTTTTATTATCAGCATAATTAATAATTTCGATTATCACTTCTGCCGGAATATTTTTGCTCTGAATATTTGCAACTATCTTTAATTTATCATCGCTTTTTCCAAAATAAAACTTATTAAATGAATCAGGTTTATTTTCTAATAAGTAATGCAATGTATTTGCATAGGACGTGTAACTAATACTTGGAGAATTTTCTATTAATTGATTCAGATTACTAAATGCTGAATCCAATTTTCCCTCTAGTCCATATAGCTCTGCATTTTTAAGCCAATAATTATATTGAAATCTCGAACCTAAAAAATATTTTTCTTGGGACAAAAAATATTTATGAGCATCTTTTATCTTCTCATTATAAACCAAAGAATTAATGTAATAATTCAAATATATATATGAATTTGTTTTATCATAAAGTGTTCTAAAAATCCCTGAAGCTGAGCTATAATCTTTCGATTGAAATAATAGAATGCCTCTTTCAAACTCTTTTGCTGCAAAACGGGGACATATTTTTTTAAATATTGTTTGTCCGCCGAAGTATAGTAAGGAATAGTTTTTGTCAAATCCATAACCGAGATTATCTAAATAATCTAGATACTCTTTGCCTAATTGAGAAATATCTTTTTTGTAGATTTTTTGAAACGCACCGCTTTTATACAACATTATTAATTTTTCGTTTCCATATTTTTCAAGAATATATTTTAAGAATGAACCTGAAACGATATATGATATAGATGAATAATTGCCAAAGAAACTAAAACCTGAGAATAACTCATCTATTTTAATCGGGTAAGACTTTATAATCTGGTAAGCGGCATAGTGAACCGGCACACCTACAAAATCATTTTCAATTGATGTTGCCAACCCTTCTAATAAAGCAGGATTAAAATCATATGGAAGTTTCAAGAATGAATTTCCGATTGAATAACTAATCGAATGAACTAACTCATGTTTTAAGGTTCTCTCTATTGATTGCTTCGTAATATAAATCTGCTTCTGCCATGGTTTAGCTATATCAGCATTTACTGATCCAATATACTCTCCTTTTTCAAAATTACTATTAAATATATATGAATCAATTTTAATCTCTTCCTTTATTCCTAATTCCTTCTTTATTACTGAATAATAATATTCATGTATTAAAGGTAAATACAGAGTATCAAAATCATTTTCACTGCCTTCATAATAAATATTAAAATGTTCGGTATGCATAACAGAGCTGAAATGATTGTTTAGTACAGATTTCGTTACAGAGAATCCTAATATTCCTTTGACCGGAATATTAACGGCAAATGCAATCAAACAAAAAGTAATTAAATATATTTTTCCGGTTTTATATTTTCTGATATATTTGAATAAAAATAAGGCAGATAAAAATAAAACAATATTTATCAGGCGAAATAATAATAAACGCCAATCTATCGATATATTTTCATCATAAATCGTACCCGGAAAATAACCAATTATAAGATTATAAAACTTTAACCCGGGATTAAAATATATTTCGATTACAGGACTAAGTAATAGAAATAATGTTATTACTAATAATATTCCTGCCGCTTTAATTGTCCTAAAATAAAGTGAGATATAAAAGCCAAAAGTAATTCCGAATAAAATATTAGGTACGGCTATAACTAAATAGAAATATAACCCTTCTCCAAAAGGACATTCCGATAAAAATATTGTCGAAAGAACCCCTATAATAAACGGTAAGAATAATATTAGTAATAAAAATAAATAATGACTTTTTAGAAATTCGGGAATAGAACTAAGCTTGAAATATTTTAAGACATACATTGCAGAAAAAAAGAGTATAAAAATGGAATTTATAGCGGAGAACTCGAAATGCAATGTATTAGTTAATGGGAACGATACAATAATAAATTGCGGAATAACCAGAATACCAAAGAAGAATATCTTGTATCTAATATTTTTATTCAATTAATATTCCGTTGAACTAACTCTTTTAATATTAGCACCCAATTGCGTAAGTTTATCCTCAATCTTTTGATAACCTCTATCAATATGGTAAATCCTTAAAACTTCGGTTTCACCTTCGGCAGCCAATCCTGCAAGAACAAGTGAAGCACTCGCTCTTAAATCAGTTGACATAACTTTTGCCCCTTTCAATCCTTTTACACCTCTGATGACTGCGCTATTATTAGTTACTTGAATATTCGCTCCAAGTCGGTTTAGTTCCGGCACGTGACTGAATCTATCATGATAGATGGTATCTGTAACTGTTGATGTCCCCTTTGCGATCGACATAAGTGCGCTCCATTGTGCCTGCATATCTGTTGGATACCCCGGATAAATTGATGTCGTAACATCAACAGCATTCAATTCACAGTTCCTTGAATCAACTTTTAAACCATAATCAGTATATTCAATTTTAGAACCTGTTTCCTCAATCCTTGCAAGAATGGCATCAAGATGAGAAACATTTTTATATTCTAATTCTACGCATCCATTAGTAATCATTCCTGCAATTAGTAATGTCCCTGCTTCAATTCTATCTGATATATTTTCAATCTCGACATCATTAAGAGTATCCACTCCTTCGATTTCCAAATTGGCAGTTCCAATACCCGAAATCTTTGCTCCCATTTTAATTAAATATTCAGCGAGCAGAGTTATCTCCGGTTCGATTGCAGCATTAGATATTAATGTAGTACCCCTTGCCAGAACTGCTGCCATCAATGTATTACCCGTAGCACCTACTGAAGAAATATCGAAATGAATTCTATCGCCGACTAATTTATTTGCCTTGGCAACTATATAACCCGACTCTAATTCAACTTCCGCACCCAATTTTTTTATTGCTTCAAGGTGAAGATTTATAGGTCTTGGTCCCCAAGCACATCCACCGGGTAATGATACTTTTGCATGTCCATATCTTGCTACTAATGGACCTAAAACATAAACCGATGCTCTCATTTTTTTTACATGTTCGTAGGGAGCTTCGGTATTAGTTAAATTCTTTGTGTTTATTTCAAGTGTATGATTATCGTAAGATAAATCAGCACCTAAATGTTGAAGAAGTTTATTCATCGTAAAAATATCATTTACTGCCGGAATATTTGTTATTATCGATTTGCCTCCATTTAGTATTGCCGCCGGCATTAATGCTAAAGCTGAGTTTTTTGCCCCACTTACTTTTACTCGCCCTTCTAATTTCTTTCCACCTTCTATTAAATATTTATCCATAGTTATAATAATTTTATAATTGTACCATTAATTCCAGCAATAAAAATATCCCCATTCGGACTTATTGCCAGTGAGTTTAGATTGTTATAGACCTTCGTTTTTATCTGTTTCCAATTCTCTCCGCTATCATTCGATATTAAGATTGCTCCTTTAATACCAAGTGCAATAACATAATTTTCATTAATAAACTTAACCTTCTGGAAACCGCCTTGAATATTGATATTTTGCTTTTTCCAACTCCTCCCATAATCTGTTGAACGAAGCATTGTTCCATTTCCACCGACTATAATTCCATAACCGTTCATATTAAAATCGATTGATTTCAAATATGTGTCAGAATTGGAATCAATCTTAATCCAAGTTTCACCACTATCAGATGTTTTAAGAAGAGTCCCGTCCCAACCCACTGCAAAACCCGATTTATCATCAGTAAAGATAATGTCATAAAGCAAATCATCGGCATTAGTAATTACTTGCTTCCAATTCATGCCACCATTCATTGTTTTTAATATTATTCCATTGGTCCCGGTAATGAACCCTAAATTTTCACTCTTGAAATAAATATTAAAAAATGTAATCCCCTCTCTCATCTGCAATGTCGGAACATCAATAAATGAATTAAGATGATCTTGGCTCATTAATAAAGTTGCTGAATCTCCTACGACGAAACATTTACCTGAACGAAATGAAAAGACATCATTTAATAATACTTTAGAATTGATATTAGCACTTGACCAAGTTTTGCCGCTATCGCGGGAGACTGCTACCCCCCCTGAATCACCAACGGCAAAACTTGTTTTTGAATCAGCAAATACGATTGAATTAAAATTAGTATTTACGCCGCTATTTAATCGTTGGACTTTTTTATTAAATAATGAATCGCCATCTTCTGCAAATAAAGATTCCACGCTATATTTCTTGAATTTCTCTAATTGGTTGCTTTTTAATAAACCATCGACTTGATTATATACAAACCAAGATAATGCTAAGAGAAAAAGGAGCATTCCTGAAAATGCTAAAATGGAATATGCTTTTATCCTTGGGGAAGTATTAACTCTTTTTTGAAAATAACTTGTTTGCAACTTAGAAACATTTTTTTCTAATTCAGCTAAATCACTTTGGACATCCTCGCAATCGAGATATCGTGAATTTGGATTCTTATCCATCATCTTAAGTATAATTTTATCTAAAACATCTGGTGTATTCGAGATTAAGTCACCAATTCTCGTAGGTTTCTTTTTAATCTGAGCTTCCATTATTTCATATTCAGTCTCAAAATTAAATGGTGGATTACCTGCCGCCATTTCATATAATGTGCATCCTAATGAATATACATCGCTCAAATGCGTAACATCAAGTCCTTTTACCTGCTCCGGACTCATATAAAAAACAGTGCCGACTTTAGAACCGGTCTTTGTTAAATCTTTATCAAATAACGATTTGGAAATTCCAAAATCCATTATCTTTGTAATGCCTTCTTTATTAAGCATTATATTAGAAGGCTTGATATCGCGATGTACGAATCCCTTCTTATGCGCATATCCTAAACCATATAATACTTGCCTCATTATATAGATAATATCATAAAGATGAATGCGACCCTGACGCTGCAAAACTTTATCTAAGCTTTCCCCCTCGACGTATTCCATAACAATACCTAAGAAGTCACTGTATTCGATAAATCCATAGACAGTAACAATATTTGGATGAGATAGTTTAGCGTGATTTTTTGCTTCTCTTTTAAATCGGTCGATAAAGCGCACTTTATCAGTCATTTGGGGCGTTAACATCTTGATTGCTACATAACGATCTAATTTCGTATCGTATGCCTTATAAACAATTCCCATTCCCCCTTTGCCGAGAACAGAAACTATTTTATAATTATCGATTGTCTTACCAATTAGATTTTCCATACACCTTAGGATTTAATAATGTATAAATATAAAGATTGTTTGACAAAAATTTAGAATATTTTTAAATAAAATGATGCTATATCCCAAAAATTAATAAATGAGAGTTTAAGATTCTTGATTTTTCTTAAATATAAAGCTAATTTTACTATTCTTTTTTGCGAGAGTGGCGGAATTGGCAGACGCGCTAGACTTAGGATCTAGTATCCGTAGGATGTGGGGGTTCGAGTCCCCCCTTTCGTACCAAATATAATTAAATTTGAGGTTAGGTTGGAAGTTGTAATTAAAGATCCTGTTAATAGTGTCCAAGAATTAGAAGTAACCATTCCATATAGTGAGATAACAGAAGATATAGAAAAAGCATATCGCGAAGAAGGCAAAAATATTGAACTACCCGGTTTCCGCAAAGGGAAAGTACCTATTTCAATGTTAAAAAAAATGTTCAAAGAAGCTATTGAGTTTAGAGCTAGTGAAAAAATCGCTCAAAGAAAATTCTGGGACGTTGTTGATGAACATAAACTTAACCCAATTAGCACTCCTCAATTAACCGATATCGATTTTGTACCTGATGAAAAATTGTTCTTTAAAGTTAACTTCGAAATTAAACCAAAATTGGACTTAAAAGATTACACTAATCTCGTAATTGAAAAACCGGTTTTCAAACTTCGTCAAGAGGAAATTGATAAAGAAAAAGAACATCTTCTTAAAGCACATATCCAATACGTCCCTACGGAAGTTGTAGAGAACAAAGAATACCGTATAACTGTCAATTTAGATAGTACTGATAAAGATGGCGTTTCTAAAGGTGACCCTAAGAGTGAAAACATTGTCATTCAATTAAATGATGAAAAAGTAAATAAAGATATCGTTGATAATGCTATCGGTAAAAAAGTTGGCGAAACTTTCACTTTCTCATTTACTGATGAACATTTTCATGGCGAAGAAAAACATATACAAGAATATAACTATTCAGCTGAGATTTCAAAGATTGAAAAAATTGAGTTCCCTGAGCTTACCGAAGAATTAGTAAAAACAGTTACTAAAAATAAAGCAAATAATGCTGTCGAATTAGAAGATCAAATAAAAGATAACCTTACAAAATTCTATACTCAGCAATCGGAAGAAATTTATCTTAATTCTTTGTTAGATAAGATTGTAAAGAATAACGACTTTGAAGCACCAAAAGGTTATGTCGAGATGGTGCATAAAAGATTTATAGAAATGGAAAGAAAAAACGCTGCACGTTATGGTAATAAGAACTTCGACGAAAACGCAGTTTCTGAATATTATAAACCACGTTCTCTTTGGAATGCTAAATGGCAGATAGTTTTAGAAAACCTTTCGGAAAAAGAGAATATAAAAGTTGAAGAATCCGAATTAGAAGAATTAGCGAAAAAAGAGTCTGAAAAAACTGGCATTTCAGTTGAGAAACTTCTGAAATACTATAAAGAGAATAATAGAATCGATTCCCTACTTGAAGAAAAAGTTATGGATTTCTTGAAAGAGAATAATAAACCGATTGAAATTGATGCTGATGAAAAATCGAAAAAGGAAAAAGAATAATGAAACCCGAGATTTATAATCAACTCGTTCCTTATGTAATTGAACAAACCGGTCGCGGCGAACGCGGAATGGATATTTTCTCCCGTCTTTTAAGAGAAAGAATTATTTTCCTCGGTACTCCCGTTGATGATCATATTGCTAGCTTAATAGTAGCCCAATTATTATTTCTTGAAGCAGAAGATGCTGAAAAAGATATATTCTTATATGTAAATTCTCCGGGTGGAAGTGTTTCTGCCGGTTTAGCTATCTATGATACTATGAATTACATAAAAAATGATGTGGCAACGATTTGTGTCGGTTTGGCTGCTAGTATGGGAGCTGTATTACTTGCAGGCGGTGCAGCTAATAAACGTTCTGCTCTTCCAAATTCAAGAATCATGATTCATCAACCTTGGGTTGGTGGTCTTCAAGGTCAAACTACGGATATCGAAATTCATGCTAGAGAGATGATAAAAACTCGCGATACTATCTATAAGATTTTAGCCAAACATTCCGGTAAAGCAATGGAGCAAATAACTAAAGATTGCGAAAGAGATTTCTATTTAAGTTCTGTGGAAGCTAAAGACTATAAACTTATTGATAATGTTCTTGAAAATAGAATTACTCCTGTAAAAGATTCAAAGTAATAAAAAGGGCTTTTAGCCCTTTTTTTTTGTTTCTCTTTCTTTCTTTAATCTATATATTTTTATTTAAAATTACTTATTTTTGACTGATAAACAAATTGGCATAATATGATTAACAGCGTAAACTTAGAACTTATATCGAAAGTAAACTCATTAATTGAAACCGCATTAATCGGAAAAGATTCTTTTATTGATGATACTTGCAGTTTCCTTGCAAATGAATTAGACCTCCAAACCGTTGTGCTCTTTAAAAGTTTAGGACACGAGTATTTGACTTTGGGTAGATCTTCGAATGCTAGAAAAAACTACATCAAAGGCTCAAAATTCACTTGTGAAGGTTGCACTTCTTTTGATAACTTGAATTCCAATTTTGCTATAAACACTGATTCAAATTGCCAAATTCAGGTATCCGAATTTGTTATTTATGAAGGATGCACTTTTTTCAAAGTCGGATTAAATGAATCTATTCTAATTAAAATCGCAAAGAAAACTCCATTTTCAAATAGTGATAGAGATTCACTGTTCGATCTTTTAACACTACTAAAATCTCATATTGCAATTTGGCTAAATATTAAGGGCGGGTCAATTCAACTAAATGATCTTCCTTTTAATAAATTAGTACTTGATGCTTCACATGAGCTTAGGAATATTACGAATTCTATTATCGGTTTTATTAGTTTACTTGCAGAAGAAAATCTAACCAATTCTAATAATGAATATTTAACTACTATTAAAAGAAATACTCAAAATCTATTAATGAATATTAATGATTTATCTGACTTAGCAAAAATTGAGACAGGTACAATTTCTAAAAATGTTAAGCTATCAAATGTCTTCGAAATAACAAATGAAGTTACTGACATTTTTAAAAATAAATTAAAATCAGGGAATATCCAGTTTAACATTTCTTGTGCAGATTCAATCAATAATAAATACCAGTTAGAAGAACAAAAGTTACGTTATATATTAATTAACCTACTTCAATTGAATATAGTTTTAACTCAACGCGGCGAAATTAATATTGACGCTTCTCTAACTAAAGAGAACCTTATTAAGATTACAATTTCCGATAACGGAAAAGGTATTTCGCAAGATCTTTTACAAAAATTATTTGAACCTTTTGTTATCACAAAAGTAGAAGAATCTAAAAGTACAACCGTTTCAGGTTTAACTCTTACTCTACTTAAAAAATACGTTGAGTCTTTGGGCGGCAATATTACGGTTTCTAAATCTGAATCCGGCGGGCTTACTTTCTCGTTTACTTTGAATGCAGGGATAGTAAATAACTCAATGGAGAACACACTTTCTCAATTACCTAAACCTTCACTCAAGAATCAAGTTTTAGTAATTGAAGAAGATTATGCAACCTCAAAATTAATGAGTAACTATTTAAATAAATGGGGTTATAACCCTACTCTCGTTAATTCCGAAGAACAAGCAATAGCTCTTATTAATAAAGAGCAATATCTTGCTATTATTTTGGATATCGAAATTTCTTCATCAAACGGATTAGAATTACTCAAAAAATTGCATGAGCATCCAAACTCAAAAAATATTCCGGTTATTGTTTGCTCTGTCGAACCTGAACAGCAAAAAGCTTTTATGATGGGTGCTGTCGAATATTTTATAAAACCTATCAATTACAATTTCCTTGTTGAAGTGCTTACAAGCTATAAGCTAAAAAAGGATTCTAATATTCTTTGCGTGGATGATGATCTCCCTACTCTTAATCTCGTAAAGAAAGCAATCGAAAGCGCAGGATTTAATGCAATTGCAGAAAATATTTCGTCAAATGTTATGGAAATTATTAGTGATAAGGATATCGATTTAGCAATTGTAGATTTGGATATGCCAGCTCCAAACGGTTTTGAACTGATAAAACTTATCAAGTCTGAAAAAAAATTCGCTCATCTTCCGATTATTATCTATACCGGAAAAGAGAATTACGCAGAAGACTTAAAAAGTATCGAAGGACTTTTCTCGGATCTACTCGATAAAAAATCGACTAATATCGAAGATCTAGCCGATACAATAAATATGATGATAAATCGTTACGACACTCCTCCACCGGTTGATGAAGTTATTCAAAAAGATGATAATGTAATTAAAATCTTATTAGCAGAAGATTATAAGCATAGTCAAATAATTGTAACAAGATTATTAAAGAAAAATGGTTTTGAGAATATTGTAGTTGTAGAAAATGGCGAAGCGGCTCTTGAGATGGCTAATAAGGAAACATTCTCATTAATCTTAATGGATATGCAGATGCCGATAATGAATGGTTTTGAAGCAACAGAGAAAATAAGAAAACTTCCTGAATATAAAGACACTCCGATAATTGCTTTAACTGCATTTGCTATGAAGGGCGACAGAGAAAAATGTCTTGAATCCGGTGCTACTGATTATATTCCTAAACCGATCGATAGCAAAGACTTTATTGAAAAAGTAAAATATTATACGAACAAACTCTAGCACTTCGTTTTGTTTGTGTAAGGAGAAATATTAATGAAAAATATTAGGGTGAGATTTGCTCCAAGCCCCACCGGATATCTTCATGTCGGTGGACTTAGAACGGCACTATATAATTACCTTTTTGCAAAAAGAAATAATGGTAAGTTTATTTTACGAATTGAAGATACCGATCAATCTCGTTACGTAGAAGGTGCAGTAGAAAATTTAATCAACGCGCTTAAATGGTCTGGTTTGGAATTTGATGAAGGTCCCGAAAAAGATGGCGGTTTCGGTCCATATTTCCAATCTCAACGATTAGATATTTATAAAAAATATGCCGCAGATTTAGTAAAGAATAAAAACGCCTATTACTGTTTTTGTTCGCCCGAGAGATTAACTGCATTACGTGATGAACAAAAAAGCCAAAATCTTCAAGCAAAATATGATAAACATTGCCTTTCACTTTCCGAAACTGAGATTAAAGAAAAATTAGATGCCCGAATTCCTTATGTAATTCGCCTCAATATTCCCTCATTTGAAAAAGTAGTATTTAATGATATTATTAGAAATCGTGTTGAGTTTGATACTGCTACTATTGATGATCAAGTATTAATTAAAAGCGATGGTTTCCCTACTTATCATTTAGCAAATGTAATTGATGATCACTTAATGGATATTTCTCATGTCATTCGCGGTGAAGAATGGTTAAGTTCAACACCTAAACATGTATTGCTTTATAATTTCTTCGGTTGGGAAATTCCGCAATTTGCTCATTTACCATTGCTGCTTAATCCCGATAAAACAAAATTAAGTAAACGTCAAGGCGATGTTGCAGTGGAAGATTATCGGGCTAAAGGATATTCACCAGAAGCACTCTTAAATTTTGTTGCACTTCTTGGTTGGAATGCAGGTGATGATAAAGAATTTTATTATATGGATGAACTGATTGAAAAGTTCTCTCTTGAACGTGTGAACAATTCGGGTGCTGTATTCGATATACAAAAACTTAACTGGCTCAATACTGAACACTTTAGAAAATTGCCTAAAGAGAATTTGTTAAGTCAATTAAAATCAATACTAGCCGATAGCGAATTTAATGATGCAAATTATTCTGATGAATATCTTTTACTCATAATCGAATCGATGATTGAAAGAGTAACAAGTGTAAAAGAAATATTAGAAAAAAGCCCTTATTTCTTTACCGATCCGCTGAGCTATGAAGAAGAATCTAAGGCTAAAAACTGGAAACCTGAGACACCGGAATTATTGAACGAACTTGCTAAAAGGTTCGCCCTTCTTGGAAAGATCACCGATAAGCATGATTTTGAAAAGCCATTAAAAGAATTAGCCGCTGAAAAAGAAATCGGAGCCGGAAAACTAATTCATCCACTTCGTCTTGCGGTTTCAGGGATGAGTACCGGTCCTGGTGTTTATGATCTACTATATATAATAGGCAAAGAAAAAACTATTTCAAGAATTGGAAAAGCGGTAAAAGCTATTTAGCTTTTACCCTCTTTTTTTGTCCAACTATCCCTTAATGTAACTGTCCTATTAAAAACTAATTTATCATCCGAATTATATTTTGAATCAATACAGAAATAACCTGTACGTTCAAATTGAAAATGCTCGCCAACTTTAGCATCTTTTAATGATGGCTCTAATTTAGCACCTTCAAGTATCAGCAATGAATTAGGATTTATTAGTTCCAAATAATCTTTATCTTTTTCGGATGCAGGGTCTTCCACATTGAATAATCGATCGTATAAACGTATTTCTGCATCAATTGCATGAGCAGCTGATACCCAATGAATTGTGCCTTTTACTTTCTTTGTTGATGTACCAACACCGCTTTTTGTATCGATATCATACGTGCAATGAAGCTCAATAACTTTTCCTGATTCATCTTTTATTACTTCTTCGCACTTGATTATATATGCGTAACGTAATCTTACTTCCCCTCCCGGGACTAAACGATGAAATCCTTTTGGTGGCACTTCCATAAAGTCAGTTGATTCAATATATAGTTCATTTGAAAAAGGTAAAATTCTTTTTCCTGCATCATGATCTTCTGGATTATTTATTGCCTCTAATTCCTCAATCTGATCTTTTGGATAATTTGTAAGAACTACTTTTATCGGATCGAGAACACCCATTACTCGATTAGCTTTTTTATTTAAGTCTTCTCTTACGGCAAATTCGAGTAGTGCAATATCTGTCATAGCATCTCTCTTTGCCACACCAACAATCTCTGCAAAATTGATTACTGAATCGGCTGAAAAACCTCTTCTCCTTAATCCTGAAATTGTAGGCATCCGAGGATCATCCCATCCATCTACATATTTCTCCTGGACTAACTGCAAAAGTTTTCTTTTGCTCATTACAGTATAACTTAAATTTAATCGTGCAAATTCGATTTGTTGAGGATGATAAACTTCGAGTTCATCTAAATACCAATCATATAATGGTCTGTGATTTTCAAATTCTAAAGTGCAAATTGAATGAGTGATTCCTTCGATAGAATCTTCAATTCCGTGAGCCCAATCGTAAGTAGGATAGATACACCATTTATTACCTTGTCGGTGATGTTCCTCGTGCACGATTCGATACATAATTGGATCACGCAAATTGATATTAGGGGAAGCCATATCGATTTTAGCTCTTAATGTTTTTGACCCATTTGGGAATTGGCCGTTTCTCATTCTTGTAAATAAATCTAAATTTTCTTCAATGCTTCTACCTCTAAAAGGGGAATCAATACCGGCTACAGTCAACGTTCCTCTATTTGCTCTAATCTCATCGGAATTCATATCACATACATAAGCTTTCCCTTTTTTGATTAATGCAACTGCATAGTCATACATCTGTTGAAAGTAATCTGATGCAAATAATACTCTATCTTCAAAATCAGCTTTAAGCCATTTTACATCTTCAATAATCGAATCGACATATTCCTGTTCTTCTTTGCTTGGGTTAGTATCATCAAAACGGAGATTGAATTTTCCATTGTAGTCTCTCGCAATGCCATAGTTTAAACAGATCGATTTTGCATGACCAATGTGCAGATAGCCATTCGGTTCTGGTGGGAATCGTGTATGTACTTTATTTCCCCATTTATCGGTTCTATTATCATTATCAATTATTTCATAAATGAAATTTTTAGATTTGTTAGATTTGTTTAGATCATTTTCCATATCATACCAAGCAATAAATTTTTAATTCATAAATTTACGCAAATAGAGAACGCCCCTCAAATTTATTAATAGAAAAGAGTGAAAATATATTGATAAAAAGAAAGAATACTTGAATTTTGAGTGGTATAAGTATATCTTTTAAGTTCGATTTTGAAATGAAAGATGCTAATGCCGGAGTGGCGGAATTGGTAGACGCGCTGGACTCAAAATCCAGTGAAGCTCAAACTTCGTGCCGGTTCGAGTCCGGCCTTCGGTACAAAATCC
>JALNXG010000040.1 GCA_023230485.1 Melioribacteraceae bacterium
ATCAAACTCTCCGTTGTATATTTTTAATTTTCGCGTATTCGGTTGAATTACTCTTACTAAATATTTTATTTAGTCGCTCACTCTATCAAAGAACTTTTTCAAAATCGGACTTCTAATGTAAAGTATAAACTTTACTTTGTCAAGTCCTTGCAAAACTTTTATTTCGATTATTTCATTTTTTCTTAGAACGTGCTTTCTTGTGTGACATACTGTAAAAAAGCATAGTTCCTAATGTATAGTATCGATCTCTATTTGTCAAGACTTATTTTTAAAAAAGTTCTTTCTTTTTCTTTTCTTCTCTCTTTTTTTTACTTTTTCATCATTCTATTGTGATCAGAACCCAGATTCTTATAATTACATTTCTTTCTTCCTCCTCATTTCGGAACTTTACTCCCCCCCTCCTGTTTAATATCTAGATACTCACTTTTTAGTCACGGAGTTAATTATGAATAAAAAAAACATAAATATAGACGAATCTATTGATAACCCTCTTTCTGATTTAATTAGTAACGATATTTATTCTGCGTTATTAGAAAGAGAACTGATTAATGAAAAATCTGTTAGAAATCATATTATACGAAAGAAGTATCAGGACTTGCGAAATAAAGAGATATCCACTTCTGATGCAATTTATGAACTGCAGCAGCAATATCCTTATTTGCAATTTGATACTATTCGTAAGATTGTATATAATATTCAGTAATAATAGTACTTGACATACACTAATAGATACTATATTTTTGATGTGCAATCCTGATTTAAATATCGGGGGAGCATTTTAGCCCAGTGATTCCCCCCAACACTGGGCTTTTTTTCTTAAACTAAAGCGACAGTATTATGGCTAAAATAAAATCTAAATCTAAAGAAACTAAAAAAATCCTTAAATCCCCGTTTACTGATTATTGGATTAAAGAAAATTATTTAATACTTGGTTTTGGCTTGATCCTTCTTCTTGCGGGCTTTTACTTTATGGGACAAGGCAATTGGGATAGCTCTACTTCACTCGTTGTTTCACCCATAGTTCTTTTTATCGCTTATGTTATTATTATCCCATTAAGCATTATGTTTAGAAAAAAGAAATCTCTTTCTACAAAAGAAGAATCTAATGTTCCTAGCGAAAATAAAGGGTAATATAGTTTCTACTCCAAAAGACAAAAGTCTTATTGGACATAAATTGCTTCTTGCTCATGAAGTTGATACTAATGGTGAATATATTGGGAATAAAGATGTAATAGCTCTTGACTTAATTAGTGCCGGCATTGGTGATATTGTTTTAATTTGCCAAGAAGGAGATGCTATTCAACAGATGCTTGGACACGCCAAGGCACCTGTAAATACAATGGTTGTAGCTATCGTGGATAATTTAGATATCAACGAATAAATTGAATTACAATACTTTTAGAAATTATTATTATATCAGTTCCATTCTAAAAATTGATGGAATTGGTATTCAAAAAACAGTTCAACTTTTATCTTCTTTCGAAGACCTTTATTTTATTGCCAATTCCAACATCGCCTCCATTACTACCATTGAAGGCATTAATCCATCTCAAGCTGCGCAAATTTTAAAAATCAATACAAATGAAAATTTTATTAAATCTGAATTTGATAAATTTTCCTCTTTCCTCGAAAAGAATAATACCGAGTTAATAACATTTTTAGATAAAGATTATCCTTATCTTTTAAAAAATATTTATACACCTCCATTGTACTTATTTATCAAAGGTGAAATAACAAAAGCGGATCTCTCATCAGTTGCTATTGTAGGAACTCGGCTTCCTACTGCCTATGGTAAAATGCAAGCAGAGTATTTTGCATCTTCACTTTCTAAAAATAATGTAACAGTCGTAAGTGGGATGGCTCGTGGCATTGATACTATCTCACATCGCAATGCTATCGAAAACCGGGGAAGAACCATTGCTGTAATGGGTACCGGAATGGATGTTATATATCCTTCTGAAAATAGGAATTTATTTAATAGCATTATTGAAAATGGTGCGGTCATTACTGAATACGATTTTCAAACAAAACCTGATTCACAAAATTTCCCAAGAAGGAATAGAATAATTTCGGGATTATCACTTGGCACTATTGTAATAGAAACTCGTAAAAATGGTGGTGCTATGCACACTGCCAATTATGCATTCGAGCAAAACAGAGACCTCTTCGCTGTACCCGGTAATATTAGCTCTAAGCTAAGTGAGGGCACAAATCAACTAATAAAAGAAAATCGAGCTAAGCTAATTACAACGATCGATGACGTCCTTAACGACCTAAATATTCCGAAATTAAAGACAACATCAGAAGAACAAAATATACCCGAATTAAATTTGTTTGAAGAAAAAATTTATCAGATAATAAATGATGAACCGAAACAGGTCGATGAAATTTCATCCCTTGCGAAAATTAATACCTCAGATTGCTTGGTGCATCTATTTGGATTAGAAATGAAAAACTTAGTTAGGCAATTACCCGGTATGTACTTTATTCGTAATTAAATCTATAACTATTATATCAATACTTCTTAAAATCTTTCCACAGTTGTTTTAATCTTTCCTTAATATTTTTCTCTTGACCATTTTCAGAGGGAATGTAAAATTGCATTCCTTTCATCTCTTCAGGTAAAAAATTATCTATAATAAAATGATTATCAAAATCATGTGCGTATCTATAATCTTTGCCATAATTTAAGTTTTTCATTAGTGAAGTGGGAGCATTTCTTAATTTAAGTGGTACGGGAAAATTTTTATTGTTTCTTACAAAAGCGAGAGCTTTTTCAATTCCCATATAAGAAGAATTACTTTTTGGTTGCGATGCAAGATAAACTGCACATTGTGCAAGTATAATTCTTCCTTCAGGCATTCCCACTTTTTCAACAGCACTAAATGTAGCTTGCGCAATTAAAAGTGCGTTCGGGGAAGCGTTTCCAATATCTTCCGAAGATAATACAAGCATCCTTCGAGCAATGAATATAGGGTCTTCACCTCCCTCGAGCATTCTAGCCATCCAATACAATGCTGCATCCGGATCACTCCCTCGCATACTTTTAATGAAGGCAGAAATCACATTATAATGCTCTTCTCCATCCTTATCATAAAAAATATTTTTTCTCTGAAGAATCTCTTCAATCAATTCTTTGGAAACAATTATTTCATCTTTTTTGATTTCGTGAATAATTGCACTCTCTAATAAATTTAAAAGTATTCGAGCATCACCTCCCGAAGCATAAATCATAAAATCACTATCGACTGATTTTATATTTAGTGTGCTTAGAAAAAGGTCAGTTCTTATTGAATCCTCAATAATTTCTCTGAGATTATCCTCTGTTAGAGAATTTAAAGTATAAATTTTTACTCGTGATCTTAATGCGGGAATAACTTCAAAAGAAGGATTCTCGGTTGTCGCACCAATTAAAATAATATCACCTGATTCAACCGATGAGAGCAAAGCATCTTGTTGTGCTTTATTAAAGCGGTGTATCTCATCAATAAATAGAATAGTTCGCTTATGAAATAATTTATTCTCTTTTGATTTTTCTATTATACTTCTTATTTCTTTTACACCAGAGGAAACAGCATTGATTTGGAAAAATTCGGAATTTGTTTTTTCTGAGATTATTTTTGCGATCGTTGTCTTACCTGTTCCGGGCGGTCCCCATAACACAACTGAACTTACCGTGTCGTTATCAATCATCATTCTAAGAGGTTTGCCTTCTCCCAGTAAATGATCCTGCCCTTTAAACTCATCGATAGATTTCGGACGGCTTCTTTCAGCAAGTGGGACTGCCGGGATTTCTATTTTCATTTTTCTTCCACCTCTATCGGCTTCTCATATTTTCTAAACATTCTATATTTCTCTCTTGCAGTTTTTTCCTTTTTAAATCGATTATATTTTAACGAGTCAATTTGACTATCCAAACTCTGAATTGAATCAATACTTATTTCTATATTTTTATTTAAATCATCTAATTGATCTTTTGATTTTATATAACTTATCAAACCACTTTCATTAAATACAATGAATGCAATAGTAGATATTCCTAATATTAAAATCAGCAGTGAAATAATTAAGCTACTTTTGCTTTTACTCGTCTTTTTCATTTTAATGAATAATTGACAATTTTGTTAATTAATTCTTCAAAAGAAATACCCACTGCTTTAGCCATCTTTGGCACTAAGCTAAGATTGGTCATTCCAGGCAACGTATTTACTTCTAAGCAAAAAGATTTATTCCCTTGAGCTAGCCTAAAATCTACCCTCGCATAATTTTTGCAACCAACAGAATTATAAGCAAGAAGTGCTTGTCTCTTCAGGTACTCCGCTGTTTCCTCTGGTATATCAGCAGGGACAATATATTCACTCATTCCCTCAGTATATTTACACTCATAGTCATAAATGCCATGTTTGGGTTTTATTTCAAGTACAGAAAGAGGTTGTTGATCTAATACAGCTACGGTTAATTCTCTTCCCGGAATATATTCTTCAATTAATGCAACGTCCGAATATTCAAGGGCTGAATTAATCGCTTTTTCCAACTCAATTTCACCCCTACAAATTGTTAATCCGACAGTTGAACCTTGATCATTAGGTTTTATTACACATGGATAACCAAAAAATTTATTTATTTTATCTTTTGCCCTATCAATATTAGAGTCCGCATTTCTCACAATAAACCATTTCGGAGTAATAACATTAAAATGCTGAAACATTATTTTGGTCATATATTTATCCATTGCAAGCGCACTAGTAAGTACTCCGCTACCCGTATATGGAATTTCTTTTAGTTCACATAGTGATTGAATAGTTCCATCTTCTCCCCATTTACCATGAAGACCTATAAATACTAAATCCACATTCTCAAAATAATATGAATTAAAAACCGCTAGATAATTTTTATTTGATAATTCCGTATAATCTTTTTCAATAAAATAATCTTCTTCATTTTCAGGTTGATTTAATCCATATCCCGGATCGATTACTCTAACGTTGTATCCCAAACTTCTTAATGCAAAAAGTATTGACTTACCTGAATTTTTTGATACCGCTCTTTCAGGAGATGTCCCACCAACTAATAATACTATGTTTTTTGACATAAATTTTCTCTTACGAATTTTTCTTTAATTGCTCTATAATTAATAAATTTTTTAAACTCTCCTCGCCCGAAGTAAAAGGTGCAAGATTCTTTGATAATGTTTTGTGGATGCTTCTTATCATTGGAGCAATCTTATTAGCACGTTTCCTAAAAACCATTTTGCCTTCTTTGTGAATATCAATAATAAGACGAGAAGAATTCATTTTTTTACCGAGATTACTTTCGATAAGAAGAGTCCCAAGAACACCTGATATCTCAATTCGATTTATTCTCTGCTTTGCAAATGCAGATATGCTAAAAATTCCGTATCCAATTTTATTAAATTTTACAATGGCAGTCGAGTAATCTTCAAAAGTTGAATGATGAATAAAATTATCAATATATCCTTTGATTTCTAAAATTTCTCCTCCGAAATAACGGAGAATATCAACCGCCTGGAATCCCAATTCATTAATAATTCCATTTTTACTCGAATCATCAGATTCATTTTTCGATACATTACTATTTAAGGATACTGAAATTGAAATAATCTTTCCTAAAAAATTTGATTCAATTAATTCTTTTGCTTTTATTAATAAAGGATGAAGCCGATGTGCCTGATTAACGAAAAGATTTACTTTCTGCTTTGCGCAAACTTCTGTGATTTCTTCAGCTTCTTGGATATTTGGCGCAATAGGGCTTTCGCATAAAATATTTATTCCCTTGGTCGCAGCCTTTTTAATCATTTCTAGATTTTCGGATTTCGTATTTGCAAAATATATTATATCGATTCCGGAATCTAAAAATTGATCGTAACTATTTGTGTAGTTCGGAATGCTATTTTTCTCGGCAAGCTTTTTAACCATCGTTAGATTATGAGAATAAAGTGATGTAACTTTCCCTAATTGAACTTTATTCAAAGCAAGAATGAAATTTTCTTCAACGTTATCGTTATCTCCGGCAATTCCCCATTTTATTCTCTTTGGAATTTTCGGATTAATATTAAACTTGATTGCAGGCTTGATCATTTAGATACCTACTTTTTTCATTAATTTTTTAATCGGTTCTGAATTTTGCATTATGTAAAAATGTATTGCGGGGACATTTTTATTTAATAATTCTTCTACCTGCTTGTATGTCCAATTAATACCAATTTCTAATATGTGTTCCGGTTTTGCTGCTAAAACTTCCTCTGCTAATTCAGAAGGAACATCAATAAAGAAGTTTTTCGGCAAAGATTTAACATGATTCTTTGATGTTATTATCTTTAGTCCCGGAATTATTGGTACTTCTATTCCGGCATTTCTACAAGTATCTAAATAATCAAAATAAAATTTATTATCGAAACACATCTGTGTAACAATATATGCAGCACCTGAATCTATTTTTGCTTTTGTATATTTTATATCCGTTGCAAGATTAGGAGCTTCAAAATGTTTTTCCGGATATCCACTTGTTCCTATACAAAAATCCATAGGATATGAATCTATTATTGAATCCTCAATATATTTGCCGTTATTTATTTCATTTATCTGCTTGACTAAGTCAAGAGCATACTCATTAACACTTCTTCCGAACTTTAATTGTTTCTTAAAACCATGATCATCCCCCTTTATAGCCAATACATTATCAATTCCCAAATAATGAAGCTCTATAAGAAAATCTTCGGTTTCCTCACGCGTAAACCCTGCGCAAAGAACATGAGGCACCGCATCAATATTATACTTATTTTGTATTAAGGCACAAATACCTAATGTCCCCGGTCGTTTTCTTTTTATCTTAATATTATAAGTACCGTTAGCAGTTTCTTCATAATAAGCCTCTGCTGCATGGCTTGTAATATCGATAAACGGAGGGTTATATTTTACTATATCTTCTAATATCGATAATAGCTGTTTTATATCTCCGCCTCGCTTTGGAGGTATAATTTCAAAGCTTATTAAAGTTTTGTTCGATTTTTTAAGGTGTTCGATTACTTTCATATTTAGTAACTTAATTTATTTGGGAATTAATTTAAAATTAAATTTAGCATTACTCCTGAACAATTCATAATTGATAGGGAGCTTATAATATTTTCCTTTAAGCCAATTAGATGTCATATTTTTATAATAAGGACTAAAGAAATTGCCGGCTTCTCCTGTGGGCATCGAAATATAGATATAATCAGGTTCTGAATAATCAAAGATAAATCGCATTGAAGGACCAAGTACAGTTTCATATGGTTTACTTCTATTGCTATACTCTTTAGATCTATCATAAGGAAGTTCTGAAAAAGAATATTCTGTATTAAATATTGTGGTTCCATCCCCTCCCATTTCATTTGGACCGATATTAATTAGTTTATCGAGAAGTGAAGATTGACCGCTAAAAAAATGTTTTATCGTAAGTTTATGAATTGAACCCCATTGCCATCTCGAAATATCTTTTCCATATTCCGCTTCAAGTGAGCTTAAAGCATCTACTAAACTTTTTCTTATTATATAATCGCCTGTTTCAATCTCTTCCGTCTTGATATTATCAAACCATATTGAATTATTCTTCTTTAATAAATCAGACAGCACCCGATATGGTATATTTGCGACAAAAACAAATTCTCTTAATAGACCATCTCCCATTTCATCTAAGAAAATATTTTGAATTAATTTCTCCATGAATCGTGTATAAATAGAAGGAATTTGGTTATTAGTAGTAAAATCAAATTGCCATACTTTTAAAAGTTTTATTGTCTCTTTAAGGTTTTTATCTTTAATATTTATCCCCTCGAAAGCATTAATTATGTGCAAGGTAATGTTTCTAGCATAAGGAGAGATAACATCATTTTGATATAGCTTAAAGTCTTTTACCGAATGCTCTTTTTTTGAAATAAGCAATTCAATTATCCGATCAATTCGCGAAGATGGTTCCCATATATTTGAAATATGATATGGAAAATTTGTATCAACTTTATTATTTGCAGTAGCTATATAATTTTCTGAAGGATTAAATAATTTTGGCATCTCCTCATAAGTAATAAATCCCGTCCAATCATTCGCAGATGTAGTACCGTCATATACCATAGTTGGACTATTAGTTCTTCTTGTCGGAAGTTTAGCAGCGCAGACATAACCAATATTATCAAATCTATCAGCATAAACAAAATTTTGTCCCGGAACATTGAAATTTCTTAGACCCTCCTTGAACTCATCCCAGTTTCGTGCCTTATTTAAGGCTATCATCGAGCCTAATTCATTTGTATAATCTAATGCAACCCATCGCATACTTATGAGATTATTTACCTTAGAAGAAGGATATAACTGATTATATAAGTGCACTGAATTAATTATTGGTCCACGATATGTGCTTTTTATTTTAATAGTTTCTGTTTTAGAATCCTTAATAAATATAGTATCTGTAATCTCTGTAAATTGTTTTGAAACACCATCTACAACATAATTATTCCCTGTTGAATCCAATTTCTCAATATAAAAATCAGCATCATCTGACATAACGTTTGTAACAGCCCAAGAAATATCCTTATTTTTACCGATAACCACTGCCGGTACACCCGGCAATGTAAACCCTTCTACATTTAATTCTTTACTTCTGATAATAGCGAAATACCATTTACCCGGTGCAGAGAATGCTAAATGAGGATCATTTGCAATCATTGGTTTTCCGCTATTTGATTTTGCGGAAGATACCACCCAATTATTTGATCCAATATGTGTCCCTACTTCTCCCATAAATTTTCTAAAGTTTCTATCGGTATGTACAAAACTAAGTGCCTCTTTAGGAACTTGTACCCCATTTATTATAAATGGTCCATTCTCAGGAAAATCAGGAAGAATTTCTTTTAGTTTATCTGCCCCAAATTTTTCCGCTAAAATAGAATACGTAATATCTGTCCACCAGCTTATATTCAATTCCCAAGCCAATAATTTTCCAATTATCAAACTATGCTCCGGCTTCCATTTCTCCGGCTTATACCCGAGTAAATCAAATTCAAGTCCGACATTACCATTATTATTTTCTAGATATGCATTTACACCCTTTGCATATAGCTCCAAATAAACTCTCGTAGATGAGTCTATTCGAGGATAATCTCTTTTGACCACCCTATTCAATCCGATAGTCCTAAACATTTTATCGAATGGAATTGTTTTTTCTCCCAAAACTTCGCTTAAACGTCCTTCACCTGCCCGCCGTGCTATATCCATCTGAAACATTCTCTCTTTAGCATGCAAATATCCCAAAGCATAAATTGCATCTAATTCGTTTTCAGCATTTATTAACGGAATCCCAAGAGAGTCTGTGAGTATTTCTGTTCGTGAAGATATTCCATTTACTCTTTCTTCACCTTGATAATTGGGGACACTGCTCTTGAGTACAAAATACGAAACAACTGTAAACACCGTCACAAGAACAATCAGAAATACGATTACGATTAGGAGTCTTTCAAAATATTTTTTCATTTATTTTTTATTTTTAGTAAACTCTAATTTATTAAATTATTCACTCTGCATAAAAAGAAATATTATTCAAATAGGCAAAATATTTTTTTATTTAGCAACTTAGAGAAAAAGCGTACGTCTAAAAAAGTGGCAGTAATAAATTTTAACAAATAAGGTTGGAGTATCTATGAACGCAAAAAATGATAGTAAATTTCTTCCGGGATTGATCTTAATTCTTTTGGGAGTCTTTTTCCTTCTTCGTAATTATAATTTTTTTGATTTCTACATTCCTAATTTTTTAAGAAGTTGGGAATTTTTCTTTATTGCATTTGGTGTTATAATTATTGCCGCCACTCGTAATGTTATTGCCGGCTCAATCTTTATTTTTATCGGTTTGATTAATTGGACTCCTGACTTATGGCCTCTAATACTAGTAATTATCGGCATTGCAATCATTCTAAAACGAAATAACTCAAAACCTTCTTTGGGACTTAACGATTCTCCAAATACTACGATAGGTTCTGACGATAGAATTGATATTAATTCAATCTTCGGCGGAGGTACTAATTTTGTTAATTCAAAAAACTTTCAAGGCGGTAAGGTTACTTGTATTTTCGGCGGTTCGGAGATATATCTAAATAATGCTCAATTGGCTGATGGTAATTATGATATAGAAATTACAGTGATTTTTGGGGGAGTTACTTTCTATATCCCTAATGAATGGCATGTTGAAACTAAAGTTACTGCTCTTTTCGGTGGTTTTGATCAAAAAAGATTGACTAAGTTTGATGATGTTAAAGATAAATCCAAAACCCTGACTATTCATGGTTTCGTTTTATTTGGTGGTGGCGAAATTAAATCCGTACTTTAATTTATTGAACTTTATCACCTCTATCATTATCTTTGGATATTCAAATCTTCTGAGAGAAAAATGGATTTTGATAAAGACTTAAAATCGATTCAAGAAGCAAGATCACTTGCCGCAATAGCTAAAGAAGCCCAACTTGAGTTCAAACACTTTAATCAAGCTCAAGTAGATAAAATTGTAAAAGCAATGGCTGATGCTGCATTCAGAGATGCAGAGCGTCTCGCGAAAATGGCATGTGAAGAAACCGGTTTTGGTAAATGGCAGGATAAAGTCATTAAAAACCAATTCGGCAGCAAAAATGTTTATGAATCAATTAAAGAGCTAAAGACTGTTGGTGTTATTGATATTCGTAACAATGGGAAACTAATAAAAATAGCAGAACCGATGGGTGTTGTAGCTGCATTAATCCCATCAACAAATCCAACATCCACAGCTATTTTTAAAACTCTTATTTCTTTAAAATGTCGAAATGCAATTGTTGCATCTCCACATCCAAGAGCAGTTAATTGCACTTTAGCAACAATTAAATTATTAAGCGATGCAGCTGAAAAAGCAGGCGCACCTAAAGGGCTTATTCAATGCATGACCACCCCTACTATTGAGGGTACCGAAGCTCTAATGAAAGATAAAAGCATTGCTGTTATTTTAGCTACTGGAAGTAATCCCATGGTCAAAGCAGCATACAGTTCCGGTAAACCCGCATTTGGTGTTGGTTCAGGTAATGTGCCCGCATTTATAGAAAAAAGCGCAAATATAAATAAAGCGGTCGCCGATATCATTTCTGGTACTACCTTTGATAATGGTACTCTCTGTTCTTCGGAACAGGCAATAGTTGTGGATAAAACGATTAAAGAAGAAGTAATAAATGAAGCTAAAAAACAAGGCGCTTTCTTTGTTGAAGGAACAGATAAACTAAAATTAGAAAAAGCAGTAACTCCCGGCGGCAAAATTAATCCTGAAATCGTTGGTAAAAGCGCCGTCTGGATCGCGAATTATGCCGGTATTAAAGTCTCTGAAGATACTAAAGTATTGGTGGTTGAATGTCAATCCGTTGGAAAAAATGATCCTCTATCTGCCGAAAAACTTTCTCCCGTATTAGCTTTCTATACCGTTGATGGTTGGTTAGAAGGTTGTCATCGTTGTATTGAACTCCTCGAGTTTGGTGGTGTTGGACACACTTTAGTAATCCATTCAAATGATTCTGAAATTATAATGAAATTCGGTTTAGAAAAACCCGCGTTTAGAATTGTTGTTAATACTCCTTCATCTTTGGGAGCGGTAGGCTATAGCACTGATTTAACTCCTTCATTAACTTTAGGTGTTGGTACTTGGGGCGGATCAGTTATTTCGGAAAATGTTAGTGCTGTTCACCTTATGAACGTTAAAACTCTCGCTTTTGAAACTACACAGATTAATCCCGGACATTCTCTTAATACTCTTGACCTGAAAGACATTAGTGGAAATTTTAATTCTCATAAGCCGGATGGAAAAACTGATTTTACAGCTATGATTGAAGAACGATTACGAGCAAGAGCCGGTAATCCTTCTTATATTAATTCTATCACAAATACAAATGAGATTGGAAAACATCCGGATAAAGCTTTTGGTACCGGAATTTCCGAAAATGAAATTCAAAAAATTATTAATGAATTTAATAAAGGGAACAGAAAATAATTTTAATAAATTTTTAATTATTGTGTGACTGAAATCATTTAGTAATTACAAGTTTGTTTTTATTTTTACTCAAAAGAAAGATAAAATATGGATATTGAAAACAAACACAAAAATTGGTCAATTGAAAAAGGTGACTATAGAAGAGATGACACAGCCACTTGGCGGTATCAAAAAAAACTTATAAGAAGAAAAAAGATTTTTACAGCTTTAAGGATTGTTGTCTATTTAGTTGTACTTGCTGTTGTAGCACATTTAGTATTATCTCGTTAGCTGTATCGGTCTAATTTAAATTTCTCACCTAGATAAAGTTTCTTTACTTCAGGATCCTCAGCTAAAAATTGAGCGCCACCTTCTTTGAAAATTTTACCGCTTATTAATATATATGCCCTATCCACGATACTAAGAGTCTCATGAACATTATGATCTGTTATCAAAATTCCTATTCCCTTATGACGTAGGTTTGAAACTATCTGCATAATATCTTCCACTGCAATTGGATCAACTCCGGCAAATGGTTCATCAAGAAGAATAAAATCAGGGTCATTAGCTAATGCTCGCGCTATTTCGCATCTCCTTCTCTCCCCTCCGCTTAATTGATAGCCTATATTTTTTCTAACGTGGTTCAAACCCAATTCTTCAATTAATTTTTCTAACTTCTCCTTTCTCTCGGTTTTTGAAATATTTAACATTTGTAAAATAGCTAGTATATTATCCTCTACCGTTAGTTTCCTAAATATTGATGCTTCCTGCGGCAAATAACCTACTCCCATTTTTGCTCTTTTATACATTGGATCATCAGTTATCTCCTTTGTATTGAGATATACTTTACCACCATTTGGTTTTATCATACCTACAATCATATAAAAGGTCGTGGTCTTTCCAGCTCCATTTGGACCAAGCAAACCAACTACTTCTCCTTGTTGAACATTGACTGAGACATTATCGACAACTGTTCTTTTTTTATAGATTTTTTTTAGATTCTCACTCTTTAAGATACTTTGGCTCATTTCTTCTCTTCCAATAAATTAAATGGAATTTTTCTCTCAAATATTTTTTTAATGGGTCTATCAAACAGATTAAATGTCGGTAATAAAAAATCCCTTTCATTTCCAACTATTTTTTGGTCAGGATAATATTCCGTTGCTGGTGAACCGTATAATTTAACTTCACCAACACTTCCATCTTCAAAACCAATCCTCATTCTTTCACCACTCGATTTAAGTACTCCGTTTCCTTCGCCATTATCATATAAATAATAGATACTTAATATTTTACCTGTTACTTCTACATTGTTAAGGGTATCATTCATAAAAAATAGAAATAAACTATCGCCGGAAATCTGTTCGTATCTTTCCGGATATTTTTCGTTCCTTGATACTAACATCGAATTTTCAAATACTTTTATATCTTTCAATTTCTTGTCTATTAATTTTATATTGATTGAGTCCCCACTAAGCTGTGAATTTGAATACCATAAAATAGGCTGTGCTGTATCTTCCACTTTTTTCTTAAATCTTATTTCACCTCTTATTTGGTCAAAGTATGTTTCTGAATTTATGGAGTTCAGATTTTTACTAAAAATATTGACTGAGTCTTTTGCTATCAGAACATTCTTACTACTATCCTTGAACGATTCCATTGAAACAGATTTTATATATAGTGTATCAAGACTTCCATTATCTAAAGTATCTACCTGAACCAACAAAGGATTCCCTTCAATTTTGGAAGACCCTGCTTTTTTATTATCCTCCAAGTAATCTGAAAGAATTAGCATAGATTCTTTCTTGTCTGCTATTACCACATTTTCGTAGGCAAAAGTTATTTCAGTATCCCTATAATTTATCAAGCTATCTGCTATAAGCACAGAATTTTTTGAATTTACCTTTACGTTACCTTTTCCAATCGATTTATTTTCATTATCAAAATAGTATAAGGTATCTGAAGTCATCTCTGTTTCATTATCATAAAGATTAACATTACCGGTAAAGAAGGAGCGATTTTCTTCAAAATAATAATAACCGATTTTTGAATTTAAATGATAATGACCATCAGTGAGAGTAATTCCATTTGTCGAATATGCGATCATTTTATTTCCATTATAGAATCCCCTGCTCGTCTTGATTCTAATTGTATCTTGAGTAACAACTACATTCCCAATTAACTCCGCCTCATTTTGCTTTATAAATTGAACAGCCCTATCGCAAGTTATCCGCACCTCGTCCTGCGTCATAATTACATTACCGATTACTTCTCTAACGTTCTCACCATCAATCACCTTTCCGATTAGACTATCGCCAATTACAACTAAGTTTCCTCTATCCTGAGAAAAAATAATTGCCGGAAGAAATAATAATATGATAAGTATTAGAAATTTATTTTTCATTTGTAACTTTAACTGCTGAATAAGTAATTCGTTTAATTACATAGTTCTTTAAATGTTGATCCGAGACCAAACCATACCCTTCAATAATTTCTTCATTAGAAACTATCTTTACAAATTTATCTGTAATAATTTTTTCATCAGAATTGCGCCACATTAGTTCATCAGTTGTCAATACTACCCCACTATCATTTGCTACAATTACATTTTCTATTGCATACATATTTTTCGTTAAGTCATCCACTTTCCCTCTTAATGCCGTTAGAGTAGTTGTCTTTACATTATTTGAGTCATAAAATTCTATTTTAATATCCTCAAGCAAAGATTCATTTTTTTCATCAAATATTTCTAAATGCTGTGTAAAAAGAACAGCTTTTATTCTTCCCTCTTGTGAGAAAATTATTTTCGAGTTCCAACTTTCTTGAATTGGCATATTTTTAGATTCGTTTGTATCTATTTCCGGCTTAACCTTTTCCTCGCCACATCCTATAAAAATAAATATAATTAAAACAATGACTAAGAAATACTTCATCTTTTCTGAAGTCCTAATTTTACTAAATCATGAAGATGTACAACACCAATTGGATGCTTTTTTTTATCTGCTACTATTAATGAAGTAATCTTAAATTTTTCCATCTGCTGAAGTGCAAAAGATGCCAAGAAATTATTTGTAATTGTTTTGGGATTTTTAGACATTACATCTATTGCAGTCAAGTCCTTAAATTCCAATGTTTTTTCTAATAGTCTTCTTATATCTCCATCTGTAACTATACCTTCTAATTCCTTTTTATTATTTACTACGCAAGTCATTCCCAATCGTTTTGAAGTAATCGTAAGAATAGTATCCTTTAACGATGTAGAAGTTTTCACTATCGGAACGTCTTTACCTTCGATCATAATTTCAGAAATTTTAAGCGAAAGTCTTTTCCCAAGACTTCCCCCCGGATGTAACATTGCAAAATCCTGAGCAGTAAATCCTCTTAGTTCGAGGAGAGCAACAGCAAGCGCATCACCCATTGCTAAGGTCGCAGTAGTCGAAGATGTCGGTGCTAAATCATGCGGACATGCTTCTTCTTCCACTTTTACATTTAATACAACATCACACGCTTTTGCTAATTTTGATTCTTGATTTCCTATTAATCCAATTAACCTAACTTTGATCCTTTTTAATATGGGAAGAAGATTTAATAATTCTTCTGTATGACCGCTTTTCGATAATAAAACTACTACATCTTGCTTGCGTACCATCCCAAGATCACCATGAAGTGCATCGGTCGGATGCATATATATTGCTGCTGTGCCCGTTGAATTTAGAGTCGCTACAATTTTTCGAGCAATTAAGCCTGATTTACCCATTCCGCTTAATATAATTCTCCCTTTGGAATGGAAAATTAAATTCACTGCATTTAAAAAATTTTCATCAATACTATTCGAAAGACTTAATACCGCCTTTCCTTCGATTTCAATTACTTGTTTACCTTTTGCAATAATCGATTTTTCTTCTGCGCTCAGTTTCATTTCTCGCTTACTCATATAAATTTATATTTATTTCTATCCTCTATATACTTTATTTGAATTTATGAAATCATTCTTGATTCTAAATCATATCATCAATTTTTTTTATAGAAATTAATAGCTCTTCAAGTTCATCTAATTTTAATTGACTTGCAGAATCACTCAAAGCTTTTGCCGGGTCAGGGTGCACCTCAAGAAATAAAGCATCAATTCCTACCGCTGCTGCCGCCCTAGCATAAGTCTTAATAAATTTTGGTTGACCTCCGGATATCGAACCCACACTTGGTTGCTGAACTGCATGTGTAGCATCCATTACAACGGGATAACCAAGTTCTCTCATTATTACTAAAGAACGCATATCTACAACTAAATTATGATAACCGAATGTTGTTCCTCTTTCAGTTAGCATAATTTTATCATTCCCCGTTGATAATACTTTATCCACAGCGTGTGCCATATCTTCAGGAGCTAAAAATTGCCCTTTTTTAATATTAACAATTTTTCCGGTCTTCCCTGCCGCTACTAATAGCTCAGTCTGACGACATAAAAAAGCAGGTATTTGAAGAAGGTCAACATACTCCGCTGCCATCTCCGCTTCCGGTTCAGTATGTATATCAGTTATTACAGGAACTCCAAATTTCTTTTTTACATTTGAAAGTATTTCTAATGCTTCTCTATCACCAAGTCCTGTAAATGAATCTAGACTTGTCCTATTCGCTTTTTTATAACTGGATTTGAAAATAAACGGGATCCCAAGTCGTGTTGTTATTTCTTTTATTTTCGATGAGGTGTTAAAGATTAATTCTTCGCTTTCAATTACACAAGGTCCTGCAATTAAAACGAAAGGATTTCCACCGCCTATTTTTATATCATCTATTTTTATCATTGGAATAAATTACTTTGTTCTAATTTTGAATTTCGTTTTTTATTAAATCTCTTATATGCTAATTCCGTTGCTTCTCTTCCGCGTGGGGTTCTTTGAATATATCCCTGCTGAATCAGAAATGGCTCATAAACTTCCTCAATTGTTCCCGCATCTTCATTTACAGAAACTGCTAAATTATTAAGCCCCACAGGGCCACCATTAAACTTTTCGATTATTGTAAGGATTATATCCTTATCCATTTCATCTAATCCATCATCATCCACTTCTAATGCGGTTAAAGCCTTCCTTGCAGTTTCTAAATCGATTGCTATCTTATTATCATAATCAGCAAAATCACGCGTTCTTTTTAATAACCTATTCGCTATTCTCGGTGTACCTCTCGATCTTTTTGCTATCTCTTCTGCAGCATCGGAATCAATTTTTACATTTAATATCTCCGATGACCGAATAATTATTTTTTGAATTAAGCTGCTTTCATAATAATCAAGTCGTGATTTAATTCCAAATCTATCTCTTAATGGTGCAGTTAATAACCCCGCTCTTGTAGTTGCTCCTATTAAAGTGTATGGAGGAAGTTTTATTTGAATCGAACGCGCATTCGGACCGCTATCAATCATTATATCAAGTTTAAAATCTTCCATCGCCGAATATAGATATTCTTCCACTACTGGACTAAGGCGATGTATTTCATCTATAAATAGAACTGATTTTTCTTCAAGATTGGTTAGAAGCCCGGCAAGATCGCCCGGCTTTTCTAATACAGGACCGGAGGTGATTTTTATTTTTACTCCCATCTCATTTGCTATAATATTTGCTAATGTCGTCTTGCCTAATCCCGGAGGTCCGGTCAATAAAACATGGTCTAATCCCTCCTCCCTTTTTTTTGCCGCTCCAATAAATACTTTTAGATTATCAACAATCTTTTTTTGACCTGCAAACTCATCAAATGAACTGGGTCTTATTGAAGATTCAAAACTTTTTTCTTCCTCTTTCAAGGATGGATTTACTGTTTCTGTTTTTCTCATCTTTTCTTCTGTTCTATAAAAACGACTTTAAATTTTTCAATTACTACTACCATGGCAATCATTAAAGTAATCATCACAATTCCCGCAATTGCAGAATGTAATGTATTAAAAGATTTAGCAAATTTACCATAAATACCCGGAATCCATGCACTTCCATATAAAATAATTACATGTACTGCATAAATTACTAATGTGTGAGTACCCACCTGTCTTATTAAAATCGGGATCGAATTTACTTTTGACGCAATAAATGACATTGCAGAATTGAGTATAAATACCATTCCCAATCTGAATGTTATTAAACTCACTGGCGATGTCCAAAAACTTACTTCCGAATAAAAGTAGTATTGGATTACATCTAATAATTCAGATGATAAAATTAAAATCATACCTGCGGTAAGGAGTTTAAGAGTTAAACTTTTTTCTGAAATTGCTGCTCGATTTCGTGATAAATAAGTACCTAATAAAGCACCGCATAATACATATCCTGCCCAAGGGAAAAATGGAAATAAAGAATTTGTCCCCATATAAAAATATGATGCAACCGGTAATGGGAAAAAATTTATCCATTTAATTTTTTCTGTAAAAATTGATGCTAAGAAAAAGAAGAGTGCCCCTGCTATATAAAAAGTGTAATCGTTCGCTTTAAATTTTTCGGTTAGATAAGTTAGTCCTATTATAAACAATAGTCCAAACCCTATTAAATGGAGAGCATCCACAACAAAAAAAGTTCGCCATTGCTCAGATACAACTGAAGAGAAATCGAATATCTGAAAAGTAGGAAAACGAAGGAAATAACCTAACAATACTAAATTAAGAAATCGTTTAAGACCTTTTTTTACTCTCGGATTTTCGCTGAAGGGTTTCTTTTGATTCTTTAATAAATATGTAAAAACCACACCGGATGTAAACATAAATATCGGAGCTGTAAACCCCCTTACCATAAACCAAGCATTAAAGAAGATAGATTCATTGGTCCTGTATGAATCGGCTAATAATGTATCAATAGTATGCCCTTGTACCATCATAAGAACAGCTAGTGCTCTCATTAGGTCAATAAAGATTATTCTATTGCTTTTATTTTCCATTACTTCCGGTAATAATGATAGGGATAGAAATTACTGACGAGGATGTTAAGCAACCCATTTTTCCAAAAATTTAATTATATCCGTAGTTGGTGTACCCGGTGTAAATAATTCTCCTACTCCCATCCCTTTTAAGGCAATTAAGTCCTCTTCTGGAATAATCCCCCCACCGAATAATAATACGTCATCTAATTCTTTTTCTTTCATTAAATCAATTATTTTTGGAAATATTGTCATGTGCGCACCGGAAAGAATACTGATTCCTATTGCATGAACGTCTTCTTGAATCGCTGCTTCAACGATCATTTCAGGTGTTTGACGTAATCCCGAATATATAATTTCCATTCCTGCATCTCTCAAAGCCGCTGCTACTACTTTTGCACCTCGATCATGTCCATCTAATCCTGCTTTTGCTACTAATACTCGAATTTTGTTTTCCATTATTTCACCATTTTATTACAATTTAGTATAGAAAGATAGTAGTTATAATCAAAAAAGACAATCTTAACCGCAATTAGTTGTTCTTTCGAATTCGCAATAAAAACGCTAATGATATCAACTACAGAACCGAAAATCTTAAATTGATTTTGTCAAATAATCTACATTATTTCCCAGTTTTGCTTTGCAATTTAAGGAGCTTTGCGTAATATTTTCTAGCATACTCCAAATCTGCAGGTGTATCTACCGAGAAACTCTCTCTTTCGGTTACTACTATCTTTATTTTAAATCCGTTTTCTAACATTCGTAATTGTTCTAATTTTTCTATCTGTTCTAAATCTGTCGGTTTTAGTTCTGTAAATCTCAATAGATAATCTGTTCTATAAACGTATAAACCAATATGTTTATATATTTCCCCTGTATCAACTCTCTCTCTTTTAGTTCTCGCATCCCTTACATAAGGAATTGGAGAACGTGAGAAGTAAAGAGCAAAATTATTATAATCGAAAACAACCTTTACTACTGATGGTGCTTGAAGTTCATCTACAGTCGTTACCCTTTTTGCTAAAGTGGAAACATTAACGTTTTTGTCAAATAAAAGTGGCTCAATTGCTTCATCAATCATTTCTGGCTGAATGAACGGTTCGTCCCCTTGTATATTTACAACAATATCAATATCCTTTAGTTTTCGTGTAACATAGGCGATCCTATCGGAACCGGTGGATATCTCCTTTGGCGTGAGGTAAGCTTCTGCTTTGAAATCTTTTGCCACTTGTAAAAGCCGCTCGTCATCAACAGCAATTATAACTTTATCTAAAAGCTTAGATTTTTTTGCTCTTTCAAATGTATGCTGAATCATCGGTTTACCTCCGATATCAGCTAACGGTTTCCCCATTAAACGTGTGGAGCCGAATCTTGCGGGTATTATTCCTATTATCATATTTCTTTATTAATTACTTTGGGGACTCTGAAATGTTCGTCTGTTCTATCAACTGCATTTTCCAGACCTTTTTCGGTTGGTAATGATTCTATTTCTATATCTTCTCTTAATACGTTTTCATATTCTATCGGATAATATAATGGTTCAATGTTATCTGTATTAAGCTCATTCAATTTTTCGACATACCCTAAAATATTATTTAAATCCTCTGTAATTGATGAAAGTTCGTTCTCATCAAATTTTAGTTTTGCCAATGAAGCTATATACTCTACATCTTTTTTATTAACAGCCACTTATAACTTCCCTGATAATTTTGCTGAGAAAAAAGTACCGCTATTAAAATTCCCTGATAACTGTGCGTAACTTCCGGTATATGGATTGTTTTTCACTCTAATTGTAAGCACGTGATTAAAATTTCCTCTCTTCGGACTTTTATACGTAAGAAGATAAAAACTCTTTGCATAAGTAACTATTTTTTCTTGTATTTCGGATAAGCGCGATTCAATTTCAGCAGTGCTATTAACATTAAAAAATCCGCCTGTTCCTAATCTCGTTAATATTTCCGGTTCAATCTCCTTACCTAATCCAATTGTAAAAACTATTTTATTGTGGATTGCGTTTAGTGCTTGATTCAAAGATGTAGATCCTTGAGTGTCCCTTCCATCTGTAAATAGCACCATATAACCTTGGATAGTTTCACCAATCTTAAAAACATCTTTCCATTTATTAGCACCCTCGACAACAGCCCCATATAGGTTTGTTGTCGGGAATCCTAATTGGTATTTGCTAAGCGCATCTATCAAAATATTTTTATCTGATGTAAAGTCCTGCAATAAAACCGGATTCTCTGAAAAGGCATATAGGGCTACTTCTTGGTACGGAACTAAATTTCTTATAAAATCTGCTGCTGCTAATTGTATTGCGTCAATACTATCGGTCAAGCTCGTACTATTGTCTAGCATTAATACCGTTTTAATTCGGTAATACAAATCCTCTTTTCTAACTATTTTTAATTCGGATTCTGATGGTGAGATCGGGAGCCCATCCTCATACACCTCAAAATCTGCTTCAGTAAGATCAGTAATCCCTTGATTATTCAAGTCAACTACCTGAAACAAAACATTTACATTGCTTGGAGTGCTCGTTTCAATTGAATTTTTTAGTAGTACATAACCACCACCGCTATTGGGAGAGGGTCTTCCTAATGTGGAAAAATTCCAAACAGTTCCTTCTTTTACAACACCATTTTTCTTTGAAACTACCTTCCAGTAATATTTTGTCAAGTAATCTAAGCCTGTTACAACTACTGATTTATTATCGATATTTGAAACAAGCAATTTTGAAGGAGAACTTTTTTTATCAAAATATACATCGAATTCATCTCCATCCGATTCCCACCTTAATGTAACTACTAAAAGCTCTTCTGTTTGTCCATCAGGTGGATATGGATTGTATGGCACTAATCGATCTGAAACTTCGGGACTTGTCGTTGAATCTTTGGTTAGATCACACGAGGTAAACAAAACAACCATCCCGATTATCAGGAAATGCAAAATTTGTTTTTTCATTTATATAGTGTCTTATTTATGTTATATGAAATATAAATATAATAATATAACATTAAAATGTCATTTGTGTTTATCGGTTAAATAAGGTGGGTGTAACTTAAATCACTTCGAGAGCTTTTCTTTCTATCCAGCCAATTTTTCCATCTGTCAAACGTATCTTATACCAATTATCTATTTTATCTTCAATCTTAAAATCCGCTCCTTCATGCAATATAAACGCGTCAGAACTTTTTTCATCAGGAGCATATTTTGCAGATACCATATTAACAACGACCACGCCCCGAATGTTTCTTTCGTTAAAATTTATTCTCCCTACCACTACCAAACCAAAGAAAATTAACAAAGCAAATAGGAGTGAACTAGAGAAAAAAGATATCTTCTGTGTTTCTATTCTTCTACCTCTCAAATAATTAAATAGTGCAATTAAAAACAATGCAAACAAAACCGACAGAACAATTAGCCAGCCGTTAACATCAAAAATATTTATAATACCTTCCCACCATTCAAATAGGAATAGTTTGGGAATAGGGTTTATCTTATCAATAGTTCTAGCTTTTACTACCGCAAGATTAAATTCTGCATCTTCAAAATTCGGGTCAATTTTTAATGCTTTTTCGTAAAACAAAACGGAATACCCAAGCTGTCCAATTCTAAAATAGCTATTGCCTAAGTTATAATATACGGTAGCATTTCCTTTGTTTAATTTTAGAATTTCTCCATATTTTTCTATCGCTTTATTGAATTGCTTTTCTTTGAATAATTTATTCCCTTCATTAAAAAAATTTGTTTCGTTCTGTGCATCAAGAATTGACGAAAATAGGATTATTAACAATAAGAGCTTTTTCATTTTTTTAGTCCTAGATTTGAATCGACTTCTAAAATAAAATCATAAGCCTTTTTATAATATTCTTCTGCGGTTGTCATATCTTTACTTACAGGGGAATATCTTGAAGTCTCACAATAATTCGCAATAGCTAAAAACTTTTCAATTACGTTTTCCGAAAAATTTCTCTGTCGAAGTTTTTCTGCCGCATACTCTAAAGTAAAGATCGATTTATCTATCGCTAACTTGTCCTCAAGATATCCATAAATAACTTTTGATAATTCAAAGAAAAAGAGATTTTCATCTTTACTATCTAAGGCTTTTTTTGCTGCTTTTAGTCTTTCTTTTGCTACCTTCCCCGCTTTATAATATTTTAGCAATGACTCGTTGCTGTATAATTTTTGTTTCCTCTTAGAATAAATAAGCATACCAATAAAGACAACCCCAAAAGAGGTATTCAATATCCAAAACCAATTACCAATATTATCTACTTTATAAATAGGTTCAAACTCTTCAATTAAATTGCTTATATATCTTATATCCTTACTAAGCATTGATACATCTTCTTTTTGATTTGGTGCAGGACTATTTGCATAACTGCCAGTGCCTTGCTCAACATGTATACTTATCTCGTCTGTTTTCTTTGTGCTATATATAGCTGTCGCTGGATTAAATGAACTTAATTCTATCGAAGGAATTTTAAATTCACCAGATTGACGAGGTACGATTAAATACTCAAATATTTTCTTCCCATTTATCTTGCCGGAACGATTTATTGATTCGCTAATCTTTGGTTCATATTTATCCACTGTATTCGGTAGTATTAAATCAGGAAGAGTTAATAATTTAATATTTCCAGTACCTTCTATTTCAATTTTTAGATTGATGCTCTCGTTTGTTTTTACATCTTTTTTGTCAGTGTAAGCTTTTATAGAAAAAGTACCGACAGCACCATTATAACTGTCCGGTTTATTTTGTGGCAATGGGAGAACTTCAATTTTTAAAGTATTTGATTTTGCTGTATGCTGTACTGTTTCAGTTCTATTAAAAAACGGATCATTAAAGAAATCATCAAACACAGAATTACTTCTTTGTTGTTTTTTCCTTTGTATCATTACAGGAATATTTAACTCAAATGGAGTAACCGAAAGAGTTCCGGTTCTTGTAGGAAATAAAGCTACCTGCTTTAACTTAGCAGAACGAAATCTTTCCCCTTTATACATAACAATATCAAAATTAATTGTATTAGAAGTCTCTATTTCTTCCTGCCAAAAACCTTCATAATTAGGAAGTTTACTTATTTGCGGAGAATTAATATTTAGCTTAGTATATAATTTATATGTAACAGTTACTTGCTCGCCCTGATAGACTTTTCTTTTATCTACCTCAGCTAATATAAAAACACTTTTAGATAAATCTTCTGTTACTGTTCCATCATCTTGTTGACCTGATTTCGGAGCTGTACTTCCTTGAACAACTTGAATTTTTATTGGTTTGGAAGCATAATTATTCCCATTATAATTAACTATTGCTGCCCCAATTCCAAATTCACCCAACGATACAGGTTGTACGATATATGAAAATGAAACTGAACCATTCATTTTTCCGTTTATAATTTGCATGCTCGTTGATTGATTTGGTCCTGACAATATTCTAAAATTGGAAAATACTGGTGGTGTGAATTTCCTTATTCCATTCACGTCTTCACATGTAAATGAAAAATCGATTTGAAAATTTTCATTTAATCCGACTTTGCTTCGATTTACAGATGCGCTTAATTCTTGCGCCTCCGAAATACCAAAGCATAAGAAAAATAAAATGAATAATATATTACCAGTCTTTTTCATTTCTTACAGGTTTACCTTTGATTTTTCTTATTTTTTTCTGAATATCATTTTCATTATTTTTTAATGCCTGCAGAATCCGTTCTGCTTCTTCCTTGGAAATCTGATCTTTCTGTTGAGGTTGTTTTTGTTGCTGGTTCTGCTTATCCTGATCTTTTTTATCATCATTCTGCTTTTCGTCTTTATTATCCTGATTCTTATCTTGATTCTGCTTATCGTCTTTATTTTTATCCTGGTTCTTATCCTGATTTTTATCTTGATTCTGTTGTTGCTGTTGCAATTGATTCAAAGCATAAGACAAATTGTACTTTGTTTCTAAATCTTGAGGATTCTTTTTTAATGAATTTTTATATGCTTCAATACCTTCCTTATATTTTTGCTGTTTGAGGTAAGTATTGCCGAGATTATGATATGCCTTTGCTTTTAATATATCATCGTCAGTCATCTCTGCTGATTTCTTAAACGATTTTATTGCTTCATCTAATCTATTCTGTTTGTATAAAGCATCTCCTAAATTAAAATGAGGTTGGAAAGATGTTGAATCTTTTTCTATCCCTTTTTTAAAAAATACTTCTGCGTCAGAGTAATTTTTATCCTTATATTTTTCTACTCCCTCGTTATTTAATCCTCTTAGTGACTGTCCGAAAACTATAATCGGTATAAAAAACACAATCATATATAAATAATTACGTCTCATTGCTCTCCGTTATTTTTATATAACTTCTGATATAATTTTGATTTTCTGTTTGATATAAATGCATCTATAAAAAGTAATAGCAAAGCAGGGAATAGAAAATAATAATATCTATCTTCATATTCAGTTACCTTCTTTGTCCCATATTCCGACTGTTCTAAGTTTGATAGCTTATTATATATTTCATTAAGTTCATCTGAATTTTGCTGAGTCTTAAAATACTCCCCGCCTGATTCCTTCGCTATCTGCTTTAATGTATTCTCGTCTAATTTAGTTAGTACTGTATTACCTGACAAATCATTTTTGAATCCGAGATTATTACCTCTTTCATCATATACAGGAATTGGGACGCCCGTTACAGAACCAATACCTATCGTGTATATTTTTATATTCTTGTCATTTGCATTTTCTATTGCTTTATCAATATCCCCTTCGTGGTCCTCTCCATCAGAGATTACAATTATTACTTTCTCTGTTACTTTATCTTCCTTAAATGATTCCGAGGCCAAATTAATTGCTTCGGCTAAGGCAGTTCCCGGTTGTGGGATCGAACCTGTATTTACAGTATTCAAGAATAAATTGGCTGCACCATAATCTGTAGTTAATGGGAATTGTATATATGCCCTGCCCGAAAATATAATTAATCCGATTCTATCGCCTTCAAGTTTTTGAATTAATTTCGTTATATCAAATTTTGCTTTTTGTAATCTATTCGGCTTTATATCCTCGGCACTCATACTTAGTGATACATCTAAAGCAATATAAACATCTATACCAAGCTGTTTTACTTCTTCCACTCTCGTTCCTATTTGCGGATTCGCTAATGTTAATATTATTAATAGTAATGCGGCTGAGTATATTCCAAACTTTATATGATTCTTAATTGTACTTCTTTCAGGTATTACATATTTGTGAAGTTGGAGACCAATAAATTTTTCTAAAAAAGAATTTTCCTTCTTATAAAAATAATAGTAAATCAATACCATTATTGGAATAACATATAATAGATGTAAATATTCCGGATTAGCAAATCTGAACATATTAAGGCATTTTCCTTAAATATAATTTTGTAATAAAAAACTCCAAGAGAAGGAAAAAGAATCCTGCCCATACCCAATTATAAAAAAGCTCTGCTGCCTTTCTATATGAGGTTACTTCCACTCTCGTTTTTTCTAATCTATCAATTTCATTATAAATATTTTCTAAACTTTTATTATTTGTTGCTCTAAAATAGCTTCCGCCTGTTTGCTTAGAAATACTTTTTAATAAACTTTCATCAATCTCAACGGGCACCATCTGCACTCTTCTCCCAAACGGAGTATTAAAAGGATACGGTGCTTGTCCAATGGTTCCAACTCCTACCGTATAAATTCTTATACCAAATTTTTGAGCGATTTGCGCTGCAGTCATAGGATCAATTTCGCCGGAATTATTTACACCATCAGTGAGCAATATCATTACTTTACTTTTTGCTTTGCTCGTTTTCAAGCGATTTACACCGTTAGCTATTGCATTTCCTATCGCTGTTCCATCTTCTACCATTCCACTATACACTTCTTTTAAAAGATTTCTTAATACCATATAATCAATCGTAAGTGGAACTTGAGTAAAACTTTCGCCTGCAAAGATTACTAATCCGATTTTATCTGAAGTTCTGCCTTTTACAAATTTATCTATTACATTTTTAGCAGCTTCTAATCTATTTGGTTTAAAATCTTCAGCAAGCATACTTCCTGAAATATCCAGTACCATTGCAATATCAATCCCTTCGGTATATATATTTTCACCCGAAGAAAAAGACTGTGGACGCGCCATAGCAATCAAAAAAAGTGATAATGCAATCATCCTTAATATAAATGGAAGGTGTGCTAATCTTTCTTTTATACTTTCCTTCGCTTCGCCAAATAATTCAAACGAAGAGTATTTTAGCTCTGTAAAAAGATATCTATTCTTCTTCCAATAAAAATAACAAAGTAAAGGAATTAGGATTAATAGATATAGAAAAATCGGATAAGCAAACGTTACATCACCCATTTATTGCAGCTCCGTTATTTCTTTCCTTTATCTCTTTTGCTTTCTTTACAAAATCATAAGCTTGTAACATCATCTCTTCATTTACTTTCGGCATTGGATTAAATCTCGCAAATTTCACCATATCAGCATTTTCAAAAAACCTATTCGCTGATTCTAAAATTTCTTTGTCATCAATTATTACTTCTCTTAAACTTGTCATTAGTTCCCCCGATGTAATTTCCATTGCCGGAATATTAAAATCGGCTTCTATATAACGTCTGATAATTTCCGTTATCTCTGTGTGATATACTTTTATTGATCCGTTCTGCCATAATTTCCTTCCTTCTAAAGACTGCAATGCTTCTAAAGCAATATTATAGGCAGGTATATAAATTGGTTTCTCTTCCGGTATTATATTTGCTTTTTTCTTTTTGTATCTATCATATAAATAATAACTGCCCAAAACCAAAATTATAATTAGAACAACGATTAATGCAATAATCCAAGGACTAAGATAAATTTCTAATGGTTCTTTTACATCCTTAATCTCTTCTTCTGCATTTACTAATATTTTTTTTACAATTAATTTTATCTCACTCGTCTGAGTAAGTTTTTGTTCAGAACTATTACCTTGTGTATAGTAAATATTTATAGGTGGAATTTTTATTTCGGCGGAATCATACTTTGAAAAAATAAAAGTATGCTTCTCTATTACATTATCTCCATCCTCCTTTTTCTCTACAGGAAGATTCTTTATAAATTCCAATTCCTTTACTGAATCTTTTACTGCGGGAATGATTGGTTTAATACTTTTATTATACTTTAATTCAAGATGAAGCTGGATATAATCGCCCACATAATAACGCGCAGAATCTGTATAACTTTGTACGGTTATATCTTGTGCATTAATTGTTACAAACGATATAAACACAAACAACAATAATTTGTAAATTTTTACCATCTTTTTTCACGCATTTTAAAAAAATTAATCATTGGCTTTATATACGACTCATTATCATCTTCTTTTATATTTACTTCTATCGAATCTACTCCACTTGAAATAAAAATACTTTTTCTAATCTCTAATCTTCTTTTGAGTGTTTCATTAAACCACGCATGAACGCTTTGCGAACTTGTATCAAGATTTCTTACCATATCGCTTTCTGCGTCATAAACTCTTATTAGTCCACCTTTGGGTATTGATAATTCCCTTGGGTCAGTAATAGCTATTGAAATCAAATCGTGCTTTTTGCTTACAGTCTTTATAATTTTTTCATATCCCAAGTCCATAAAGTCAGATACAAGGAAAGCAATACATTTTTTCTTGATTGCATGATTGAAAAACTCTAATGCTGTCTTAATATTTGTCTGCTTAGCCTGCGGCTCAAAGGTTAGGACTTCTCTAATAATTCTTAATACGTGACTCTTCCCTTTTCTCGGCGGAACAAATTTTTCAATCTTATCTGTAAATAAAATTAAACCTACCTTATCATTGTTTTGAAGTGCCGAAAAAGCCAGCACACCGCTTAGCTCAGCAGCTATCTGCTGTTTAGTTTTATGAACACTACCAAATCCCATCGAACTACTCATATCCACAATCAGCATAACAGTCAGCTCTCTTTCCTCTTCGAATATTTTCACGAATGGATGTCCGAACCGTGCCGTTACGTTCCAGTCAATACTTCTGATGTCATCTCCTGGCTGGTATTCTCTTACTTCAGAAAATGCCATTCCCCTCCCCTTAAATACAGAGTGGTATTCACCTGAGAATATATCGTTCACTAATGCTTTAGTACGAATCTCGATTTGGCGTATTTGCTTTATCTGTTCATTTGAAGGCATTTTATGGAACTTCTACTTTGTTTAATATCTGCTGAATTATATTATCCGAATTTATCTCCTGTGCTTCGGCTTCATAAGTAACTGCTATTCTATGTCGCATTACGTCAGCACAAATACTTCTTACGTCTTCAGGAACTACATATCCACGTCTTTTAATAAATGCCATTGATTTTGCACCATTCGCCAAATTAAGTGTAGCTCTTGGAGATGCGCCATAACTAATTAAATCAGTCAGTTCATTTAACCCATATTCCGCCGGGTTACGTGTAGCGAATACTATATCAAGTATATATTTCTCAACCTTTTCATCTATATAAATATCTTTTACAACTTGACGTGCACGAATAATATCCTCTTTTGTAATCACGGCATTTATATTTTCCGAAATATCATTTGTGTACATCCGCATAATTTTTAATTCTTCTTCTTTGCTTGGATACGTGATCTTTATCTTTAGCATAAAACGATCGACTTGTGCTTCAGGTAATGGATATGTACCTTCTTGCTCAATTGGGTTTTGAGTTGCCAATACTAAAAATGGCTCTTCTAATTTGAATGTAGTATCGCTAATTGTTACTTGACGCTCCTGCATCGCTTCAAGGAGTGCGCTCTGAACTTTTGCGGGGGCACGGTTAATCTCATCCGCTAATATAAAATTGGAGAAAATTGGTCCTTTTTTAATCGAAAAATTTCCATCTTTCTGATTATAGATTAAAGTACCTAATAAATCCGCAGGTAAGAGATCAGGTGTAAATTGTATCCTTTGAAAATTTGCTTTCATAATTGATGAAAGTGATTTGATTGCTAAGGTCTTTGCTAGTCCCGGTACTCCTTCTAATAAAACGTGTCCATTTGATAGAAGTCCCACTACTAACTTCTCGACCATATTTTTTTGACCAACTATTGCTTTACTGATTTCATGGAATAGAACGTCTATAAACTCGCTTTCTTTTCTAATCCGTTCGTTTAGAACAGTAATATCCAAATTTTATCCTCCTAATTTTGAATTCACACCTAATTTTTACAAAACGAAAATTTAAAAGTTTCTCTAAATTCTTGAAAATCTTTAAAAAATGAAATAAATCTACAAATCTTTTACAAAAAAGAGCGCAAATTTTAGATATGAAGTTTCATTCATCTCCGGTAGAACCGGATGATCCATCGATGCTGTATTATAATATACTAATTTGATTTCCTTTTTTGCCTTTCGTGCCGCATTTTGAACAGATTCTAAAAATTCCTTCTTCTTCAAATGGAATGAACATGAAGAAGTTGATAATAATCCACCATTTGCCAAAACTTCCATACCGAGTTTATTTAATTTTTCATATCCGGCAATTGCACTGAGTAAATTCTTTTTGTTTTTAGCGAATGCCGGTGGATCAAGATTTACAATGTCAAATATTCTTCCATCTGCTTTATATTTTTCTAACTTTTCGAAAACATCTCCAACTACAAATTCATTCTCGCCCGATAATTCATTTAGAAAAATATTTCTTTTCGCATTTTCCATTTCTGTCTCTGATGAATCAACGAAAGTTACCGACTTAGCATTAGCTTTAAGCGCATTCAATCCAAAACCACCCGAATTGCAAAAGCAATCTAGCATAGTTTTACCTAAAACCAATTTAGAAAGGAATTGCCTATTATCCGATTGATCAAAATAGAAACCTGTTTTATGTCCTTTAGTAAAATCAATTGTGTATTTAATTTCACCTTCAGATATTACTTCATCTGCAATTTCACCAAGATAAACTTTATCTTCGATTGGAAGTCCTTCAAGTACTCTATAATACTCTTCATTCTTCGAGAAAATATTTTTAGCACCTAATTCATTCTTCAATATATCGCAAACAAGCTCAATATTCTTTTCCATACCATATGAATAGACTTGCAATACATAGGTATCGTTATATCTGTCAATTATTAATCCGGGCATAAAATCGCTTTCGCTAAAAACTAATCTGTATGATTCTCTCCCCGATAAACACGTTTTCCTTAACTCATACGCAGCTAATATTCTTTCCTTAAGTAATTCAGCCGTATTCTCAATTTTTTCCCTACTTAATATCCTTACTGATATAAGCGAATTTTTATTGTAGAATCCCGAACCGAGAAATTTATTCTTACTGTCATACACTTCAACAATACTTCCATTCTCAGGACTTTCTTCAATTAAATGAATCTCATTACTAAATATCCACTGATGTCCTTTTATTACTCTTCTGTCTTCATTCTTCTTTAATATTATCTTAGCCATGTCCACCTCATTTAAAATAAAAAACCCCGACTTTGAAAATACACAAAATCGGGGGTAATTAATCTTATTTATTTTACAAGTTTCCCAAAACCTTATTTAATTTTTCGGTAACCTCTGAAGCTGTATCTGCTAGTAATGGATTATTTACATTCTGCATCGATTCCATCGGATTTACAAAACTAACAGAAACTTTTCCATCTTCCTTTTCTTGGACGACTACATTGCATGGCAGCAATACACCTATATTTTCTTCTAATTGCAATACTTTATAAGCAAATGGAGGATTACAAGCACCTAATATTTTATATCTCCGAAAATCAACATCAAGTTTTTTCTTAAATGTTTCTTTCACATCAATTTCGGTAAGAATTCCAAAACCTTCTTTTTTTAATTCTTCGCCTATCTTTGCAATTGCTTCATCAAATCCAATACTTAATTCTCTCTTATTATAATATGACATAGCATTCTCCTTTTTTATATATATAAATTAGATGATAATTTTCAATAATCGATTCATTATGTCAATAAAATATAGGATAACAATGTTATTACTACTATGCAAATAAAATCTAAGAATATTCCAGGTTTTACCATATCTATAATTTTCAATCTCTCACTGCTAAACACAATAGCATTTGGTGGTGTAGAAATCGGCAGCATAAATCCCATTGATGCCGCAAGTGTTGCCGGAATCATTATTAATAATGGATCTGTATTCATTTGAACTGCAAGTGATGCTAATACAGGCAATGCAATCTGTGCTGTCGCAGTATTGGATGTAACTTCAGAAAGAAATGTTATAACTAAACAAATAACACCAATTATTATTATCAATGGAAATCCATTCAATGCGATAAATTGCTTTCCAATCAATTCAGAAAGTCCGCTTTTAATAAATCCTTCAGCGATAGCAAAACCACCTCCGAATAATAAAATGATATCCCAAGGCACTTTTCTTATTACATCATTATCAATTATATAGCCCCTTTTAGATCTATCGGATTTTGCAGGTAGAATAAAAAGTAGAAAAGCCATCATCATTGCAACTGTTCCATCATCTAAAAATTTATAATGCGGAAGCAATTTGGACCAACCGGGAATCTTCACAAATCCTAAATCTAATTCTACTCTGAATATCCATAATAAAGATGTAAGAACGAAAATTGTCATTACTATTTTTTCTTCATAAGTAGTTTTGCCAAGTGATTCTTTTTCCTTCTTTAAGATTTTTGGATCAAATATCAATCCTTTTCGAACAGGATAAAAAACCTTTGCAATCAAATACCAGATAATAATTAATAGAACAACACTTATTGGGAAAGCAATTTTAATCCATTCTCCAAATAGAATTGGTGGTTTATCTGGAAAACTTATTGAATAGACTCTTAAGAATACTAGATTCGGTGGAGTGCCAATTAATGTCGCAATTCCCCCAACCGTGCAAGCAAATGCAATCCCCAACATTAATGCTTTAGAAAATGGAAGCATCTCCTTCTTTCCATATTCTTCCTCCAATTTATGCATAATCGCTAAACCAATTGGGAGCACCATCAGCGCAGTTGCGGTATTTGAAATCCACATCGATATAAATGCAGTTGCGATCATAAATCCGAGTACCACTCCCGATGGAGAAGAACCAAACCATAGAATTACAGTCAATGCCACCCTTTTATGGAGATTCCATTTCTCCATTGCTAATGCAATTATAAATCCGCCAATAAATAAAAATATAGTGGAATTTATATATGATTGTGCGATTGTATTGGCTTCTAATACTCCAAAGAGTGGAAAAATTATCAGAGGAATTAATGATGTCGCCGATAGTGGAATTACTTCTGTCATCCATAGAACCGCCATTGCTACTGTCGCAGCAGCTACTATTTCAGCATTGAATTTGTCTTGTCCAAAATCAACCAGATATAAAACTAAAAAAAATGATATAACAGAAAAAGAAATTATTCCATATTGAACTGAACGCCTTTCCATACTTTCTCCATTTAATATATCTACCGACTATTTCTTAGGATTAATTACCTCGTATAGTGCTGAATAGTCTTTATCTCCAAGGTTTTCTCCCATCGCATTTATTAACAATTCTTTTACAGCGTTAATTATACCCGTATTTATTTTCGCTTCTTTGAATTGAGTTTCTATCAAGTTAATATCCTTCAACATATGCTTAAGCGGAAAATTTGGATTATCATAATTTCTTGAATCGTAATTGCTAATCTTTTTATCATAAGTAGGCGCATATAGTGCACTCTGTTTAAGGATATTTATAAAGGGTATAGTATCAATATTATTCTTTATCAGATAGGAATAGCTTGCGGAAAATATTGCAGCCAGAGAAGGGATAAATTGATTTAATGCTAATTTTATTGCAGCCGCACTCCCTATGCTTCCAACATAAGTGATATTATCACTAATTAATTCAAGTATTGGTTTATATTTATTAACTAATTCTTCTTTGCCTCCGCATAAAATCATTAAAGAGCTATCTTTAATTTGTGGAATACTGCCGAGAACAGGTGCTTCTATATATTCTCCACCAAATGATTCTATCCGTTCCTCCAATAGCTCACTTTCCCCCGGGGAAATTGTACTCATTTGAACTACTATTTTTCCGGTAAATGAATTGTATCCCTCACTAAATAGAAGGGAACATAATGCAGGATAATCAGTAACCATTGTGAAAATAATATTGCTTTCATTAATCGCTTCAGCAGGTGTTTCGGCTGCTAATGCACCTTTCTGCTTAAGAGCATTAGTTTTGCTCTTTGTTCTATTGTATATATATAGTTGTTTTGATTTACCAATAAATTTTTCTGCTAATGGTTCTCCCATTAAACCTGTTCCAAGAAATGCGATTTTCATTTTCCTCCCTCCAACAAGTAATTTAAGTCATATTCTATTAATTCTTCGCAGTAAAACGCTTCTCCATATTCTTTACCGATTTTAAATCCAAAATATTTTGCTCGCGCTTCCAAAAACTTAATAAACTCAGGGCTGCTTATAAAAGTCTCGGGACCTTCATTCTCTGCATTCGGATTATGAAACTGTGTATTGAAAGCAAAAACGGCATCCATCTTTTGCTTAAAGGTGTTGCTTATATCGATTATAAATGTAGGTGGAAATTCATAAGTCTGCATAAAATAAAAAAGCTTCTTCGGTCGATAGGCTTTTTGCAATCCTTCATCATCTTCTGTTTCATATTTAGTAACACCCGAAAAAAACATCGCCTCCTTTATCAGCATACTTACCCCTATGTGATCGGGATGCCTATCATTATTATATGGTGCAAATATTATTCCCGGTTTATATTTCCTAATTAAAGAAACAATTATTTTTCTATACTCCAAATTCGGTCTTAAATTCCCATCTGCAAAACCTAAGTTTTCTCTATATGTTAAATTCAAAATCTTAGTAGCTTCTGCGGCTTCTTTGTTGCGTGTTCCCGCATTTCCTCTCGAACCTAATTCTCCTGCTGATAAATCTATTACACCAACTTTCTTCCCCTCTGAAGTTAAATTGGCAATTGTTCCACCCATCCCTAATTCTGCATCATCCGGATGCGCTGCAAATATCATTACATCTAATTTCATTTTATCCCTTCATTTATTTCACCTTCTTAAATTAAATAAAAATCATACTTTTTGTTATCAAAAAGTATGGTTATATTTAATTATTATAATCGGAAGTACATTAAATGAAAAATTCTAAAATGAGTTTTTTTATTCCCTTTATTATTTTTTTTGTTTCAATAGGCTTCTTTAATAGTTGTGAATTAAATGACACTGAACCAACAGGACCAGTTTCTGATTCAATTAACGATATTAAATTTATTTCAGGAAAGGTCATTTCAGAGGTTACAGGATATGGTCTCCCAGGAGTTTCGATTACCATCAATAGTGTTGTTGTCTTGTCCGATTCCTCCGGTAATTTCGATTTTAGTAATAAATTCACAACTGGCGAGTATTCTGTTTCTCTTTCTAAATCGGGTTATGTTCCTATTATAAGAAAAATTAATATTAGTGACTCAATAGACGGAAAAACTTTTTTACTTTTCTTAAGTATGATTAAAATAAATTCAGGAGTAGCAATTAATTCATCTGTTACAAATACAATTTCCACTGAAGAAAATTTATCTTTACAAATTAATCAAGGCTCACTTTCAGGTAATTCTAATATTTCAATTACTCCGGTCTATGGTGCAGGAACCCCCGTTATTAATAAATTTGGTAAATATATTTTTGGTGGAGTATTGATTGAAGCCGATAACAGTGTTTCTATTAATTCTCCACTTTATTTAAGAATGCCTTATGATATTCCTTTAGGTCTTATTGGAAATTGGAAAGCCGGAATTTGGGACCCTGTTACAAACACAATCACGAAAGAGATTCCTATTCGATTAGAATCTTCTTCTCAGCAATGGGTAGTGGATATCTCTCAATTCGGTTATCTATTAGCCTGGTTTGATAATCCTATTAGAATAAACACTCAATCTTATCAGGATTCTCTTGTTGTAACCACTTCGATAGCAGATTGCACTAACTTAATGGCAATAGTAAAAAAACCTTTTACCATTTCATTAAGTAATAATGAGAATAAAAAACAAATTGAAAATTATACAGGTTTTAATTCCGCTGTTTCTTTTACAAGAAATCTTGTTGTGAAGAGAACTGAAGCCGAACAAAAAAAACAATTAACATACTTTGAGTCAGGCTTTGAATATAAAATAGAATTCCAGAATTATGAATCTGGTGTTTGGGAGCTTATTGGCATTCAAAAAGTACCTCAAAATATACAAGTAATTAACCGCCTCGTTGGTGTTTGCCATAATCAAGGAAGCGGTAATTAATTTCATTCATTAATCCACAATTAATATGACAAAATTTGAACCTGTGATTGGATTAGAAATCCACGCACAATTATTAACTAAAACTAAATTATTTTGCGGCTGTTCTACAAAGTTCGGTAATCCTCCTAACTCGAATATATGCCCTATATGCCTAGGACATCCCGGTGTATTGCCTGTACTAAATAAAAAAGTAGTTGAATTTGCAATTATGATGGGATTAGCGCTTGATTGTTCAATACGAGAATATTCTACATTTGCGCGTAAAAATTATTTTTACCCCGATCTTCCTAAAGGATATCAAATTTCGCAGTACGATGAGCCAATCTGTGAAAATGGTTTTGTATTTGTTAATTCTGAAACAGGTGAAAAAAAAATTAGAGTATTAAGAATTCACATTGAAGAAGATGCAGGCAAATCTATTCACGATCAAGGGTACGGCACTTTGGTTGACGTTAATCGCTGTGGCGTTCCATTAATTGAAATTGTTACCGAACCGGACTTAAATTC